>DETJ01000004.1 GCA_002361595.1 Patescibacteria group bacterium UBA3291 | reverse complement strand
TTTTAAATCAAAAAGAAATGGGATATTAATTTATTTCCTTGAATAAAAGGGGGAAATTATTATATTATGCATAATAAATAAAATGTCAAACAAATAAAAATAGGAGGTTATTTATGGATGATCGATTGGCAAAAGGTGCAATTTTCGGACATGAGAAAACTCGTTCTGCTTTGGAGACAATGGATGATAAAGAAAAAGATGTATTATTTTTACATTTTTATAATTATCCTAAACAGTTTTTTTTCACCAGAGAAATAGATAAAGCTAAAATAATCTATACGGTTAAAGGGTTTATCTCTACTCTCAAATTCAATTCTGATGATGTGAATCGCCTTGTTGAGTTCTTCTTCCATTGGAAACAGTATTTTGATGGATTTGAAAAGAAAGTTTTGGACATTCTTTCAGATAATTCTGGATCACAAGAGTACCTATTTCTGAGATCTTCAACATTTCTAAAAAATAGAGAATCGTGGGAGAAAAAAGGAATAGATGATTCTGAAGGCGAAATTATAAAATCGTATTCTGATTATCTGAATCGCATCTATAGGGCTGATGAATCATTGGGGAAATATTATATTATTAAGAATAATTATGATTCCAAGATTCTTGCAAATAAGTACACACATCAGCTTTATCATTTGATAAAAACTGTGGATGTGTCGGGATTCGCAAGTGGTCAAGGCTTCTCTTTGATTCCGCTTATGATTAAGTATGAAGATGCATACGAAACTCCAATTGAAGAACATAAGACTTGGGATGGGAAATTTTAAGTTTATCAAAAAAGGATGCTGAAATTCAGCGTCCTTTTTTCTATTCTATTTCATCCATAATTTCATCAAAAATCTGATTTTTCTTTTCTTGTCATTCTGAGGCTTTAGCCGAAGAATCCATAGGTGTTTTGTTATGAACCTCACCATTACCCTCTCCTATTAGGAGAGGGAACTTTCCTGGATTATTCACTTTCGCTCAAGATGACGACTTACGATGGTAAATTCTCAAATAAGCAAAAATTCATAATCAAATGAATAAAACTACCAGTACATATTTCTTCCATACATCTCCACTTTGTAGAAATATTGCATATTTCGCTCAAATTTCAGACAATCCATAAATGATATCCATGAGTAATTTTTCTGGTCGGATTCGTATACTTCGTTTGATAATCAACGATAAAATCAGGCTAATAAATCCATAAATTGTTACAATTGGAATGATTGGAACTATGATTACGTTTAGAAGTATTCCGACTAGATTTACTCAATTCATAAAAAATATCAAAATTGGTGCAGTTCACAGGCTGGCTCAAATCGTTGGAACTAAATATTCTTTCCAGAATTTACAATCAAAGAAGTCTGATTTTTCTTTTTTCTTTCACTTCTTTTTCTCTTTCCTTTTTTCTACTAAGTTTTGTGAAAATTTCTGAAATAAGACTATTCATATAATTGCTCCAAAACTGAGAATAAACCCGATATCGTATCATAGACTAAATGGATTGAAAATTAGGATTGCTATAAACGCATATATCATTGACCTTCGGATTGAGATTTCTCTTCATCGGAAAAGTGCGATTAAAGTTAAACTTCACATTACAGCGGCTCTGAAAACACTGGAATCACTTCCACATATCATTGCATAGAAAATGATTCAGAGGATTAGGAAACCGTTTCTGACATAATATGGTAGAAATCACAAAAGAAAAGAAAGCAGAATCAAAACCATAGCGATATTACCTCCACTTACAGCGATAATATGGACGAGTCAGCTATCTACAAATGTGTTATAATTATCACTAGGAATCATGGATTTATCTCAGATGAAAAGTCCGAGCAATAATCATGAATATTTATTTTCTCAGAAAATGGAGATTACGGTATTTTGCATTCGAGCACGGATTTTGTCTATCTTGCCTAGTTCTTCAAAATGTGGAGATTTTCCATTCATTGTAGATTTACTACAGTCTTGCTTTCAATCTTTGATTTCACATTCAGCTTTTATACTAACTTTTTCATACATTGAGCCATCTACTCATTTCATGAATAGCCACTTATCATAGTTGAAATCGTAATTCCAAAATTCTTTGGTGAAAATTGCATTTCCACTTAAAGAAAAAATATTAGAAAAATCTAAATCTTTTTGACTGGCTGATAAGTAAATGATATCTCAGATATGATAATCCTTTTCGCTATTTAATGCATAAGTTTTTCAATCTTGAGTTTCCACATAATATCTATGATATTTCTGAGTATCAGATATACGCACAAAGTCGTTGAAAATCTTTCGGTCTGGAGTAGTGTATTCATAATTTTTAATTCCAATAAACTGCTGAAAATATTCAGGATTTTTGTGGTATAAATGTCATGAAATTACTACGATTGCAAGTATGTTTGCGATTATTCATCGTAGTAAATTTTTTAGGAAAATCTTGCTTCCTTTCTTCATCGTTTGTCATTCTGAGGCTTTTGCCGAAGAATCTTGTGTATTAGGCCTAAGATTCTTCACTTCATTCCATTTCGCTCAGAATGACACTAGTGTAGCCAATAAAGCAATCGCAGGGATAAGAAAAATCTCAGAATTTCCTAAGTTCAAAAATAGAGTGAAAATTCGAATACTGGTTGCAAATGCTAGAAAAAACATATTTTAGTTTTTATCTAAATCTGAAAGATTGACTTGAATTTTATGACTATTATGAAGTGTAACAAATTCTTTTTCAAAGAATTTCAGAATATATAAGAAATGTAATCTAGCTCCGATTCCTCATTCTGCACAGTAGAAAAGTTTCAATGTTTCAGCTATATTCGCTTGAGTCCAGTCGAATATTTCGCAGTTTGGTAGTATTTCCTGAATATCTCTGAAAAACTTTTCATCTTCAGATTTGTTACATGCAATGTAGATTGGTTGTAAATCTTTGTGAGAATCTGCAAATTTTCTAATCAATTTGAAACTTCTTTCTCTATTGCAAAGAGGAGAGTAGTTCACTAAATAGTAAGGATCTCTTTTTGATTTGATTTTTTCTTCAGCAAAAATTTCTTTAGTCTCTTCTAGAAGTGATAATGTCAAATCTCAATCGTATTCAGCTTTTTCTTCTCGGTTTTGTCAGTCTTGCTGTAGAATTTTTTTTGTCAATTCAAAAGAATTCTGATCACGAAGTATGATAATATTTGCATTTTTTACTAAAAACTTTTGCAGAAATG
>DETJ01000054.1 GCA_002361595.1 Patescibacteria group bacterium UBA3291 | reverse complement strand
GCATTTGTCGTTACGGATGCTCACTCAGTGAGGCTAACACCCACCATTTCAAAATTTTTGATTTTATATTTTTTTGCTAATTCATCTGAAACAGCAATAGTTCAGATTGTTACTCTACTCGAAAAAGATACATCAGCTACAATTTCTTCTCAATCTACTCTAATTATGCTTACTTTGTTGTGAATCGTGATACCATAAGCCATTGCTTGATTAGGATTTAGAAAAGCAATCATTCTCTCTCCATCTTGCATATCACTTACAATAATTCTCGCAGTGAAATATGAATCAGGATCTTCTCTAAAAGCGTGATAGTTCTTTCTCCATTTGTCAACTTTCTCAGCAAATCGTCCCATTTTTTTGTTTTTATTAATATAAATAAATTATGACTAATTATATTCCAAAATGCGAAAAAAAGCAAATTTTCGGGGGGATTTTTTACCTAAAATGCTTGCTTTTTTAAGGATTTGAAATATTTATATAAAACTGTATACATAATTTGTTTTGTTTACTTGATTTGAGTCGATGCTATCTGTGTATATTCATATCCCATTTTGTGTAAAAAACTGTCCATATTGTAGTTTTTCTGTTGTTCAAAATCCGGACGATGAAATGATTCAGACTTATTTAAATAATCTACATTCAGAAATAGATGAGCGATGAAAAATATTCTGAAAAGTGGAAATTAGGACGATTTATTTCGGATGATGAACGCCAAATCTGATATGAGCACAAGAAATCAAAAAGCTGATAAATCATTGTGAAGAGATTTTTGACTGTGAAAATGTCGGAGAACTTAGTTTTGAATGTAATCCATTTCCACGAGACCAGGTTTATGAATTTGTCTCAGATTTACAGAAATCATTTAAAAAATATCCAAGAGTACGTTTCTCGTTTTGAATTCAGAGCTTGGATAATTGAGTTTTGGAGAATGCGGGCCGTCCTTATACATTCCCATGAATGGTAGATTTTTTGCGCTGATTACGTGATTTAAAACTAGAAAATAGTGTATACAACTTTGATTTTATGGCATTTGGAGTTTTTAATCAAACCAAAAAATGAGATTTGCAACTATGGACTCCATCAGCTTTAGAATTCTTTCAAGATTTTGTGGATTCATGATTTGCAGATAGTTTTTCACTATATATGCTAGAACTTTTTGAACACCAAAAATGGAAAAAAAATTCTGACTGAAATTCTTCTATTATTCAGCAATCTGGTTTATTTTGAAATGAAGATGAGATATATGAAGAATTTGATATTCTCAAAAATATAATTCAGGACTGATGATACAAACGTTATGAAATATCAAATTTTGCTGCGGTAGGGAAGTCTAGTATCCACAATAGAGTTTATCGAGAGATGGAAGATTATCTCTGATTATGACTTTCTGCTTCATCGTTTATAAATGCTAAAAGTCCATATTTCTGAGCTGTTCTTGAAAATCTAAAAAAAATAGATTCTTCACTTCGTTTAGAATGATTAAATGGAATACGTCGAACTAATACTCCATATTTCCCAAAATATATTTGAAATGAAAAACTGTCAGAATCTGCAATTCAACCTATGTCTCAGTCAGATTATCTAATTGAATCATTTTTCTTATCACTACGTACTGATAGATGAATTGATAATATATTAAAATTTGAATCAGTTCTTGTTAAAGATTATCCAGAAAAGATTAAGCTATACGAAGAAAATTGATTTTTAAAGCTACGTGAAAATGGATTTGTACTTACAGATGAGTGAATGGATTGCTATAATGGAATTATTACTGAATTGCTCAGTGAAATTTAGATGATTTTTTATCATCTAGTTTTTTATATCGTCAACTGAATACGAAAATCATTCATTTTTTAGATGTGTCCAAATTTCTTTATCACAGAATATTGTTGGTTCAAGTCAGTTTTCTCATTCTCAATATTTAAGTACAACGAGATTGTTTTTGATGTCTTTGTAGATCTCTTCTGCTGCATCTACATTGTCTCTTCAGCGATTATTTGCAATTAATTCTGATTCAATTTGGGATTTTAGTTCAGGATTCCTTCGTAGTAATAATTCTATTTCTCGTTTGATTTTGTCAGCAAGTATAAATTTTTCATCCCTACACCATAATTGAATATTTTGTTTCAATCTCATGATATCATGATGAGCCAATCAGTGCTCATTACCTTCAAAATTATCTTTAGTTAAAAACTTGATTTCCATTGGTAATGGATTTGGCCTCATCAAGGTAGGAATTATAAGTTTTGTGTCGATATATTTTGTAGAATTTGAAGATCTTTTAGTTGATGATTTATCTATAGAGCTTAATATAAAGTTTGTTGCGGCCCAATCTAATTCATCATCTGTAAAACTAGAAGGATCTTTTTCATCTTTTGGTTTTTTTCACTTTGGAAGTCCTTCCAAATTTTTTATCCATTGAGAAATCTCTGTATTTAGGATTCCTTTATCTTTTAACTGTAATCATCGTAGAACTCATCTTTTAGGATCGAATCAAGCATTATTATATGCAGTATGATCAAAATTATGTTCTGGATTCTGAACGAAATATTTTATGAAATAATGTAACATAGTGATTACATCACGATGGTCTTTCATTACAAAAGATCATCTAATCATGTCTTTAAGATCTTTAAGTGTCGAATAGTTTACGTCTCTTCTTGTTTTGTCTAACATCGAATCTTGAGATTTTGTACATAGTATAAATTTTCAAGCAATTTTATCTTTTTGTTTATCAATGTTAAAACTCCTCGAATATTCTATTTCATGATTATTGAGTTCTTTTTTATTTCGCTCAGGCTCTTTTTGTAATTTTGTTTTTTTTGAAATTTCTTTGTCTAAATTTTGGGGTTTATGCATTTGAAGTAAAGGTTCAAAAACTTCTCTTACAATCTGTGGAAAGTGTGTTCTTTTTCATGTGTAAGTGTCGCTCCTTTCCATATCAGCGAAACAAGATATATTTTTTAAAAATAATCAGTCTTTCACCCTAGTAGAAATTGGCTTCAACTTGTATTCTCATTTTTTATGAGTTTTATCTTTATGTTCATAAACTGCTGGATAGATTTGAGATCATCCAGAAATAATAGGTATATAATCAATTATTAAAGCTCTAATCAACTGGCAAAACTGTTCCTTCGACTGAATGTTAAAGTAAATTTTATCTTTTTTATCTTTATCGCTTCGCTGTGATGAGGTAAAATCTTTTAATTTATATTTGAAATAATTGTATCACGGTCTGATTTCTTTTTCTTTATTCTTACGTTGTTCAGGAGTAGATGTTGGCTCCCAAAATCATGGAGTCTTATCAGTTGAAATTTGACCATTATGCATAAGACTGGATTCTTCAATATGTCTTAGAGAGTGTTTGGCGGCCATGTTTAGTATATAATTTAGTCTAGTTAATCATTCTTTTGTGATTATTCGCTCATTGGTTCTTCTATTCCTTCCAAAAAATTGTGGTCTACATAATAATCATTCTAATATTTCATATACCTTATCATCGCTTTGTAATAGTTCCTGGATGACAGGATCTTTTGTTTCTGGTATATAATATCAGTCTATTTCAGAGATTTCTTTTTTATCTTGGATGTTTCAATTTAGAGGATAAGCTCTATCAATCAATGTTTCCACTCAGTTGCTAAATAGACTAGAATTTCTTTCATTTTTTTCTGACTGAGAATGTATAGCATCAGCAATCTGTTTCGTCGTATTTAGTCTGATTCTGGCATTTTTGACTCGGTTTGTAGGTTGCGATGCTTTTTCAATATTTTTTTCTTTGTTGCGAGATATATTATTCATTTTTAGAAAAATAATATAAATATATGTATATATTATATATAAAAATTATAAAAAGTCAAATAATATAAGAGAAAATTAATAGCGAATTCTAAATTTCTAACTGTGCTTAGAATAGTGATTTATACTAAGAAAATCGTCCAATAAAGTAATTAGGCACAAGCTCAAAAGCCATTCTTAGACATGCAAAAAGGAATAGGAATAATCATTCAATCTTGGAAAGTTTCCATCATGATCTCATAAATATGAGAGTAATTAATAAAGTGAAAATCAGGACAAACATAGAAAATATATTATCATACATTAAGCTTCACAATACAGAATCACAGCTTCATGCTAGACATTTTGGAGTCATATGTAGGGGAGTGATTATCGAAGAAATTCAAACAATTCACAAAATATTGAATATATCGGATCATATTACATTTCATACTCACATATCATATTTTTTCTTGATAATGGCAGCTAAAGTGGCAGCCATTTCTGGTAAACTTGTTCATGCAGCAATAATTGTGGCTCAGATAGCCCATTCAGATACTCACATAACTGTAGCTACATATACTGCAGAAGCTACAATTATATCTGAAGACATTATCAAAAGACCAATACTTGCAATGATTTTTGTGATATTGAGTAATATTCAGGTTTCGTGTTCTTTTCTTCTTTGTCTTTTTTTATTGAACATTGATAGAGAAAATAAAAACAGAAGTACGCACATGAATATGGCAGAATATGCTGATAATCAGAACTCTATGTTAAATCAGTTTTCTGTATTGATTTTTATTATTGATAAAATGAAAATACAGATAAATAAATACCAAAAATTTTTGATTTCTGGAAGTTCTATTCCGTTAGCATTTCAGACTTCTTCCATAGGATCCTTTTTAACCCATAAATATCAATTATAACATACAAGCAATCCTAGACATATTGCTCATTCTCGTCACATGATTTTGTGATCTCGTAGAAATACAAATAACAAACATGAAATCAGAAATAAGAAAATTCAGTCTCTATATACGAGCTTCTTCTGTATTACAATAGGTGCAAATATTGCACTTAGTCAGAGGATAAATCATAAGTTAAATATATTAGATCCTACAATATTCCCTACAGATAGTGATCAGCTTCCATTTATAGCAGACATAGCAGACAAAAATAGCTCAGGAGCAGATGTACCTATTGCCAAAATAGTTAATCCAATGAATAATGGAGATAATTTGAAAATTTTAGCCACTCTTACACTAGAGTTGATTAATTTGTCAGCGGAAAATCATAATAAGAATAGTCATGCTAATAGCATAATAATAGCCAAATGCATCGTATATAACTTATAACAAATAAACGACGCTAATTTTAATATTCTACAGTGAAAATACAAGGTAAAGAAAAAAGGCTGAATTGGATTTCAATCAGCCTTCAGTCAAATAGATTATCTCACTATTTTTCTTCTACTCCACCTTGCTCTTCTAGTGTCATTCCAACGATTTCCTCTTCATCGTTTTGTTGTACTGGAGTAGTGAGTGCCTCTCTATTGATATAAACATACATTGGAATGATCATAGGTACTCTTCAAATAATTTTTTCGATTTCAGTTTCGAGCAAATCTTTGATATTTCTAAGGTTGTCTTTTATCTCCATTTTCTTTTTTAGATTTTTATTGTATTCAGCTCTAGCAATTTCAACTATCTGAGTATGAATTGTTTTTACTTCGCTAGAATATACAAATCCTCTAGATTCGATTTGTAAATTTCAAACTAATTCCTTAGTCTTTGTGTCTATCTTGAATATCAAAGCTACTACTCCATCTTGAGACATAATTCCACGAGCTTTGGTTACATATTCTCAGCTTAGATGTCATTGTCATTTTCCGTCAATTGTAACTGTATCGAGTTTCAATTTTTTCTCTGATAGCAATACACATTCATCATAAAGTTCAACAATCTGACCATTCTTTGGGAGTAAGATTTTTTCTTCAGGTATTCTCATATCGAGAGCGATTTTTTTGTGAGCATGTCTCATCAAAGCTTCTCAGTGGATAGGACAGAAATATTCAGGTTTCAATAATGCCATCATTTCTTTCATATCTTCCTGGCAAGCATGTCCAGATGTATGAAGAGCTAGAGTTGGTTCATCTACCAAATCAATTCCCATATCTATCAAAGTATTCAATAATGATCACACAGCTTTTTCATTTCCTGGAATAGTATGAGATGATAATAATATACAATCACCAGGTCTAATCATAAAATCTTTGTAAGTGTTTGTAGCCATTCTTACGAGAGCACTGAACTCTTCTCATTGAGAACCAGTACAAACGATCATTACTCTTTCATCAGGCATTTGATCAATTTCTCCAGAAACGAGTCTAATCATATCTTTTGGTACATTGATATATCCAAGTTCCTGACAAAGCTGAACATTTCCTACCATAGATCTTCCAGCAAGGAAAATTACTCTATTATGTCTTACAGCACTTTCAATGATCTGGATAAGTCTTCAGATATTTGATGCGAATGTTGAAATAACGATTCTTTGGTTTGGATGACTTCTGATTACACGATCAAGGTTTTCTCAAATCAATTTTTCACTTGGAGTATGTCATGGAGTTCTAGCATTTGTAGATTCTCACAAGTATAATTTTACTCATTCCTGACCGATTCTACTAATTTTTCCCAAATCAGCAGGTTTGTCGATTGCAGGTACGAAGTCGATTTTGAAGTCTCATGAATGCACGATATTTCCTTTTGGAGTGTGAATTGCATATCACATAGATTCAGGGATTGAGTGATTCACACGGAAAGGTTCAACCAAAAATTCTCAAAGTTTGATTATATCGATGTCTGGATCGATAATTTTATATTTCATCTTTTTTTGATCTTGATCATTCTGACTTCTCTTAATTAGCCCTAATGCTAATGGAGTAGTGTAAACGATAGGATAATCCAATTCTGAAAGAATATGTTTAATTGCTCCGATATGGTCAAGATGTCCATGAGTAATTAGGATTCATTTGATATTCTTTTTCTTCGTAATTAAGTAAGAAATATCAGGAATGATATAATCTACTCCGTGCATATCAAAACTTGCAAATTCAAGTCCAGCATCTACGATAATAATATCATCTTTGTATTCGATTACAGTCATATTGATTCAGATTTCTTCTAATCCTCAAAGTCCAAAAACTCTGACTGGAATTTCATCTTTTTTAACCAATTTCTTTAAATCTGCGATTGATTGAGTTGGAGCCTGATTCCTATGTTTTAAGAAATTTGCAGAAGATAAAGTTTTGTCTGCTCATTGTGTGTAATTTGTCCTTGATGTAGTAGATCTTGTATTTGTCGTAGTATTCGTACTCCTTGTGGAATTCATTGTCCTAGCATGAGTAGTTCAATTTGTAGAAGTTGCAGTCGCTGAATGAGTTGTTCTTCTCGTAGGAGTAGGATTTTTTAGTTGACCATTTGCAGCTTGAGCATAAAGACTTTGACTAGAAGTGCTTCTAGAATTGTAAGTTCTAGCTTCTGTTTGGTAGTTCCTTTTAGAATTGCTTTTTTTACTTAAATTGATAGAAATGTTTGAGTGCATTTCTCTGTCACCTTGTGTTGTAATCATAATGTTAAATTAGTATAAATAATATAAATTTTTGTTTGAAAGAGAGCTTTATCTATTATTATTTCCTCAATGTTGGATTTGTCAGATTTGCGTAAGTCTTGTGAAGATAGGCATATACCATTAATTTCACTTCAGACCCAAGATTTTATTATTTCTTGGCTTGAGCGTCATCAGCCTAAGAGAGTTTTAGAAATCTGATCGGCTGTATGATATAGTAGTATTGTCATTTCCCAGACAATCTCCAAGCGATGAGGGACTTTGACATCATTTGAAATCAGCTATCCAGCTTACCTTGAAGCATTGAAAAATATAGAAAAAGCTGAAGTAAATAACCTAGTTCTCTATCCTTTTGATATTAATGAAATTTCGCTAGAAAAGTTTTTTTCTCAGAAATTTGATGCAGCATTTATTGATGCTCAGAAGAGCCAATATTGAGATTACCTGCAGAAAATTCGATCACATCTTGCACCAGAAAATACGCTTTTACTTGACGATGTCATCAAATATCAAAACAAACTAACTTGATTATATCAATTCATTGAAAAAATGCAAATAAATTATAAGATTTTTGATACTGAGCCAGGAGATGGTGTTATGCTGATTGAGTAACTGTATTTTATACTATAAAAACATAAAATGAAAAAAATTCTAGTCGCATCTGTTTCACTTATTTTTTTTGCGTGATGAATTTCTTTTGCTTCTAAATATTCACAGGAATATCAAGATGCATACGATTATGCTTATAGTCAGAGAATTACTACAGTTACTCCTATAGATAATGCAAATATATATGGTTGATTAACTAGAATTGCAATGGCAAAAATGATATCAAATTTTGCTATTAATGTATTATGAATAGTTCCAGATAATTCATTAGATTGTAGTTTCATAGACGTATCTGATGAATTGGATGCATGATATGGATATTGAGTAAAAAAGGCATGTCAGCTTTGATTAATGTGAATATGAAGTAATGGAAAATTGTCCAATTATTTTAATCCAAATTGAGCAGTAACCAGATGACAATGGGCTACAGTTTTTTCTAGAGCTTTGAGTAAATATAATTGAGATACTGTCATAGAAGTTTCTCCTTACTACAAACCGCATTTAGATTATTTATATTCCAAATGAATAGTAAAAAATGTGGAAAATCCATTACCAAAATCAGTAGAGAAGAGATGAAATGTTATGCTTATGATGTATAGAGTTTCACAGAGAGCAAAAAACTATGAAGAACCAGATCTTATTGGGGGATTTGAGAAAGAAATTCAAGATAAAAATATTCCTGAGAATGTAGAAAAATCTGATAAAGTTTCTGCTCTAGTGACTTACCATCGTGTGGATAATTCATATCAATTCTTAACAAATGACTTTAATACAGTAGAAGATGTTTATAAAAGTATAAGAACTGGAGATAGAGTAATATTTATTGTACGTCACTCAGAGCGTATAAATGATTGTACTGCAGAATGATGATTAACTGAAAACTGAGTACAGCTTGCTCAATGAGTTTGAATAAAATTACAGTGAACTCCATTTGAAGATACTTCTACAGATTTCTATTGATCTTCTGCGGTAAAGAGAACGGTTCAGACTTCTTATTATGTGGGTGAAAGCCGTGGCAGTAAAGCACTAAAAAATGAAATAGATTTTAATAATTGGTCAGATTATGAATTCGTAAATCATTCCGATGGCATGAATAGCGTTATATATTGAGAATATTTCGCAGATTGAAACTCTTATTCAGATATAGAGAGTCTCTATGAAGAGAATAAGGAAAGTGTAGATGAGATGGCATTGAAAATGATTACTAAAATTTGTGAATTGACTGTGTGACATCCATTCTCCTGGATTACTTCACATGATTGGGTAGTGTTACCTTTGACAGAGTGGGCTACAGATGAAGAAATATCGTATTCTAAAATAGATTCACAGTGGCCAAATTTTATGCAGGGAATTGTAATTATAGTACATAATGATGGATGATGGGAGATTTATCCTGTCAAAAGTCTTGAGACATGAAAAATGAAAACCCGAGAAAATCCTGGATGTTAGCTATATTTAAACGATTGACATTTATGGTAAAATATATACTATAATAATATAAATACAATGTTAAACTAAAATACATAAAATCATGAAAAGTAAAAGATTAAATCTAAAAGAAGCTAAAAATTTAGTATGGCTTACTTGGTTCGAATTTGTGCTGATTGGGGTAATTGTGTACTTCTTTACCAATCCAATGCACGTAGCAATCTTCGTTGCGGCACCAATCGCCCTTCATGCTCTGATTAATTTCTGGGTAAAGTCAGAAGGTGTTCCAGTGAGGTTGTTCTCAGTAGTACCAACGGTATTTCTGCCCACGGCATTTATCACAGGAATAGGAGCCTTGATGCTTGCTTTGGTTTACGACACCATTTGGAATTCAGGATCAATCGCTTTGGCTGTGGTGTGTATTATGTGCATTATGGTGGTGTATCCAGAGTCAAAGTATGCCGATTATGACTGAAACATCCACATTCTAGAATGAAAAAATCCATCACGTTATCATGTGGTGGATTCTTTTTTTAAAAATTTTTTCTATGAATATTAATACAATTCTTCATAAGTAGCTTTTACAAGCTTCTCTAGATATTCTGAATTGTCTACATTGTTCACATAAATCATCGTCTTTGCTCATGGATATGGAATTTGCATTTCAAGATTTTTAATCAGATTTTTTACTTTTTCCGTAGGTTTAAGTAATAAGCGATTATCATAGATTCAGCCTATGATTTTTCAGTGAAAATACAAAATATATTCTCACATCATTTTGCGGTATGTTATTTCTGGTAATTCTGAAAGTTGGTCAAGAATGAATTGTAAGTAATCAGGAGAGGATGTTATGAATTAAGATTTTAAACTAAACTTCAGCACTTCTTTTTACTCTGTTCATTATTCCATATCCGATTCATTCTTCTGGTAATCTTTCTACAAAAAGGAGATTGATTCATGATTTTTCAGCTGTATGATAGTGGTCAAACAATGAATGAGCACAGCTTGCTAAGTTCGATTGAGTTCATCGTGGGATAATGTTAATTCAATTATTTTTGAATTTTTCAATAAGTTTTTCATTATTATCTATTAATTCTTGAGTAAGTAGGATTCAGATTTTTGTATTTTCTGATTCAAATTCTTTAGATAATTTTGAAATATCTTTCAAATCATCAAATATTCTAACGTGACCAGTAATACTATAATGTTTGTATCTCATTCATGGAGAAAGTTCAGGATTCTTTGTTGTATATTCTACTTTAATTTCATGATTAAAACAATCTTCTAAATCTTCTTTAGTCAAAAATCCAGGACGAAGAATCTGAATTTTTAAATTTCATTTTTTATCTTCATCTGGTACTACGCGCATTACAGTGGATTCAATTCCGGCAAAAGACTCTCCATCGTCAATGATTAGAGGTACGTTATCGTGTAGATTATCATAAACCATTTTTGCATTAGTTGGACTAGGTTTTCCGCTGATGTTTGCGCTTGGAGCAGCAACTGGTAATTCAGCGACTTGTAAAAATTTCTGTGCAACTAAATTCGAAGGTAAACGAATTCATACATAGTCTAGTGGACATGAGCGATTTGAAATAGTTCATTCTTTTTTCTTCAAGAGGAGAGTGAGTGGGCCAGGCATTAACTTATCGATAATAGTTTGCTGAATTTCATTTTCTACAGTTGCATAACCAGAAATCTGCTCTTTATATCATAGATGAGTAATCAGAGGATTGTCCTGAGGTCTTCATTTTAATTCAAATATGGAGAGTACAGCTTTATCATTACGAGCATCTGCACCTAATCAGTAAATTGTTTCAGTTGGGAAAACTACGAGTTTTCATGCTTCAAGAAGATTTTTTGCTTCTTTATAAACTTCATCAGATGGCAGTTTTATATTTGAATATTGCTTAGATTTTCAATCAGATTTCTTACTATCTCATCATGAAAAATCTCTAAAAGTTAGAGTTCTATTCGCTAGATAAAGAGGGATAGCCATAATCAGAATTTGCATAAATTTAGCGATGGCATTTGGAATTCAAACCACTTCTATGAAGAAATATATCATACTGGTAGATAAGGCAGTTCAAATTAATGAAATCGTAAAATAGGATACTCATCTCATGTGAACATGGTCATTCATGTTGAAATTTTTTTTAAGATTCAATGAAAAAGATGTAATCATTCAGCATATATCACTAATAATATTCGATGGAATAATATATAATCATAAAGAAGTCAGAACTATAAAAACTATAGCATCTACGATTGCTCAAATAGTTGATAAAACTAAGTACATAAATGCATGTCGAGCTTCTTTTTTTGTTTTTTTGCGAAAATCTTCATCATTCAAAACTTCCATGATCCAACCCAGAAGTTCCTTTAGTATTTGGATATACTTTTTTGAATATTTTTTCAAAAATTTGCACACACTATTCCACATAATTTTTTACACAAATTATCCTAAAATTAATTTATAAGTCTTTTTTCATTTTCTAAGTATGGCTACTCCGTTAATTAAATCGTCAGATTTTATAGTTTTTTGGATATCTTCTACTTTTTCTTCATTGAAATAGATCGAACCAGCCTGAATCATTTTTTTAGTTTCTCAGTTAGATGATGCCAAACCTGATTCAACGATTAAATCCATAAGCCTAACTTCACTTCAATTCATCTTTACACTTCCAGTTTCACGAGCAAGTGCAGATTTTTCATCATCAGACATTTTTGAAATAATTTCTAATTTATCTCAGTCTCAGAATAGTACATCAATAATTTTTTGAACTTTCTCATATTCAGCTTTCCCATGTAAATCAGTTATAAATTCTTTTGCTAAAGTCTTTTGAGCTAATCTATTTTCTGGAGCTTCATTATGCTTTTTCATAATTTCTATGATTTCATCAGGAGTTAGGAATGTGAATACTTTCAAATATTCTTCAACTTTGCTGTCATCACTATTAACAAGGTATTGATAAATAGCATAAGCACTAGTCTTATTTTTATCTAACCATAAAGCATTTCCTTCACTTTTTCAGAATTTATTTCCAGCTCAATCCAAAATTAAAGGCATAGTGAATGCGTAAGCAGTCTTACCTAATTTTTTATTGATAAGCTCAATTCCAGTAGTAATATTTCACCACTGATCTGAACCTGCTGCTTGCATGATACAATTCTTAGTTTCATATAGATGTAAGAAATCGTATCACTGCAATAGAGTGTATGTAAATTCAGCAAACGTGATTCCAGATTCCAATCTTCTACTGATTATATCTTTATTAAGCATATAACTTACATTAATATATTTTCCGATTTCACGCAAAAAATCCAAAATTGTGATATCTTTGGTCCAATCGTAATTATTTACTACTTCTACATTTCCATCAAATAAATCTGTTACTTGTTTCTTTAGTCATTCGAAGTTCTTTTGTACTGTTTCATAAGCTATAATCTCTCTCTCGGCAGTTGGTCTAGGATCTCAAATCAATCCAGTAGCTCATCCAACTAATAAAATCGGATGGTGACCAGCCTTTGCTAGACGTTTTACAGTAATTAAACTACTATAATGTCATATATGTAAACTTTCTGCCGTAGGATCAGTACCCCAATACAAAGTGGCATCACAACTATTGATAACTTTTTCTAAATCATCTCATGCAGTATCTTTGATAAGACCACGCCATTGTAATTCTTCAAACAAATTCATAATTTTTTAAGTGAACATATAAAAAACTGACCATTTTGTCACGGTCTGAATTATAGGATTTTAAGTATAATATGCAAGATGAATGGAAATACATTTTTTAGTAAAAAACAAAAAATACTTGGTTGATGAGGTAGTGAAAAAAATTTTTTTTCTATTTATCTTTAGATTCATAATAGCAATTTAGCCATTTTGCTAAATTTTTAGCTGTTGTTTTTTTATTCTCTTCCAAAGTATTAATGGACTTATGATCTGGTATTATTCTATCATTATCAATAAAATCTGAATTTCATATTTTTTTAGAAACATTTGAAAGTAATGTAGAGAATAGTATTCCTAATTTGCCATATCTATATTTCAAATCATCTCAAAGAGTAAAGAATTTTTTTCATTCATGTTTCTCATAAAAATATTTAATAGCATTGATAAGATTCGCGACTTCTATATCTTTTTTGTCTCAGTCATCTTTTTGAATAACTAGTTTTCTTCAATCTTTAGTTTGAAAAATAAATTCTGAATCCGTTTCAATATAATTGGTGGATTGTCACCAAGAGGAGAGTTGTCCCCTTGTTGGTTGATCTGGGGTTTCTTCTATGATGCTAACGACATCACCTCTATTATTAGCCCAATTTTCGTTGGTCCTATTGTCTTTTGAACTTACAAAATATGGCCTTCACATAGCCTTTCAATAATATCTATAGATTTTTTTATCTCAATTGGATTTAGTATAAGTACCTTTCTTTTTAAATGGAGAAAATTCTTCAGTTTGTGCTGTAAGTGGTTCTCCATCAATAAAATCTCATTCATAGATATTTCAATCGGGGAATCTTAATCTTCAATCATATCGTATTCGACGATTATCTGAGACAACAAATCTTCATTCATAGATATATCAGTCTTTTCTTACCAAAGTTCAATAGCCATCAATCCTAGAAAAATTTCCTATGAAGAAAAAAGGAGAATCTCAATTCTTATTATTTCACATTTTATATACATCTCATTCAGTATTGTCGTTTCTATCTTTTATAAAATATTTTCTGCCATTAATGGCAATATATTGGGTATTTCAGTTATTACGAATCAAATCTTTATTCAACAAAAATTTATCTTTATCCCAAGTTCCTAAATCTCATAATGATATTCATAAAATATTGAGTTTTGTATTATATGGATTTTGAGCTAAAACAGAAGATATAGAATTATTAGTTTTATTATTAAACTGTTTTAGAGAAGAATCTTTATTATCTGGGCTACACGAGTTTTCTAGTTTATTCATCAGAGTGTAATCAATAAAATCATAACGTATTGTTTTTTACATCTTTTATTTTCCCACTATTTGATATTTTTTTTCTCTTTTTTGTCAAGTCTCTAAAAAATTTATTTGATTTTATTTTGTATTCTGATATAGTTTACCTAGATTTAGATTTTAAAGTATTTGAAATATGACAGAAGTTCAAAATGTAGTGATAATTTGATGATGACCAGCATGACATACAGCAGCAATTTATACGGCTAGAGCATGACTCAATCCAATTATGTATGAATGATTTATGGCATGATGAATGCCTCCAGGAGGGCAGTTGACTACGACTACGACCGTAGAAAATTTTCCATGATTTCCAGATGGAATAGGATGACTTGAATTGATGACTCAGATGAAGCAGCAGAGTGAAAATCAATGAGCAAAGGTAGAGATGAAGACTATCGAACGTGTAGATTTCTCTTCTCAGCCTTTCAAATTGTATACATGAAATGAAGAAATTTTGGCGAAAACTGTGATTATAGCAACATGAGCAACAGCGAAAAGACTCAGAATCCCATGAGAAAATCAATTTCGACAGCGTGGAATCTCTGCTTGCGCAGTTTGTGACTGATGATTACCAATCTATCGTAATCAGAGAATTGTGGTAATAGGATGATGAGATGTAGCATGTGAAGAAGCGATGTATCTGACAAACTTCGCTAGCGAAGTTATAATGTTAGTTAGAAGAGATGTTCTCCGTGCTTCCAAAGCTATGCAAGAAAAAGTTTTCAAGGATGAAAAAATCAAAATAATGTGGCATACAGAAGCTATTGCATGTCATTGAGATAAAAATTTGGAATGAGTTACAGTAATAAATAACCAGACTAGAGAAGAATCTGAAATCGAATGTCGTGGACTTTTTTACGCCATTGGACATCAACCAAATACAGAATTTTTAAATTGACAATTAGATATGGATGAAACAGGATATATTATTACACATGACTGAGTAAAAACTTCAGTTCCATGAGTATTCGCGGCATGAGATGTTCAGGATAAAGTTTATCGTCAGGCAATAACATCTGCATGAACATGATGTATGGCCGCATTAGAAGCTGAAAGATTTATCAACGATATGGAATAATTTAATATTTATTTTAAATATAACAAAAAAGCTGATTTCGGTCAGTTTTTTTTGCTTTTTTTAAAGTTTTTGAGTATAATTATAGTAGATTTTAGATTCTTGATGTATCATCAATGACACCAGAACAGAGAAAATTAGAAGAAGAACAAATTAAAAACAATTTTTCTGAATTACAAAAAAGATTGGCAAATTTGAAAAACGAAGTTCAGTCCGAAAGTGATGATGCTAAAAAACAAAAAAAGAATAATGAAATTCAGAAGTTAGAAAATGAATTATCTGAAATGAAAACATTAATAGATACTCTATCTTCATTACAAGAAGCAGATTTGCAGTCATTAAAAACTAGACTTGAATCAAGTAAAAAAGCATATCAAGAATATAGATGAGAAGTTGCAGATTTACAAAGTGAAAGGACACAAACTCCTACCACATGTGAATTATTAAAGGATTCTGAGACTTATAGCAGATTATTAAATATTATTTCATCTAATCTAGATAAATTTAAGAAATTACCGTGAGAGACAGCAGAAAAAAAATTAGAATATATTTTTGAAAAAATCCGTAAGAGTTTAACTCTTTTTCTAAAGAACAAATTATGAGATTCTGAAAATACTGAAAAAATTATAAATAATACAATTGCTCCAGCTTTTGAACGAAGTTTAATGGAATTGTTGCGTGATCAGTGAAATAAAACAAATACCAGTATGCTCCAATGAATGGATAAGATTTCTTGGGATAGTTTTAATAAATTAATTAATTGAGTGTCAGACTTTGCTAAGAGTGCAACTTGATCTTATAATAAATTTAGTCAATGGATTAATGCTGTAGACTATTTGTCAGTACATAATGGAATTCTTCGTCAACCAAATAAATCAGAAGTTCTGAGTAATCCATTGAAATTTAAGGAATATATGAACGATTCCAGATTCGCTGCTAGTGGATTTTCTCCATATACAGCAATATCAGATAATATATTCAAAATTGATGAAAATCAGGCTTTTGAATTTGGTATGTCTTTACAGGAGAAACAGGAAGTTCTTTCAAAGATTTGAAATATTCAAGTAGTAAACAATCCAAAAACAACTGCTTTGATAGCAAAAATGATTGACAAACCTGAGAAATTTTTATGAGCAACTACTTGACTACAAAAAACTGCAAATGGTTTACTAGATTGAATTAGCTCACTAAATTCAGTTACAAAAATATTCTGAATAGATATTTTATGAGAGATTAGCAAAACTCCAGAGAAAAGAGGATTCCTTTTTAAAATAATTGATTTCGTATGTAAATTAATAGGAATTACATGATGACTGGAGTGAATTGTGAAAAAATGGCGCTTAGATAGAATGAATCTTACTGATGATAAAAATGAAAATATAAGTCAAATTTTCAAGAAATATAAAGAACTGGCATGAGAAAATGTGTCACTTTCCATTACTGATGAAAATTCTTGTAAAACTGCATTAAATGATTTTGCGGTTACTGATCCACAAAACAGTTCAAGTACAAAGGGAGATTTTTTGCGTGATAGTATTGCTGAAAATATGGATGTCTCTTTAATTTCTCCTGCAGTAATACAAGCAGCTATTGATGGACAAATTCTCTGAAACTCTCTAGATTATTATCTAAAGAAAGAGACTGGTGTAGAAAATTGAAAAACTAAAGAAAAAGTAACAGTTGATGAATCAAAAATTACACCAGATGATAAGCTAAAATTAGCACAAAGTCATTTAATTAGCATGAAGACTCATTTAGAAAAATATAATGATTTATCAGATTTTTATGCAAATATTCACTCTACACAAGACGTTGCACTATGTATTACTGCATCATTATATGCTGATAAAAATGATGTAATTGAATGAGTCAAAGCCAAGGTGTTTTTACCAGAAAATTATGGAGCAGTTCGTTTAGATTGAACGGTTAATAATTGAAACTGAAATAATTGATGAAGAGAAAATCTTGACTCAGCTGAGTCCTCAGACAAACAAACCGTCAATGAACAATGGATTTATGATAAGGCTATTGAATATTGAATTACAGATAAACGTCAAATTGCGTACGTGCTTTCTACTGTAAAATGAGAATGTGCATTTAAAAATCAGAAGGAAATCTGATGAGAAAATAGAAACTATTGAAAAGTAGACTCTAGTACATGAAAAGCTTATTATGGTAGGGGATTTATACAGTTAACGCATAAAGAAAATTATGAAAAATATACAAAAATAATAAGAAATTCATGAAAAGATTTTAAAGACAATAATGGAAATATTCTCGAGTGAAGTGAAATAGATTTAGTTAATAATCCAGATATAATTTTAAAGAGCAATGATTTAGCTGCATTTATCCTGATGGATTGGATGAAAAATGGGTGACCAGATCGTATAGAAACTAAGAAATTATCTCATTATATAAATGACAACAAACAAGATTATTATAATGCCAGAATAATTATTAATTGAATGAGTAGTAAGCCACAAGAATATGCAAATAATGCACAGTTCTATTTAGCAAAATTATGAAATTGATCCATAGATAGTCCAATAGAGTCAAATGAATTATTAATCTGACCAAAATTATTGGCAAAAAATAAAGACGAAATAGGATGACTAGGAAATTCAATTATGAATGGATTTCAGTGATTGACAGAAAAGATAAAATTTCCTAATATGGATTGAGTTGTTTGAAAAAGTACAGTAACTCATCCGAATAGGTTTAATTCACAGAATGATGTTTTGGCGTACAAAAATACACATCCAAATATAAAAAGTTTTATGTTTTACTTCTGAGCAAATACAAGGGATAACGATAAAACGCTTTCTGATATAAAACAACGGTCTGAATGGTTACAGGCTGAATGAATACAGCCAGTATTGTGTACGTGCATTTGAGAAGATAAACAAAATTGGCTTAAGGAACTAAATCAAAATTTAGTGTCACTATGAAAGGAAAAGAGTCGACCAGTAGTAGATTTTGCTAAATCTTACAACAAGTGAGATATAGCATTAGCATCGGATTGAGTCCATCCAGTTTCTTATTCCAAAATGACAGATATTATAAATAGAGAACTGTCTCAAGCCTAGATGTCTATAAAATAGAATTTTATAAAATAAAAAACTGACTATATTTTTAGTCAGTTTTTTGTATACTATGAAATATACTAAGCAAATAGGTTTACTGCTATATTTACGATAATGTAAGCTAGGATACATATAGCTAATCAGATAAAAGATCATAATAATGCTGTTTTTGCAGATTTCATGGCTTTTTCATCTCCATTCCCAGTAATCAGTTTATACCCATTCCATATCATAAATACAAAGCAAAAGAATCATATAAAGAACCAAATGTAAGAATTAACCATAGAAATTGTATTTAATATAGAGCGAGATCCTTCTACTTGTTCATTCGCTCTGTCTGCTGCATCAGTAGTTCCTTGAAGTATATGTACTGAAACAGCAAAAGCTTTAGAAGAAACTGAAGTTAAAAATATCGCGATTATCGATGTAAGTAAATGATTCATTAGTTTGATATACATTACAAAATTAAAAGTAAATTACAAAACGGAACTATCTTCGCCTCCCACTGTTTCACCAAGGGTTGACTCAGGTACGGATTGTATCAATGTAATGATGATAGAGCTAAATAAAGCTATTAAAATTCAGACTATAATCAACACTACATTTTTGGTTAGAGACTTTCATTCTTTACCTTGTCATGTCTCTATAATATATTGCATTCCATTGTACAATATCATTGTCACAGACAGTGCTATCGTAAGTATTAATAGTAGTCTAGTCGCTCTTACAATTACTGAATCTTTATTTTCTATTACTCTTTTTCATGCGCTTGTTACACTATCTCATAAATAAATCACTTGATTTGCACCCCTTGCGGGTTCAGTCATATCCTTCAATAAATCTGCCTTAACTTCATAATATCATCCAAAGAAAACAAGTAAAGCAAAAAGAGAGAATAATCCGTATATAAAATATTTTTTAAATTTAGTAATGAAAAGTGTCATATTTATTATATTTGGTTAAGTAAAGCATCGGCTTCGACTTCTTCCTGCTCACGAGAAGATTTTTCAGAATCTCTGATTTTATCTTGTTGCTGCTGATATGCCCCAGAGGCATATGTTTGTTCATATTTCTTTTTGATTTCTTCTTGCTTCGCTTGATATCTAGCTTCAATCTCAGCTAATTTTTCTTTTTCTCTGGTCAATATATCTCTTAATTTATCAATCTGTTCTTGATTCATTAGAGAATATAAATCAAACCAACTTTGTTTTTCTTTAGGATCGTTGATTGATTTACTTTCAAGAACAAGCACTACTAGATCAGTATTATTCTGAAGCATGTCGTTAGGGATATTATAATCCATAGCGATATTATGCAAATGATTTGGTAATAATTTTACTATATCTTCTTGAGCTGTCATAATTACTATTATAATTAGCTGATAAAATTTATTTATTAATCATTATTCATTAATTTATTTAATATGTTTTCTGCCTCGATTTCCTCTTTCTGATGATACTGCTTAGACTTTTGGCTGATAATGTCAGATTTTTTCATATTATTAATCATTTCCTTAATTTGTTTTTTTGTTATTTTCTTAGGTCTAGATCATCAGTGGTATCATTCCTGCATTGTACATATTTTTTATTAGTTAAACTTGAGGATTAGCTTTGTTACTAAGAATCCATTCAACATCTGCTTGCTTAATAATATCTCTTTCGAGAAGTTTTTTAGCATATTGGTTCATTGAAATCATTCAGTTCTGAACGGAAGTTTCTATGATGTTTTGCATCTGATCGATTTCTCTCTTTTTCAGATTATTTTTTACAGCATTATTATTAAGCATTAATTCAAATACTCCGATTCTTCATTGTTCATCTTTTGTCCTTACTAATGTTTGAGACATAATTCCAACAAGACAATCAGCCATCCTTTCCAAGACAGAACTTTGCATATCGCTTGGATAGAAAGAAAGATATCTATTTATTGTATGTGTAGCTGAATTTGTATGAAGTGTAGAGAATACCAGATGTCCAGTTTCTGCCAGGTTTAATACAGCTTCGGCAGTTTCACTATTTCTTATTTCTCACACGAAAATTACGTCAGGATCCTCCCTTAGTGCTGATTCAAGGGCAGAATTGAAAGACCAAGTATCATGTCAAATCTCTCTTTGAGAAATTAGAGATTTTTGAGGCTGAAATACATATTCAATAGGGTCCTCGATTGTAATGATTTTGTAAGGTTTTTCTTTATTCAAAATTTCAAGCATCGCTACAATTGATGTAGATTTTCATCATCATGTAGGTCCAGTTACAAGGAATAATCATTTTGGAGAAGCAAGCACATTCTTCTTGATGGATTCAGAAATATTCTGAAACATAATTCCCTCAAGCTGTCTAGGTACATTATTAATCTTTCTCATTACGACATTGATCCTTCCTGTACTTAGATATGCATTTACTCTATAAGCAATATCATCTTTTGAAAGATAAGCAAAATCTGCTTCTTTATCTACCAGAAATTTATCAAATCTCTGAGGATTATTCTTAAATAATTGCTTAAGTAAAATTTCCATGTTTTCATCTCAGATTTTTCATAATTCTTCTTTCCTTACAATCTCTCCATTTAATCTAAAAGCGGGAAATTCTCCAGCAGAAAGATGTAAATCTGAAATGTTTTGATTCCCTGCAATGAGTTTCAAAATCGACTCAATGTCTAATCAAATTCCTTGCATGATTACTGAAATAATGAATAAATCGTGAACATAATCACTTACCTAATTATATTCAAAAATTTTTTTCTGTCAAAATTTTGGGGACTTTTTTTAGAAAAATTAATATATTAAAAAATATATAAAATATTTTGTTGCAAATTTTAATTACGGTTGAATTTTTATTAGAAAATTTTATAAATTGGGACGCTGAATCTGAAATTTTTGAAGTGAATTAATTATTGAAATTATATTCATCATCAGGTTTTTTTAGGATATTAGGTGTAATATTTTATGTTTTTTGGTGAAATTAAACAAAGAACAAAATCCATATTTAAGTGGTTTAAAAATAAGATAAAGAAAAGCCCATTGTACTGAAGAACTTTGGTCGCACTTTTTTTCATTGCACTAATTTTGAAATGAATAATAATATACTTATCATACAAAAATCTGAATCCTCGAGAAAATGTAATATCATACCTTGCGAGTGATATTATGATAGTATTTATAGCGCATTTATTGATTACAGCGAATTATTTGATAAAAAAACGCAAATATAGGTTGTTTAATGATTTAATCGTATTTGTATTACTACTAGTGTATGTAGTAGATATGTTTACAATATTTGTATTTCATAGCAGAGTTTCTGTAATGGAAGCTTTTGCTTTGTGAAGTAATGGATCATCAGGATTTGACTGAATAATCAGACTGTGGGTATCAGTATTTGTAATTACAAGTTTATTAGTTTTTCTTTTACTTCAGACTAAATTTTCGAAATTCCAAAAATCATGAAGAAATATGCTTATAACATTTTCTCTTTGTTCAATGATTTATGGAGTATTCTATCTTTTTATAATATTTTCCAATATAAATATTAATCACGTTGAAAATATCCTTGAATTGAACTTGGATATTTCAAAAGTACTTAATCTTAATGTATGAGAAAATCAGGTAGAGGATGTGAAAAAATGATATACTATCGAAAATATCAAATGAGAATGAAAAGACTTAAATATTATATTAGTTTTTGCTGAATCTCTGTCTGCTATTGATTCTGTAAATGCTGGTTGAAATAATAAAATGCCAAAGTTTGATCAAATTCAAAAAGATTGAATTACATTTACAAATTTTATTGCGAATTGAACAACTTCAGATACAGCCCATATCGCTACATTACTTTGAGTTGTCCCTTTGGTAAATATGAGAAAATGAAATACCCCATATAGTGGATATAAACTCAAAATGGATTCTCTTCCAGAATTCTTGAATAAAGAGTGATATATGACTACATTTATGAGTGCTGCAAGCCTAGACTTTCTTAAACAAAGAGATTTTCTATCATGAGCATGATTCCAAAAAATAATATGAGAAGAGGAGTTTGAGAATAATGAGAAATATACTTTTGATGCAGCTCCTGATGGAGAATTGTATGATAGAGTACTACAAGAAGTTCAGAATCAAACTTGAAAATATTTTATTTGACTGCAAACTATATCGTTTCATAAACCATATGATACTCCATTATGAAAAACGGAAGATTTAGCCTTGCAATATTCTGATGAAGAGCTTTATAGATTTTACCAAAATTTACAAGAAATATGATTTTTTGATAATTGAATATTAATAGTCGTATGAGATCATAGAAAAATGAATCCAGTAGAAGAGTGAGAACCTGAAATGATTGGCCCAAACCGATATATGAAGTCTGTAGCCACAGTAGTCTGAACAGGAATACAATCAGAGACAATTGATAATAATATAGCACAGCATACGGATATTTATAATTCTATAAAAAGGTTGGTATGACACTGAAATGTAGAAGTAGATAGTGTGTATAATGATATTTTTACACAAGAATCAAATAGAAATCGATGAATCACGAATTCAGAATTTTATGAAAATAATAGATACACAGTGTCATCTTATAGTTGAGATGTCTTCTTATTCAAGAATGTTTCCAGTTTGCCAGAAGATAGTATAGTGTATGATTATTTTTCATCCTATGTCTCATATGAATTTTGAAATGAAGATGATGGAGAAAGTAGCGATGAAAAAAATATTGATAAAATAAAGTTTATCTGACACAGATGAGCGATTGAAAATTCTCCAGAAAATACAATGGAATCATTCCTAGCAGCAAGAGATTTGTGAGCGGATTGAATCGAATTCGATGTATCTTATACAAAAGATCATGAAAATATAGTGGCGCATGGAGATTTGCTTTATACATCTAATTGTAAAAAACAAAAAGTCCGGAAATTAAATTATGATTGGATACAAAAAAACTGTACAATACAAAACGGAGAAAAATACATGAAATTACAAAAAATGTTAGAACTTTTGGATTGATTATTTGACTATTATTTCCTTGAAATCAAAGTTTATGATGAAAAACTCTGAGCACAGCAGACATTAGATGCAATTCAAACTGTAAAAGATTTGAATATGCAGGATAGAGTAATTTTTATTAGTTATTCAGATGCAGCAAGGGAAGTTTTAGATGCTGATCCTGATATAATATACTGATGGGATACTTTCGATGTGAATGATTTAGATTTTATTTGAGAGAATAGAAGCAAATATTTCTTAGCTCCATATGATTCACTTACTCCTGAAATAATTCAGAAAGCTAGAGATTTATGAAAGGAAGTGGTTACATACACAGTAAACGAAACATGAGATTTTCAAATGGTGAAGGATTTATGAATAAATATTATAATGTCGGATAAAGTAGATTTACTCCAAGAGTACAATAATACTATACATTACCCAATTCCTCATAGTTTAGAAAAAATAAATCTAAAAAAATCCTCAGAAATTATGTCTGAGGATATAGCTATTCAATCATAAAATTATTTCACAATTTTCCTTGCTTCTAAATAATATCTTTTTTCATCAGCTTCTCACATTGAGAAAGTTTTTCTTGGTAATGCTCAGTCTACTACTACAGTTTTGAAAAAATCTGATTTATCCATTATTGGAAATAAAATTCCAAAATTTTCATCTTCTTTTCATAGTTTTTCTACTACATCATCTCCATGTACATAATCAATTTTTGAATTAGTATGATCTTTGAGATATTGATCCAAGAATGCCTGCATATTCCCAACTTCCAAATTTAGCTTAGGATTTACGATTCAGAATAAGTAATAACTAGATTTGGATACTCATCGACAGTAATGTGTATTTCAATCAGATTTTTTCATATTTTGCATCAATTCTTCCTTTGTATTATATTCTTCAACCTTTAAATCTGATCCAATACTTCTAAAGAATCTTCACATATCTTCTACAAAGCTATTTTCTTCTACATTAAATAATACACGGTGAATAGGTTCAAAAATAATTCATTCATCATGAACGTTGTTTATTTCAACCAATGCAAATCTTGCAGGATCATTTAACTGTTCTTCAGGACTTAAATTCTTTTTCTTCTCTTCCCAGATAGCTTTTGCAGTAGCAAAGGAGTGATTTCCATCTCCCATTGCGAAAAGTAAAACTCATAAATTTTCAGTCAAACCATATTTTTCTTTGAATGTATCAGAATTGTTTAGCTTTTTCAATCAATTTACGATTTGCATAATAGTTTCTTCATCACTAATTTTCCATCATTTGATATGTCCACCATTCATCATCAAATCAAAATCATAAAGCAGATTTTCATCTTTTACGTTGGCTTTCAAAGGCTCTATAACTTGTTTCTCAGGGTCGTCAATTAATACCATAATGTGAGGTAATTCAAAAATTGCATTTTTTCTGATTTCTACACGAGGAGGAATTCTCTCAATAATAGTTCATTCTGTAGCTCTGATAAGAGTTTGTGAACCTTTGCTAAAATCATATTTCTCCAAATCTAACGCTAAAATCAGCCCCTTTCTTACAGGCACGTGTGCAGTTTGCCTTTCAATATAAACAAATCATAATCATTGATTTTCCAAAACTCCATTTTCATCATATTCATACATTGTTTTTACAATATTTTCGATTATCTCGGCTTTATGTCATCCATCCAAATAGATCTCAGGGAAAGTGATCTTTAGCGTAGATGGAGCATCTCAAACTATATTTTTTACTTCATTCCAATACTCTGGCTGAGAAGTATACTGATCACAGGCTACCACTGACCATTTAGTCAAATCTGTTCATTTTTTTGGTAAGTAAATTTCAGGAATTTTTACTCAAATTTCATCGAAAAAGTCTTGCATGATTTTATATTATATAAAATAAAAGATTATCTTAACTCAGATGTATATGATATTATTTTTTGTCTACATTTCAAATGAAAGAAAAATTTTGTAAATAAAATAAAAAAAGTCTGATTTTTTTTGCTTTTTTTTAAAATTTTGATTATAATAAATTGTTTATATTTTGTTGCTAAATTATGAAAAAAATCTTTTATCTATTCTTATCTATATTTATTCTATTTGGAACGATATCTCCAATATGTTTAGCTCAAAGTGAATGATGAGGTTGAGCATGATGAGGTTGAGCATGATGAGATTGAAAAGATAGTAATATTACGCATACTCAGTGACCTGCAGCACGAAAATTTGTAGAACATAATCCCGTAAGATTATTAGATGCGATTTATGTAGAAGTTAATGGGTACAAAGGGGATGAAGTACAAAATACTCAGTTTGATATGGTGAGCTATAGATGAAACTGTGCAGATTCAAGATTTACTATATCAAATACTTTATGTAGTCTAAAACAATTATCTGGAAATTATTTACAGTATTTGATGTATATATGACTTACAGCTGCAACTATTTTGATAATACGAAATTGATTTATGCTTGTAACTTCACCAGATAGAGAAAAACAATTTGGAAAATTTAAAAAAAATATCACATATATTGTGATATGAGTGATTCTATTGATATGATTCTATTATATAATAGATTTCTTTGTTTCGATAGTAAATCTTATCACAAAAAATTCATAATTTTATAAGATAACAACTATACATAAATGATGTCATTAAAACAAAAAGTTATTATTTGATTTCTTACAGTATTGGTCATCGTAGGGTGAGTGTTTTATATGCCAAATTTTACAGAAGCTACTCCTCCAAAATATAAAGAAAATTTTTCATCATTTTTAAATGATTACGTAATTAAAAAATGATGAATAGAAAAAACAAATAGTCTATCGACTAATATAAAAAAGTTATTCTATCCAGACACAGGAAATGGTGATAGTATAATGTATGATGTGATTAGAAGTATGACGCTATGAATCATGATAATATTTTTCGTAATAGCATGAGCATCACTTTTATTAAATAAAAAACCAGAAGAATCTAGAAAGCATATGTATAGTTTACTGTATATTATACTTGGATGAGTCTTAGTCTATGCATCTAGCTGGTTGTTCTGAACAATATTTAATTTCTGAAATATGGGTGATTCTTTCACGCAGACTGAATGAGTAAAATGAGTTACTGAAAGTTTAACACAAAAAGTAGCGTTTGTTATTCTTTCAGCTATTAAAGCTGCTGCATTCTTCGTAGCTATTATTATGACAGTAGTTACATGATTCAAAGTGATAGCAGCGGGTGAGTGAGAAAAATGAAAAAAATTAGTAAAATGACTTATAAATGTAGTAGTAGCATTATTAGTGATTAAATGAGTAGATTTTGTATATTATCTTGCGGCAGATAGTAGTAATTTTGTAAAGAACGCTTCAGACTTTATTATAAATATAGCAAAAGTTTTTGGTTATTTATATTGAATTATTACTGTAATTATGGTAATAGTTGCATGATATCTATATATTACTGATGGATGAACTTGATCAAATTTCAAGAAAGCTACGAATGTATTGATAAATATATTACTATCGGCGTTAGTTCTATTCTGATTCTTATTAATTGTATATCAAATCTTTGCAGAATTCCAAACATGAGGAGATGCAGTATCATTACTTAATCTTACAAAATTCTATGTATAAATAGATTATTAAAAATTTATGGGTCTTTTCTGATTTTTCAGGAGGACCTTTTTTTCAAAATAACGTAATTTTCAATTGAAAAATGGAATAGGAATCATACATTAAACGTATGATTCTTTATTTCTCAAAAATAAAATATTTTGGCTAGGAGAAGGAGAAGATCAACTAGATCAACATTCAAAATCAATAAATATCACATAGGAATTGGATTTATGTTAATTGGATTGCTATTCTTTTTTGCGAAACAATTTGCTCCAGATGCACCACTTCTATGACGATTTTCCAAAGCAACGAGTTATGCTTTTGGAGAGACATGACTCGTGGTATTTTTCATACTGTGTGTATTAGTCTGAATTCTCATTCTTTGGAAAGGTTATTTGATGAAGACTTTCATTAAACAATTTTTTTCTTTGATGTTTCTTACTTCTGCAATATTAAATTTTCAGGCGATAGAGGAATGATGACCTACATTGGTAAATTGGGCTCAGTCAATTCATCACGGATGATACTGTTCTTGGCCAATTTACTGGGTTCTTGAATCGATATTCTGACCATCAAAATTAGCAATTCAGATTTTGATCGTTTTAATGTTAATCTGAGTACTAGCTCGAGTTTTATATACATTAAATTTTAAACTTCCTAAACTTCCAAAAATAAATGTAGAACGTGAACCAGCTCCAGCTCAGGATAAAAAACAGGCAAAGACACCATATGTTACCAAAGAATCTCAGACATCTACAGATTTGCTCGAAAAACTAGATAAAGCTACTTGAAAAAAAACATCAGTAGTTTGAGCATGATCCGTAGCAAACTGAACTTCAACTTCAGGTTCATTGCTCAAAGATGGATTTAGTTCGTTGTTCAAGCAAAAAGTCGAACAAAAGATTCAGGAAAAAGAGCAGGCTAAGCCTCGTCCTCAAATTCATTTTTCATGAGATAAACCAACTTTCTCAACATCACTTCTTGCTTCAAATCTTTCAGAAGCTCAACAGGTAGATGAAAAAGCTATCGTAGAAAAAGCACAAGCACTACAAAATAAACTTTCAGAATTCTGAATTTATATTTCTATTGAATGATTCGACATCGGACCATCAGTTGTTCAGATTAGAATCAAACTCGCAGAATGAATCAAAATCTCAGCTATCACGAATTTGATGGATAATATCAAATTATCACTCCGTACAAAATCAGTCAGAATGGTCGCTCCAATCCCATGAACTGATTGTATTGGAATTCAAATCCCAAATCCAAAACCAAAAACGGTTTGTTTATGAGATATCTTATCTTCGACAGAATTTCAAAAAGGAATGCAAAAATCTGAAACAACTCTCGCACTCTGAAAAGGAATCGATGGATCTATCGCAGTTTCACAGCTTGATTCGATGCCACATTTACTCGTAGCCTGAGCTACATGAAGCTGAAAATCAGTATGAATCAATAACTTTATTCTTTCACTGATGTATCAGAATTCGCCTTCAGAATTAAAATTCTTGATGGTGGATCCAAAACAGGTGGAACTATGAATGTATAGCGGACTTCCATATTTATTAGCTCCTATCGTTTACGATTCATGAAAAGCTGTTAAATTGCTTCAATGGACAGTAGATGAGATGGAAAGAAGATATTCGCTTCTTTCACAGAGAAAACTCAAACAGCTATCAGAATTCAATGCTGCTTATCCAGATGAAAAGATGTATCGTATAGTCTTCATCATCGATGAAATGGCAGACATGATGATGTCTTCTGCCGCAAATAGAAAAGAAGCTGAAAACTGTATCAATCGTATCGCTGCTAAAGCTCGTGCAGTTTGAATTCATTTGATTCTTGCTACACAGAGGCCATCTGTAAATGTAATTACATGACTTATCAAGGCAAACATTCCAGCCAGAATCGCATTTAGTGTGGTATCTGAAGTAGATTCTAGGACAATCCTTGGACATAAATGAGCTGAAGAATTAGTATGAAGATGAGATATGCTTTATATGGATACTAAAATTACAGACCTTAGAATTCAGTGAGCATTCGTAGATACCAAAGAAATTGATGCAGTAGTAGACCATTTGAAACGTAAATACATGGTAGGACTGACAGAAGACGATGTTTATAATCAAGATATTATTAACGCATTAGAATCAAAATCTGAAAGTTCATGAGCGTTCAGCTGATGATGAAGTGGAAACTGAGATGACGAAGATTTAATCAATCAAGCCGTTCAAATCATAGCAGAAACTAGAAAAGCTTCTACGACTATGATTCAGAGAAAATTATGAATATGATTCGCAAGGGCTGCTAGAATTATGGATACATTAGAGGAAAGAGGAATCGTTTGACCACAGGATTGAGCTAGATGAAGAGATATATTTATTTAAAATAAAAAGAAGGCTTTGCCTTCTTTTTTGTAATTAAAACTAATTTTCAGGTTTCCGGGCTAAAATCTTAGCAATTTGTTCTTCGCTTGCTCTCATCAATTTTAATATTTGAGCAGACTTTTCCAAAACTTCTTTAATCTTCTTATCATCTGCATTATCATAGATTTTTAATATAACTTTTCAGTCTCCCCATCCCGGATCAAAATGGCTAACATTTCAACTTTCTGTAATAAAATCGAACTCTCAATAATGCCAAAACTTTCATTCAGGAGATTGTAATATTTTAGCTAATTCTTTTAATACAGTATCAATTAAAGCGTCTCATCATGGTCATCGATATTTCCACTTATATTCTTTATCTCGTCAATCAAATTCTATCTTTAACTTGATATTTGGCATCCTAAATTTTTTATAAATTATAAAATTATAATATAAATAAATATATTATATAAAAAGTCAAGTTATTCCAAAACTACCATCTTCTCCAACTTGGACAAGGTTGGTTTACATTAATGTGAGCGAATCATTCATATTGTATAGCTTCTTTGATAGTTTCTTTCATTCAGTTCAAATCTTTTCAATCTACTCTTTTTACGAATCCACAACCAGCACTTTCTAATAATTTTTCTGGGTCAAACGGTTTAGTCTGATTTCATTCTGGCGTAGAATTAGTTTTTGCATTTAATGGAGTAGTAGGAGAGGCTTGACCAGTAGTTAAAGCATAATTTTCGTTATCACATGTGATATGTAGAATGTTGATATTATTTCTAGCTGCGTGTAATAGGTGTCATAACCCAATTCCATAAGTATCTCCATCTCCAGAAAGAGAGATTACAGTCAATTTAGGATTTGCGAGTTTTACTCCTGTTGCGAATGGGATTCCTCTTCAGTGTAAAGTCTCAGCTCAATAGCAATCCATATATTGGCTCATTTTACTTCCACATCCGATTCCAGTTACGAAAACTACATTTTCTTTTTCTATTCATAAACTTTCTAGAGCCTGTTTGATAGCTAGATGAATTAAAAAATTTCAGCATCAAGGACATCGTTGTATTGACTGTAAGTTAGTTCTCATTTTTAACAGTAAATGTAATTAAAGTTTTATGCGTCATTCTGAGCGTTAGCGAAGAATTCAGGGGAGATGACAAACATAAATGGATTCTTCGGCTTCACTTCGTTTGCCTCTGAATGACATTATTTTATCTTTTCCTCGATTTCTTCTAGCATAAATGGATATAAGCTGAACTTTCTCAAATGGTCAATTTTTTCATTCCATTCATCAGTAGTTAATCCACATTCTGTACGAATATATCTTTCACAGCTTCCATCATGATTTAGTTCAACAAATAATAATTTTTCAATCTGACTCTCATGTTCTTTAAAGAACTTCCTCAAACTTTCATCAAATGGTTGAAACACTTTCATCACGATTAGTCACCAGTCATTATTTTCACTAATCACTTTTTCGATAGGGTAGCGATTGATTCACCAAGTTACCAAGAATTTTTTTGCATTTGGATTTATAATTTCATAAGCAATTCATTCTTTCAATTCTTCTTTTTTGAAGGTATCCATTTTTCTAGTACGTTTATCCATTTGCTGAACTTTAATTTTGGGATCTTCATTTGATGCTCAGCTTTCTGTATGTTCATATGAAGTGGCAATAAATAAAGTATTTTTAGTTCATGGGATAGCTCTAGGTGACACTCAACTTTCTGTATCTTTGTATCTCAAATATTCATCAGAATCTGATTCTTTAGCAATTTCTCCACGTTTAATTTCAGGTTCTTTCAGTTTATTCACATCAATGCTCATCAAACATTCAGACAAAGTCTTATCTATCAAGAACATTACAGGATGCTGATAAATATCGCTCCAATTCAAAGCCTGTGAAATCATTTCATAAGCTTCTTCGTAGGTACTTGGAGCTAAAACAATTGGTTTAGTCTCTCCAAATCATGCATTTAGAGCTATGTCCAAATCTCATTGAGCCACAAAAGTTGGAGTACCTGTACTTGGTCAGTCTCTTTGTGATAAAACATAAACTCATCATATTTCAGCCTGATTTGCAAATGCCAGATTTTCTACCATCAAAGCAAATCCTCATCCACTAGTTCCACACATAGCTCTTTTTCAAGCATAACTAGCTCCGAGCATCATCATACTCACAGCGATTTCATCTTCTCATTGTTGGAAAGTGATTTCTGGGTGCTTCAATATCCCGTTGATAATAGTAGAAGCAGGAGTCATTGGGTATGCTGAATAGAATTCTAGTCATGCTTTAGCTGCTCAATCTGCGATTAAATTATTTCAAATTTGCATGGATAGGGGAGTTCAAACATCATTTGAAAAGTCTGATTTTACTCATCAGTTACTCTTCCCAAATTCAATTCATTCTTCCAAAGCTTTCAGATTTCATTCTCTATCTTTATCCAAAAATCATTTTTCTTCTAGCATTTTTTCAGCTTCTTCGTGTTTCAAATTTAATTTTTCTACAGCTACAGCAAAAGCAAAAGTATTTTTCCTAGCAGTATTTATAGTGCTCAAATCTATAATCTCTTCCAAATCAAATAGTTCAGAATTCTTTTCTATTGCCAATTTATCCAAAGCTATAAAAGTCTGAACTTTACGAGAAAAATAAGGTTTACCGTCATTGGAAATGTTTACAAACATTGTATTGTTGTTTCATTTTATCACGCTTGCATATTCCTTGTCCACTCGCACACAGTATCATTTTTTCGCTAAAAGCTCGGATAGTAATTCTCATGCTGTATTTATTCCAGATCCAGC
>DETJ01000009.1:153262-179057 GCA_002361595.1 Patescibacteria group bacterium UBA3291 | reverse complement strand
TTTTGATAAATTTAGCATATCAAATTATTTCTGAAGCTATGGCTTTTCATTCTTCAGTTAGGTAAATCTTTTTCTGAGTGGGATAGCTTGTTGATGAAGCAGAGCTAAACATTCAAACCAAGCCAAAAAATGCAGATGCAATTAATGCAATCTTTACATCAACTCATTCAAAAAGTAATGCTCAAAATGATATTAAAAACATTATAAATCAAAAAATAATATTTTTTAGGTTTTTAAAATTGAATATTTTAAGACTAAATCCTCATACTGTAATCCATCATTTTGATTCTCAATAAATTCTTAAAGACTTTAAGGACCAAATAATATCAAAATCTGAAGTGGTAGATAAGGCTCTTTTAGAATTTATATCTCATGGCAGCAGAGCATTAAAGAAATCTTTTTCATATTGAGGACAATTTTCATCTATATTTTTTAGTTTCGTTACGACAAATTTTCTTACTGTAGAAAATTCGGTATCATTATTTATTTTGATAGAAATTAATCATTCGATAGTTCGTTTATATACTAAACTGGTTAAATCTGTAGGTTCTAGTATTGCATTATAGAGCATACCGGCTTCGGCACAATTTATTCATTCAGGAGGGTCATATCTAACAACAATTGGCTTTTCATTATTTAATTCTTTTTCTATATGAGAATTGTTTATTTTCGAATTTTCAATTTCTGAATATTCAGTAAATAAATTTTCACTGTTTAATAGTTTTTCTACATGAACTTCTTTGTCTTTAGGAGTTTTTTTACAAAAAAATATTATTATGCTTATAACAAATAAAGCGATGATTACTTTCCATATCCAAAAATCAATAAAACTGAAAAGATCGGATTCAAGATTTCATCAGCTATGTCAAATTAGTTTAGACTGTTCCTCATGGTCAAACTGAAAATAATCATTTGGAAATTTGATGGCTAAGGTAATTCATTGGAATGCAGATAATTTTTTGTCATAAGTAATAATAATCCTATCTCATTTACTCCAATCTACCTTTCATCCAAATCAATCAATAGTTTTAGCTGTTCAATCAGTGGTAATCAAAAAATCATCTTTGGTAAATTTAGTATAGGTTTTGGGTAAAATGAGTGTGGCTTTAACTTTGTTGATATTAGTGTCAAAATCATAACCGACTAAGTTCCAATAAAGTTCAGCATATCACATTCAAGAAAAGTTTCTAATCAATCCATAAGTAGAATAAGAAATAGGATAACTTTGTTCTCAAATCACAGTTGTATTAGCATCTCAAATTTTGATTTCGATATTTCAGTTATTGTTACTTGTTGTAAATTTTTTTCATTGTACATAAATATTCGATACATTAATATGGAAATCTTTTCATTCTACGGAATAATTTAGAGGAATGGATCTGATAATTCAGTGTTTATTGACAAAAAAATTAGCAGTAAAATCTTCCTTAATATCAATAGTTCCATCGTTTAGAATGTTTGCGGTAATATCTAAATTCGTATATTCATAATCATTTGCTCGAGTAAAATTTCATATACAAAACAAAGAATATAATCATAGAATAAATAATCAGATTTTTTTCATTTTTGTTAATTCTTTTTTGACTTAAAAGTGTTATTTAATTATATTCAAAAATATGATAAAATCAAAAATATAGTTAGATTTTTACTTATTTTCTCTTGCATTCATTATCAGAATCTATACAAAATTATTGGGGCAGATTTTCAGTCCCTTTTTCTTTATTTGGTTTTGCTTAAATTTATGAAATTAGACGGAAAAGCAATTCAAGCTGCAATGATGGAGCTTATCGATGATTACAAGCTCGATCCAAACCAATTATTGGATATTTCAATGCAGTGAATCAAAGCTGGATTTAAAAAAGATTATCCAGAATACAAAAAAGCTGAAATTTTAGTGGATATTAAAGCTGATGGAGCTGTTGCAATTTATAAGGCTACAGAGGTAGTAGAAGAAGTAGAAGATCCTGATACTCAAATTTCTCTAAAAGATGCTAAAAAAATCAGAAAAGATGTAGAAATTTGAGAAAAATTATTGGAAGATGTTACTCCAGAATCTATGGAACTTAGTAGAATCGCTACAATGACTGCAGCTCAAACTATCAAACAAGCACTCAAGAATATAGAGAAAGAAAAATTCTATGAGAAATTCCAAGGAAAAGAATGAGAATTGCTAAAGGCTAGAGTAACTAGAGTTCATGGAGATAGTGTAGTACTTGATGTAAATGGAACTACAGTAGTTCTTCCACCTGAGGGGCAGATTCCATGAAAAAATTATGAACCAGGAGAGGAAATTGCAGTATTCTTAAAATGAGTAAAATCTGATTGATGAGCAAGTAATCTTGAAATATCTCAGGCTAATGCTGATTATATTGCAGCTATTCTTGAAAAATGTATTCCAGAACTTGCAAACGGAACTGTAAATATCGAAAAAATCGCTCGTATGGCATGAATAAAAACTAAAGTAATCGTTTCAACAAATGATGAAAAAGTAGATCCAGTTGGAGTAATGGTTGGATATAAGGGAGAGAGAATTAGTGAAATACTTTCACTTCTCGATTGAGAAAAGATTGATTTCATCGAAATAGATCAAGATCCAGAAGTATTCCTTAGAGATTTACTTAAACCAGCTCAAATTCAATCCATAGAATTTAGTGATAAAAAAGCGGTTATCAAAGTTGAAGAAGATCAAAAGCCTGTAGCTATTTGAAAGAAAGCTTCAAATATCAAGTTGGCATCTCAAATTATGTGAATGACTTTGGAAATTGTTTAATTAAATCTTATTATAATAAAAGCTGTCCTTAAACGGATAGCTTTTTTTTCAATAAAAAAATCGGATAAGTATATACGCTTTCCGATTCTTTAAGTACTAATTGTTTCCATAATTCACACCGTTTTCTCCTTTCGGATCTTGTTAAGAAGTTGATTCACTCGACTCATACGAGCGTTTTCAGGCTCTTTTCCAGAGAATTTTGCTTGCTTCTTTGCAAGCGTCCTTAATTTAACTTCACGAATGTGAACACTTCTTAATGCCTTTTTCTTAATTTTGCACATACGCATATTTCACCATCCTTTCTTTTTTGTTTGACGAAAATAATATAATAAAAAGTAGTATAAATGTCAAATATTTTTTAAAATCAGATTTTTGTTACTTAAAAACTTAAAATATCCATTATAAGGACTTGATAATTTAAATCCCCTTGAAATTAAGTAGTAAAAAAATACTATAAAATGCTCAAAGTTTTGATTAAATAATCTAATGGCTATTTGAGCATAAACTCATCATTTTAACGGATTCGCCACTGTTGATGTATGGGTTAATATGTTTTATTCTTTTATTTATTCTATCATGGCTGCAGAAAAAAAAGTTAAAGCAACTGCTGGAAAAGACACATGATCTCCAGAAGCACAAATCGAGAGATTAACTCAGGAAATTACTGCTTTACAGGGACATGTTGCATCAAACAAAAAAGATTACGATGCTAAAAGAGCATTACTTCAGAAAGTTGCTAAAAGAAGAAGATTTTTAAGGTATCTTAAGGAGAATCATTTAGACAGATATGCTGAAGTTAGCAAAAAAACAGGATTAAAAGTTTAGTCCATTATTACACATGATTTCAAAAAGAGAAATCAGATTTTATTTCTTAACGTTTTATTTTGATGCCTAAAAAAGCAAAAGAGCAGAGCCTATTTAATGTGCCTGTGATCAAAGAAGGACAAAAAGTTAAATGAGTAATCCTTCGCGAAATCGAAAACTGAATTTTAGTAAATTGTGAGAATGGTGCTTTCACTGGAGTTATTCTTGCAAAAGAAGCTAAAGAATTAAAAAGATCAAATGTAGAATTATCTTCAGGAACAGAACTTGAACTTGAAATAATCAATCCAGCTATCAGACACGAAGATGGATACTACATCGTTTCAGTTACTAGATTATTGCAATACGATGTATGGAAGTCAATTATCGACAAATTCGAAAAGGATACAATCATTACAGTTGTGCCTACAGAAGCAAACTTATGATGACTTCTTATCGATATGCATGGAATTAAAGGTTTCATACCTTTATCTCAGTTAGCTCCTATTCACTACCCAAGAGTAGAAGATGGAGATCAAGATGCTATCTTCGATAAATTATTAGCTCTTATTTGAGAAGAAATCAAAGTTAGAGTTATCAATATCGACGAAGAAGAGAGAAGAATTATTCTTTCTGAAAGAGAAGCTTTACGTGAAGAAAGAGAAAAAGTTCTTTCTGAACTCGAAGTTGGAAAGGTATTTGATGGAGTTGTTTCAGGAGTATCTTCATACGGACTTTTCGTTACTATTGGAGGAACTGTTGAAGGACTTGTTCATATCTCAGAAATTACTTACGGACACGTTAACAATATCGATAAATTAGGAAAAATCGGAGATAAGATGAAGGTTAAGGTTATCGGATTAGAGAATGGAAAGATTTCATTATCTGCAAAACAGTTGAAAGAAGATCCATGGGAGGCTTTACCAAAGAAATACAGCATCGGTGATGTATTTGAGGGAGAAGTTATCAGATTCGTTCCTTATGGAGTATTCGTTCGTGTATTCGATGATATCAACTGATTGGTTCACCTTAGCGAATTATCTCAGAAAGCAGTTAATAATCCAAATGAAGTAGTAAGAATCGGACAGAAAGTTAAAGTTAAGTTAATCTTAATCGATCCAAAGAATAGAAAAATTGGACTTTCAATGAAAGATTTGGATGATAATAAAGAAGCAAAAGCTGATAAAAAAGCTGACTTGGCAGATGTTGCTGAAAAATTAGAAAAAGAAGAAGCTGAAAAGAAAACAACTAGAAAGCCAAGAGCAAAGAAAGCTGAAAAAGAAGAAGCTGCAGAATAATTCAAACACATAGATAAAAAGACATTCCAGAAATGGAATGCCTTTTTTGTTATACGAGACTTATGATATTCAATCCTATATACATATTATTTCGAATTTCTATATTCTTTTATTTACAAGATAAAAATATTCACTAAAAAATAAAAAGCCTCCTAATGGAAGCTTTCAGATTTAACTATATTATATATTAATATTCTTCGTCTTCTGGATTAGCTATTTCTAGCGTTGTTCATCCGTAAAACATATCTACCTGACATGTGAAATCATAATTTTTTTCTCAGTCTTTTTCAAATTTAGCAGTTCAATTTAAAACGATATTTTCTCAGTTTTGTGTTTCATCAGGTTCCAATCCAATATTAACTTCTGTAGTTTCATCGAGTTCTTCCATTTCTTTTATCCATTCTATCATTCTTTCACGACAAGCCGTAGCGCGTTCCTGTGGTGTGTCATAATCACTTATATCACCCGGCTGTTCATAACATTCTCATGATCTAAATGCTTCATCATCACACCCCATTCCATGAGGAAACTGACACATTCAGTAAGTTGCCCCATTTTTTTCAACTGTGTATGTGTGTTCCACTCATCCATTATCAAAACAATACTGAGTTGCTTCAGCTAATGCAACATATTCATTTGGAGTTTCTGTTTCTGCAGAATCCTCTGAAGTAGGACAGTTGGATCCACATCCTGTAAGTAATAGGCTTCCCAATAATAAAGTAGTCAAAAGTCAGAATTTTTTCATAGTATCAAGATAAAATAAATAAAAATTGTTCTTAACAACGTTATATATAATAAATATGGTTATATAAATGATAGTCAAGTATAACATTTTATGTTCTTGAAAAAATCAAATATTTAGCTACATTATCAGACGATATTTTATTATTCAATTCCTAAACTATGACATACCAAACTTCACGAAATTTTGACCATTTAACTACTACTCCTACTCCAGAATATCGAGCCCAGCAAAGACAAAAAGCTGAAGAAATATTTTCTTCATTCAAAAATAAACGAGAAAATCGTGAAGATTATCTTTCGGATTCAAAAGCATTAAAAGAAGCATTAGATGAATACGAAAAGATACAAGACTGAACACGATGAAACGGATTTGGTTGAGATTTTGGAGTGATTTGAACCGAAAGTTTTTATTATTGGATGCAAACTTGTCTCCACAGTGATGATCAGGAAATGCGTGCAAAATCAAATCAAGCAGATGAATTTGCCATAAAATTACAGAATGAAATTTTGTTCTTCGAATTAAAATTAGCTAGAATATCACCAGAAAAGCAATCAGAATTTTTATCTGAGTCTTTGTTGGCTCCATATCATCATTTCTTAGAAAAACAATTCGCATCTTCAAAATATCTACTTTCTCCAGAATGAGAAAAAATGATGAATTTACTTTCCAAGACTTCATACGAAAATTGGGAATCTATGACTGCGAAATTCCTCTCAAAATCTCAAAGAGAAATCGAATTGCCATCATGAAAAAAACAAGCGACTTTGGAAGAATTGCTTACATACACGTGTGATAAAGATGAAAATGTCTGTAAACAAGCCATTCAAGCTGTGAATGAAATTCATTTAGAGGCTAGAGAAATGGCAGAAAATGAAATCAATTCGATCCTTGAATATAAAAAAACTACAGATGAACTCAGATGATTTTCATCTGCTGAGGAATTTCTCACAGTTCGTGACGATATTTCTCTTTCCACAGTCCAAACAATGGTTGATGCTGTAAAAGATGCTTATGATTTTTCACGTGATTTCTACAAATTTAAAGCTGATTTATTCTGAGTAAAATCATTTTCATACTCCGAAAAAAGTCTCCATTACGGAACACTTGAAAAACAGTATTCATTTGATGAAGCAGTAAATCTTTGTCAGCAGACTTTATGAAAATGGGATTCAGAGTTATTAGATATTTTCAATAAATCACTCGAAGACTGAATGATAGATGTTTTCCCACAGAAATGAAAACATTGATGATGATTTTGTACGGATAGCTCCAAATGATTACCAGTTTACATTCTCATGAACTACACAAATAAGCTTCGTGATGTTTCCACATTAATTCACGAATCAGGACATAATGCATGTAATCAACTCCAGAAAAAAAATCTGAATGCTTTGGAATATTGAGCAGCTATTTCATTGGCAGAAACTCCATCTACTTTTTACGAATCATTACTCCAAGATTCTCTCCAATCAACTTTAACTGATGAAGAATTACTCGTTTATCGTGTAATGATTCTTGACGATATGGTAGCTACGGTTTCACGTCAGGTCGCAGAATATCGTTTTGAGCAGGATTTACACAAATTATTCCGTGAGAAGTGATATTTATGAACAGATGAAATCTGAAAATTATTTATCCAGCATATGTCAGACTATACATGAGAATGAATCCATTATGATGAATTTGATGCAAATCGCCGAATAAGTCGAAGCCACACTAGAATGTTTTTTTATGTTTATTCATATGCAAGTGGATATTTGATTTCCCAGTCAATGCTTAGAAAATTAAAAAATTGAACTCTGACTATAGATCAGGTTAAAAAGTTTTTTGCTTCATGAAGCTCAAAATCTCCAGAAGAAATATTTATGGATATGTGAATAGATATTACCAAAAAAGAGTTCCGAGATGAAGGATTAAATTCATTGAAAGAATATTTGAATGAAACAAAGGAGTTAGCTAAGAATTTATGAAAGATTTAGTTGATTCATTATTAGATGACTGTGACATATATTATTTCACAAATATTTGCATTAATTTCATTTATTCTTTCTTTAGTTGCATATTATAGAATAAAAAAAGAAAAAACTATGGTGGTATCGAATATTTTTAATCTGATTCACTATGTTATTTTAGGAGCAACTACATGATATATTACAAAAATTTTAGCAATACTGAGAGATTCCTTTATCGTCTTAAAAGAAAAAAAGAAGCGAAATTCAAACATTTTTTTGTTAATATTTGTTGTTGTGTATATTATCGTTGGAGTTATGAATTATGATAATTACTATTCATTACTTCCATTAGCGGCAGCTCTAATCTATATTATTTCAATTTGGAATTGAGATGAACTAGTTGTTAAGAAATCAGCATTTTTAAGTTATTTCTTACGATTGATTTATAATATTTGTATAGGATCTATTGTAGCTACTATTGCAACAATTGTTTCTATAATTTCTGCTTTTATTGCAATTATTCAGTACAAAAAATTTGGTAAAAACAGGATGAAAAATTATAAACCTCTACCAAAATAAATTATAAATTCCACAGGTTACTACGTTTAATTCATAACCAAAAAATTTTTTCCAAAATAAGTGAAATCTTAAACTGTTTCTTTGGCTGTCAATTTTCTTCCATTCGTCATCTGTGATAACTTTTTTTTGGAGTAATAACTCTACTTTTTGTACGTTTCCCTTTATTGTGTCTAGATTGTCGATATATTCAAAGTGTCCACTTCAAAACATTGTTTTCATTAAAGCAAAACATGGATCATATTTCATAGTTTGTTCTTCTGAAAGTGAATATTGAGCTTTGGAAAGTAGATAAATTACTTTATCAACAGAATCAACTAGTCTCTTTTTGGATTTTATTACATTTTTTAAACTTAAACGGTGTAATGGTAAAAATATCAAGAAACTGACTATCCAGATTAGGACTAAAATGCTCCAAATAGTAGTCCAAGTACCATTTGAATGGAAAAAAAAGCTAATCCAATCTGTATATACTGCTCGAAATTTACTTAGTATATTCATAAAATCCTGCATGATTTATACAAAATCTAGAAATAAAATTATTTCCATATATTCTTCCACATATGAATAACCTTTCCATCTTTTATTGCAAGAGGAATCCAATCTCTCCATCGCATAGGAATTTTTTGATTCAAAGCCCAACGACTTCGTTTCTTTCCTGCAAAAATATCTCAATCCTTTGGTAAACGAACTTTTCATCAAATCAACTCATCTCTTGGAACTTCTAGATCAAATCCAAAGAATTTGATATTATCAATCGATTCAATTTTTAATTCAATAATTTCTTCCGTATTATTTTTTCTTTTCCAAAATTCTTTTTCAGCTTTTAGGACAAAAAGCTGTTTTTCATGGATGAAAAAGTAAACTCATCAAATATATTTATATCCATTTTTTCAAGTTTTTAGCCAATTCATCCATTCATTTACTACAGTAGCAGAAGTCTGAATTTTCAACGTATGAAATAGGTCAAAAACGTCATTTTCATTACATTTCAAAATGTTTTTTTCTCGTAGATATGAAAACTCTGCATTCCATAGTGGAAAACTTGGCATGATTTTCAGATTCTCATCCAATTTATTATCTTCTATATTTTCTAATTGTTTGTAAATTCACGCAAAACTTTCCAAAAATTTATTCTCTTCTCAATTCTCAGTTCAGTATGTAGAAACTGGATTTAAAATCTGATTTCTGATTCGATTTCTTTTGGAAACTGAAGTATCTTGATTAGTTTTATCTTCAAAAAATGGAATTCATATCTCATTACAGATATTTAGAATCTCAGATTTTGAAGTTTCCAATAATGGACGGCAAACTTTACATTCATCTGGAAGTAGGTGATGATCTTCCACTTCACGCATATTTAGAAATCCATTGAGTCAAGCCCCACGCATCAAATTTAAGAGAGTTGATTCCACTCTATCGTTCAAGTGATGGCCAAGAAATATATATGAAGCTTTTGTAGATTTCTGTAACGATGAGAACTGGGAATATCTTCGATTTCTAAGTGAATTTTCATCGCAGTTTCATCACTGTCTTTCGTAAAGATGAAAATCTAATCCAGAAAAAAATTCTGCCATAAATTTTGCTTCATCTTCGCTTTCAGGTCTGATTTTATGATTACAGTGTGCAATATGGATATTGTTCAAACTCAATTCATTAATATGAAAATGATACAAAATCTGGCTAGCAACTACCATGCTGTCTGCTCATCAAGAAATCGCTAGAATAATATCTTTATCTTCAAGTTTTAGTGATTCAAAAAAGGGGGTCAGTTTTTTCTGTAATTTCAAAAATAGTAAATCCTTAGGATATTCAGTGAATAAATCTGTGTAATGTTTCATCAAGTTCTCTTTTTTCATGGTAGATATAATAAAGAAAGAGGTAAGTATAACAAGATGAAGTTTTTTGTGTGGAGAAGAAGTTATACTTCCATCTGTAAAAAGTTGTCATAAAATTGACAAATATGATATTTTGTATATAATTAATTATAAGTATTTTACAACTTAATTGGTAAAAGATGACAAAAATTAATAAACCTACAGATTGAGAAATTGAGAAAAAATCAAAAATTCAAGAATTAACTGGAGAAAAGAAAAATGAAATATCTGAAACTTTGTTTTGAAATAAAGAAGCGATTTTAAAAGATTTGAAAGAACATCACGTTAAAATTGAAGAAACTGCTGGAATGAATTGATATACATGAAAAAATGTCCATATTGATTTGCCAGCTGTTGGAAATTTCGAATGATTTAAGTTTGACTATTTTGCATCAGATGGATCTGTTGTGAATAAAGAATTTGAATCTAATTCAGAATATAAGAAACTATCATATTCGCTTGAAGAAATTGCAGAATTGTTAGCAGCACTAAATAAGTATATGAGAGCTCTTTGAGTAATCATAGATGATGGTATAGATTTTAAGAAAGATTTGAAAAGATGGAAAAATGATGAATATAAAATCATATTAACATGAAGGTGTTTAAAAGAAATTACATGATTGGATGGAATTTTCTGGACAGCAAACAAAAAATTATTTCAATCGCGTGTGCAACGAGATTTATTTGGTTATGGTTGTGATTTTATAGGTATTGGTGATAGTTGATATAATGCTGCGGAATTGCTCCTAAAACTGCCTAATTAAAAAATAATATAAAATATTTACTCCACAGAAATGTGGAGTTTTTTATTTTAACAAAATCTTACTACTTGCATTATTTCAGAAAAAGAATAGAAATTAAGGGCATTTATAATACATTTTAACATATAGGAATGAAAGACCAAACATTTGAAATAAAAGTAGGAGATTTGCTCAATCAGGTGGCAGTAGATGAGATTACTTTTGAGAATAAAATGACAAATCTGATTCCAAATCTTAGTGAAGATTGAATTTCAGGTAAAATCAGACTTTCATGAATTGATGATGAAAATGTTTTGGTAGAAATTGAAGAATTAAGCTGTGAATTAGATGAAACTTGTGATTATTGTACCAAACCTTTCAAAAGAAAAATTGAGATTCAATGATATTCTAGCAGATTTACTCTCAATAAAGAGGAAATCAATTATGCTAATGATGAAGTGCTTTTTTTTATCGATGAAAAAACTGCTACAATCAATATTGAAGAAATGATTTATCAGGCAATCGAACTCGAAACTCCATTCGTCTTATATTGTCCAGATTGTGCCAAAAAACATGAAAATATGACAGAAGATGAAGAAATAGATGAATCAGATTTTGATTTGGGAGGAGAGTTATGAAATATAGTTTTTCATAAATAATTTTTAAATATATAATTGTTTATTTGTTATTGTGTAGTTCATGAAAAATAAGAGTCGAAAGTTTATACTGTGAATAGTTTTAGTTATCTTGTGGATTATCCCAATATGAATTCAATCATATAGAGAGATAAAACCTTTCATTACTAACGATTCCAAAAAGGAAGCCTTCGATAATAATATAATAAGAGCCTATAATCCAACAACTTCTGATGTTCTAATAAAACGTTGTTGACTTATTTGTTTATTATTCATCCCTGTCGGGATTATTCTTATTATTATGTGAGATAAGGAAAATAAAAAAAAGAAAATGTAACAAAATTAAGTATTTTAATTTTTTTTAACTAATTTATGGTTCAAAAAACTGTTGGATTTGGCTATTCACGCCAAAAAAAGAAGAAAGGTTGAAAATGATTTCTATTTATACTTATTGCGATAATTATCGTTGCTATCCGATGATGGATTAAGTATTCACCATCTGATTTAGTCTTTGAATGAGAAAAAGTTTCAATCGTAAAATGAGATACTATCACGAAATTCTACAATACACTTCTCGATGATAATCAGACTTTCTGGATGAAATGGTATGTTAGAAATCATGAGGACCAATTGCCAAAAATTCAAGAATGAACTTATGTCTTTAGCTGAACATATACAAGTGAAGAATTTCTTTCACATATAGCTCAGTGACCAGAAAAAGAGTACATTTCCTATACGGTTCTCGAATGACGATCAATCTATGATATCGATGCGGATTTGACTGCTAAATGATATATCAATGCGTGAGAATACATTTCATATGTTACAGATTCTGCTAAAATTTCAGAATTATCTACTAGATATGATTTCTTCGACTCTAGTTTGACTTCATTAGAATGATTCCTTTACCCTGATACTTATTTTCTAGATAATTGGTGAAATTTGGTAAATCAGCTCGTTTCTATTCAGCTTAATACATTCAAATCTAAAGTCTGGGAAGCTCATGCATGAGATTTCAATAATATCCAGAATAGATATTGATTGTCAGTTTATCAGAGTATAACTCTCGCTTCAATAGTCGAGAAAGAGGAGAAGAATAACGCAAATAAGCCAACTGTTGCTGGAATCTTTTACAACAGATTAAATAGATGAATGTTGATTTGAGCGGATATTACATTATGTTACGGATTCGCTAAGCCATATAGTGAATGTACTCCAAACGTTATTGCAAAAAATGTAGGTGATTCAAATAATAGATACAACACTCGTGCTGTTGCATGACTCACTCCAACTCCAATTTGAAATCCTGCACTTTCGACGATTGAGGCAGTTCTATTCCCAAATCAGACTTCTTATTTGTTCTATTTACATGGAGCTGATGGACAGATTCACTATGCGGAAACAAACGCACAACATGAGCAAAATAAACAATATTTATAATTAAAAAATTTTTCAATGTCACAAACAGAAAAAAAATATATTCTAGTCCTTTCTTGATGATGAGCAAAATGATTTTACACTTTATGAATCATTAAAGCATTAGAAGAAAACTGAATAGATTCTCAGATTGATGCAATATTTTGAGTATCTGCCTGAGCAATGATTGCTTCATACTGGTGAGCATGATATAAAGCTGAGGACATCTATTCAAAGTTTATGGAAAATATAGAATTTTTAAGTGCAAAAAATTTGAAATTGCCTCCTGTGACAAGCATCATTCAAGAGAAGCCTGTTCAAAGAATGTACAAAAAGCATTTACCTCCTACATTCTGAAAATTAAAAAAGAAAGTTTACATTTGAGCCACAGATTTGGTTACATGAAAGTATAAAATTTTTCATACGTGAGAATTAATTCCTCCTCTTATGTGAAGTATTGCTTTGCCTGTAATCTTTCCTCCAGTTAAGTTTTGAGATTATTTGTTGGTAGATGGCGGAGTGATTGATAATTATCCAGTTTTACGTGCAAAAAAATTATATCCAAACCATGAAGTTATTTGAGTAACCGTTTCTGCGTATAAAAAACATCAAAAAGTTAGTAATTTACTTTCAAATGCAATGATTTCTCGAAATTTAGTGCTTTCTAAAGATATAGAATGAAATATTGTAGCTACAGATCACTTATTTTGCAAGAATACATGAATTAATGCGACAGACACAAACAAAGAAAAAATTAAGCAGCTTTATGAAGTTTGATATAAAGACTGAATGAAATATTTTAAAAAGTTGAGAAAGTAAAATAGTCATTCTGAATAGAATGGAGTGTAATGAAGAATCTTGTGTGTTTTTTACACCTAATATCCTTCACATTCGTTCAGGATGACGGTTTGCATAATATGGATTCTTTACTAAAGTTCAGAACAACTATTTATTTCATTCATCTGAAAAATTTTAATCATTTCTCTAGTATTTTTTTATCTGTAGAATAGGAGAGTAATCTCTCGATTTTGTCATAGCTTCAAGTAATAACTTCATCTACATCGGGGAAAAGCTTATCCGTCACTTTTTCGTTTACACGCATAGCAAAATATTGAACCTGAACAATTCATTCGAAATTTAAATATTCAGTCGTACCTAAGTCTCCTACAATTTGACATTCTAATCCAGTCTCTTCTAGTACTTCACGGAGTGCAGCTTGTTGAGGATTTTCTCCTGGATCGATATGTCATTTAGGTAAGGATATGTCATTATAATTGTTTCTTTTTACTACAAAGAATCTTTCGCCATCTCGGACAACTCATCCTGCTTTTTTTGCTATTTTTCAGTTCATCTCTACTAAATTTGAATAAATTTTTTGTTTACGATAGGTATAATAAAAAGCTGAAAAATTTTTTCAAGTAAATTTTTAAAAAAGAAAAAGCCTGACGGCATTGAACGCATTCGTACAATTAATTGTCAGGCTTTGTTTTCTGATAGGTAATCAGATTTTTTGTAAATGCTTTTGTCTCTTATGAATTAGGATGTACGTCTATAAGGTGTATGTAGAGCTTCTTGCTCAGTGATAGTTTTATAACTTCATTCTTTCAACTGATTCTTAACCTTATCATAAGGATTTTCTAAGGCTTCAGTCAATTCTTTATGATAATTAAATTCTACCATTGGCTGATTAAATTCACGAAGCTCTTTAGCTTCAATACGATGCAATCTAGCTTCATCTCTTCTATCGTCTAAAGTGTGTTTGGATTCTGTTGGAAGAGCTTGCTGAGCTACTGGAGATACTCCAGCTAATTCACGTTGTTCTAATGTAGACATTTGTATATAGTTTAAGAGGTAAATAGGTAAGTTATGATATCTTCATCAATTCTTGAAAGTCTGTCCATAAGGAAGATAATGCATTTTTTGTAGATGAATTAGATTGATTTCATCAGTTATTCATAGAGAGAGTCGTTTTAGATCAACTTTGGTCATCATCGAATCCAAAAGCGTCTACGATAAATTTGGCGACTTCTCATCTAGTTATCAGCTGTTTTGTGTCTCAAGCAACGATAAGTGTGTTTTGAGAAACAGTCGATAAAATGGAAGTAACTTCTCACAGAGAAAGTTGTTTATCAGGCATGAAAGAAACTCAGTTTTGTGTCTGAGAAAGTAATGAATTACAAGTCTGAGACTCAAGACAAAACTCAAGATACGGAGAGTATGAGGAAGTATACGAAGCATTCAGCAGATTGGTTAAGTAATAAAAGTTGCTGATAGTAGGTTGAGAGCCTGACTGTCTCATCAGAGATCTCGCTATCATAACGACAAAATCTTTATTTTCGATTCTGGCGTCTGGGTAAAATTTCCCATCAACTCATCAAACAATTCCAAGCTTCGCTAGAAGTTGGATATCCTTTTGATAAGCGGATCAACTAATATCACTAAATACTGCTAAAGATCATTCGTTCAACTCTAATCAAAAAGCTGATACCACCAACTCGGCCATCTCATCTTTGCGTAAAGTTTCTTTACTTTGCCAAGATAGATTAGGAATATCTTTGATAGAGTCAGAATTTTTATTCTTTATCTCTCATAAAATATTCTTAGCTTCCTGTGGAGTAATAAATGCATCAAGGCGAAGCTTTCACTCCGCGTCTTTCAAAGCAAACGATTGAAGGAATCATAATTCATACGCTGTGTTAACTCTTTTCATAACTTCAGAGTCGATAGAGGCATCTGAAAAATAGAAATTAGATGTTAACCCTACTAGGCTGCTTGGCTCATATCAGAGCTGGACGCGGTAAGCATCCATCACTACCCTAATGAAATCACTTACGCGTACGTAATTATGAGGATAAAACTTGTTGCTAGATTGAATTATTCCGTTGGAATAAAGGATAGTAATAGCATCTTGATAAGAAGAGGTCGAAATGTCCTGATATACAGACGGCAATATATAAGCATTAGCAAAACCAAGTTGCATATTATTTCATGCCACATTCGTTGTCGAAGTATCTTCATATCAAGAGGCAACCTTATCTCAGATGGAGATATTATCATTTTCTGGTAAATCTACCGTCAAAGAGCTGGTACTATCATTATTCCCTACGAGCTTGTTCCATCATGAAATAGCTCGCTGTGCTACGGATCTTTCAATGCCAGCAGTGGTTTTCTCCTGATCCTCTTTTCACTGAAGGTCTTTTTTTATATGAATATTTTCTGCATAAGGAGATGTATCTTCATTATTGTTAGTCGCAAAGGTTTCACTTCATGATAAACAAGAAAATATATATCCTATTCAGAAAAGAACCATCACAAATGCTACAATCGTTAGAAATCACGAGGATTTCTGATTCCTGCTTGTGTGCATATAGTGTAAAGTTTAGGGAAATAAATCGGTAATTTGTGTGTAGAACCAATTTATTCCTACAGTAATGAAAATAATTCTGAATGAGCTTAAGCTTAATTAATCGATCGATTACTCAATCAAAATTAACTTTTTCAAATACTGAAACTTATAGTCATTATTTCCCTTTCATAAATAATGACATACATATTATATATCTTTTTTTTAATTTGTCAATTTTTTGAAGACTTTTTTAATTTCATAGTTCTTAATTGGTTATTTGTGTATGGTTTTTTAAAATTTTGGTTGTTGATTTTCTTTTATCTTTATATAGAATGCAATTAGTAAACATAAATAAAAGACGAAAAATATGACAAGCACGGAAGTTTCTGCAAAAATTATGGTAGATTTGGTTCTTTACAATAAATTAGGACCAAATCCTACAGTGGAAGTAATGGAGTCTCTTTTAAATGGATACAGAACTGGATCTATACAAAGTAGTAGTCCTGAATTATTGAAACATTTAATAGACAGACTTACTAAAGCTTTAGAAGGCGAATCTTTGTATGCAGATTGGCATAAAAGGTTTCGGAAAAGAGTTCAAGAAATTTTAAAACGGTCCTAGTTTTCTAGGACTGTTTTTTACTTTAAAAATTCGCTTTTTTTCTTCATTCGAAATTCTGATTGTCTAGTTAATAACTCTTCATCTTGTTTATTTTTTAAGAAATGTTTTACAGCTTCTTCAAGGAAGATAGTATTCTGGCTTCATTTGAAAACTAGAATAACAGGATTTTTATCTTTTCTTTCCTTTAATTTATCTTCAACTGTTTTGTTCAGATTTTTTAGAGTTTTACAAACTGTTAAATTATTTGTAGCTCAAATTTTTTCTAGTTCGTCTGCTAAATAATCATTCATAGACTTACCCAAAAGAAAAAGCTGATCTCCTGATTGAGAAACATATCCAGCAAGTTTGCGATGTTCCGATTCAGTTAAATCTCAAAGTTCTCTCATGTCTCAAAGTATAAGCCAAATTTCACTTTTTGGAAAACAATTGTTTCTGATAGTATAGACTGTGTCGATAGTTTTTCTTACACTTAATGGTGATGCATTATATGTAGAATCTATTATCAAAGTATTATGTTTTCAGTCAAAAACTGATAATCTTCCAGGTTGTAGTTTATACATTAATTCAAGTTTATCTTTATTTTTCAAATGTAAGTCAACTTTTCGCCAATATGCTAAAGTTTCTGCGATTCAAATAGCTACTCCGATATATCCATAATTCATTTTCCCAAATAGGTTAGTCTCAATTTTGTATTCTTGCTCTTTAATATGTAAATTAAAGTGTGATTTTAAATCGGCATTTTCTTTTCATTTTTTGAATGAGTGAGATTCAAAATGTATATCAGCTTCTATATTATCTGTGTCGAATGTTTTGTACATCAATTTGTCTACCTTAATTTTAGGAGCTAATTGTTGTGCATATTCATCATTTGCATTCAAGAAAACGAGTGACTTTGTATTCAATGCCATCTTGATTTCTTCACTAGCGATTTTTTGAGGATTTCAGAATTGTTCACTGTGAACCGCATCAATGGCTGTGAAAACTCAAATATCAGGATGGGCAACTTTAAGTATAAAATCCATTTCTCCAGGATTATCTATTCCATATTCTAGTACGATTGCATCGTAATGCTTTTTTCAAAATAGAGATGTGAATAACGCTTTCCAGCAAATGTTCATCATATTTCGAATTGATGGAGACCGTGAGGTAATTTCAAAAACGCTTAAAGAAAGTCAGAATTCTCCATTAAAATTCTTGGGAGATGTAGATATCTTTTTATTAGGGAAAAATTTTTGTAAAGTTTGAAAAATAATCATGCGACATGAAGTTTTTCATACGCTTCAATTTATTCAGATTACGGTTGGTTTATGGCGTTTAATATAATGGTGAGCACATTTCACTAGAAATGTGTAACAGTAATGAAGTAACTTTTTTTTCATAATTCAAATATTTTCATTAAAATTATTTCTTTCTTATTGAAATTTTCCTTTTTTTGAAAGAAGAATCTTTTTCTGCTTTTTTAACTCTTTTTTCTAGTTCCTCTGCTTGTGGTACATGAAAAGCAAGAGAAACGATTACAGCCATTGGTACAGCTAATAAAACTCAGAAGAATCACATTATAGTTCCACATAGTATCATACATATGAATACAAGTAATGGGCTAACTCATAAAGTTTTTCACATTAGAACAGGTACTAATAGCTTTTCTTCTGATTGCTGAATCAGTAAATATAGTATACAAACAGCAAGGAATCCCCATCATCATGAGAATATGAGTCCAGATATTGCAGCAGGAAGTCATCATAAAAATGGGCCAAGATATGGAACTATTTCAAACAATCCTGCTAATATGGCGAGAGTTCATTTCTGAGGGATGCTTATTCCAAATAATTCTAATATCCATAATCAAAGATAAGACATGATTCAGATAAAAAAGCATAGGAAAAGTTGACTTTTTAATCGAGTTGTAATCCCAGAATATGCTAGATCTATTCTTGGTAATACATTATTATAATGGCGGAAAATATACTTTAGACCGTATTTTATGTCGTAATGAGCGATAGAGAAAAATATACAAAGAGTCAGTACAATAGCAAAATTTACCAAGATAGAGAATATATTTCAAAAGAATATTAATGCTTGTCATGCTATAAGTTTTACATAATCGCTTGAAGTGGACATAATACTTCAAATATTATCAGAAATAGCTGTTAATATAGTGTCAGAATTAGAATTTTGAATCCATTGAATTAGTTCTTCTTTTACAAATGAAGGTATCCAATTTACTTCTTCGATGTATCATTGTACTCATAATTGAGCTAGTGCTGTTTGAAAATTTATAAGTCATGACATTAATGATTGTAAGAGTTGGTTTCATCGGTTGAAAAAGAATGGAATTAATATGATAAATCCAGCTAAGATGAAAAAAGTAGCTATAACATAAGTTATTAAGATTCAGAATCATCTGCTTCTTGTAATTCTTTGCCAAAATATAATACATCATTCCAATGCTAATGATATGATGAATGCGGCGATTACCATGTATATATATGATAATGAAATATACATCATATATCATAAAATGACAGTAGCTAATCATATCAGCCAAAACTTTAGAATTATTTTTGTCGTTTTGGTTGATTGGTTAGAGATATCGTCTTGATTTGCTTCACTGAGATTAGTAGTAGGTTTGTCTAGCTTAGGCTTAGGAAAACGTTTTCCATATCTCTCTTTAATGTCTTCTTTCCATGTATGGAAATTTTCTTGCATGTTTTGCTTTTTCTCTTCTCGTTTTTGTTTTAGTTCTTCCCACATAGATATGAATTAAATGAAGTAAAAGATGATTCAAACTCTTTTTGAAAATAAGTATTCCATTCAGATTTTTTGTGTTCTTGTATATATTTAGTTAGTTCTGGTAGTTTATTCTTATCTAAATTTATAAATATTTTGTAAAATTCTCAGTTAATTGAATTTATCTCTAAATTATTATCTCTTATGTAGTTCATTATAACTCTTCTAAGTTGGTTCCTTGTGGTAGCATTTTTACTTAATTTTACACCTATATGGCATGAAATTTGATTGAATTGTCTATTTGGATACTGTTTTATCCACCAGAATCCAAAAATTCCTTTCACACAATACTGTCTTTTTTTGGTTAAATAGCGGACATCTTTGGTTCTTAGACGAAATTTATGTTTAATCAAAATACATCAAAAATATATAAATGCAGTATTATCACGATTTTAGATTAGTAATATTTAGTTTCTTTGCAAGAAGATTTATTATAAAAAAAGGCCTATCAAGTGATAGGCCAATAATTTGTTTGTTGTAATAATTATTCAGCAACAGTTTCAGATTCTGCAGCAATAGGTTCTGCAGTAAGCTCAATAGTTTCTTCATTTGCTTCAACATCTGAGCTTTCAATATTTTCTCCAGTAAAATCAATATTAGTATCTTTAATGCTATAGTCGCCATCTAATTCATAGTCTGTATTGTTTTCATTAGAATAATCTTCAACTCATTCTCATCCAACCATTGTTCATAGATAGCCTGCTATCATTTCAGATAAATCTTGTGCCTCAGATGGTGCAGTAACTGTAAATTTAGAGATAGGTTCATAATTTCGGCTACCTTTTAGTGGAATAACTGTATCAGATTCTCATTCAGTTTGAGATTTTGCTGTTATTTTTGCATCAAATTTAATATTAATAGAAGATTTTGATACTTTTGGAGTGATTGTTCATTGGAGTGATAATAATTCTCACATATTTAGTGAAATGTTATAGTGAGAATTCTTTTTCTCAGCAGACAATGTTATAATTTCAGTTCATTCGCTAAGTAAATTTAAAACATAATCCTCTCCAGCAAATCAATTAGCATTAATTGTTGTTTGTTCATCACTTAAATCCATAGAATCTATAACAACTGTAACTTTATCTTTTCATGTAATAACTAAATATCATTCAACGTTACTAATATTTAATTGAGGGATTTCTGTATCTTCCTCGGTATTATTTCATACGTTCAAAGAAGCGTAGTAATCTTTGATAATTTCTTGGAATTTATTATTGTTTATTGAGAATTTTCGAGCGTTATATCATTTGAATTGCTCAAAACTTCATTCATATTTAGTTAATCATTCATTTATAAATAATTCTTTAGTACTAAGGCTTAATTTATTCAATTCATTTGCATTAGATAATCACTCAGGCATTTGTGCAAATTCGTTCATTGGAAGAGAGAACCATTGATTTTTAAATCATTCAGCCATTTGAGCGATTAATGATGCATCTTCACTTCAAGCAAAGTCTAATTTTTCAAGATTTAGATATATGATATTTTCAACCATTTTAACTGCTAAATTTCAATTGATTTTTAAGTCGCTTCCTTCACTACTAATAGTTACATCAAAATTTGTAGAAGAGTCTAGAAGGTTGTCTTTAGCATCTTGTTTATTGTCAGATTTTACACTAGCTACTATTTTTGTTCACTCATTTTCGATGTCTGTCGAAATATCAAATGTTTGTTGAGTGATATCATTACCAGATAAAGCTTCTTGTAGAGCTCAGTGGTTTACAACTTCAACAGCGTCTTCGAAGGACATCTCATAACTTTTTGATCCACATGCTGTGAGAGATATCCCAGCAATAGTCAAAAGTCCTAGAAGGAAAATTGATTTTTTCATTTGTGTATAAAAAAAGTAAAAAAATGAAATTTTTCATTGAAAAGTAGTGTATGATAAATTGTCTAAAAATCAAGGAAAGTTTTGATAAAATAAAAAGTTCACATTTGTGAACTTTTTATAAATTTGGCTAAAATTATTCAATATTTACTTCGATTTCTTGTTGTGTGTCTTTGGTAGCATCTTCAAATGACATTTCATCTAATTTAGATAGATTGATTCTATCTCATTCCATCTCTAATTGATCTAATTTCTTGGATACTAATTCATCTGGGAATATCCATGTACTCATATCACACACTTCATCTAATTCCAATACTTCAGGAGACTGAATTATTGCGAATGTAATTCATTCATGTGTTACCAAAAAATTTAGTTTATCTCAGTTTCATGCATAAACTTTGATGAAAGCTCATCCAATATCATATTCTCCAGGGAAATCGATTGAAAGGAGATTTCATCTATCATAAGCCATTTCTTCTCAGATTGTAGGAAGAAGATTTATAATTCAAATTTCTATTTCTGTTGGGTTGAATAAAAATTTATTCTCGATTAAAATTCAGTTTTCTGTCTTTTTGATATCAATTGCCATTACTAATTATTAGCACATAAAACGTATGATTAAATTATAATATAACAAATAAAAATTTCAAGATAAAAATCCGGATAGTATGATACTAACCGGATTTATGTTTATACTTAATTTCTTATTAATTGAATTTAACTTTTGGAGCTTTTTTTGCTTCTTCAAGTCCTTCAAAATAATCTCTTGGTTGCTTACTAAATAGTACATTTGCAGGGAATTGTTTAATTAATGTATTATATTCTCTTGTCGCAGCATTGAAATACCTTCTAGCAGATGCAATCTTATTTTCAATATCAGATAATTCTGATTGTAAACTAAGGAAATTCTCATTAGCTTTTAATTCTGGGTATGCTTCAGAGAGTGCGAATAAAGATTTCAATGAAGCACTAAGCATATTGTCAGCTTCAGCTTTTGACTTTACATCTGTTGCACTAGCAAACTTATTTCTAGCCTCCACTACTTCTTTGAATGTATCTTTTTCATGTTTAGCATATCACTTTACAGTTTCTACTAGATTATCAACCAAATCAAATCTCATTCTAAGCTGGACATCAATATCAGACCATGCGTTTTCTACAGTTTCTTCTAAACTCACAATCTTGTTGTTTAAGCTAATATAGTAAATGAAACCAAATACAACGATTGCTATAAGAACTAAAATAAGAGTCATTTTTTATAAGTTATGGAATAAAACTGGGTTAATTATACACAAAATAAATCTATTTTGCAAATAATTAGAAACTTTTTACAAATCTGAGATCTCCGTTCGTGAAATATCTGATATCTCTAATTCCATATTTCATCGCAGCTATTCTATTAATTCACATTCAGAAAGCAAATCCAGTCCATCATTCGCTGACATCTACTCATGCAGCTTTCAATACATTTTCATGAACCATTCCTGCTCCCAAAATTTCAAGCCATTTAGACTTTGTTTTTTCTCCTGTTTTTGGATCCACTATATCATATCTAGCATCAATTTCAAATCCTGGTTCCACAAATGGGAAAAATGCTGGTCTCATTCTGATTTCTACATCTTTTTTAAGTATAGCTGAAAGAAATGTAGTTATGATACTTTTGAAGTTTGCGATAGAAAGACCTTTATCTACATAGAGTCATTCCAATTGATAGAACATTGTATCATGAGTAGCATCCATTTCGTCAAAACGATAACATCTTCATGGAATTACAGCCTTCATTGGAAGTCCATACTTTCTAATCAAGAAATTTTGACCAGACGAAGTATGAGTTCTCAAAACGAAAGGTTCTCATCTATGGTCTTTCTTGTCCACATAAATCGTATCGTGCATCTCAGTCGCAGGGTGTGTAATAGGAATATTCACTGATTCAAAGTTCTCAAACTTAGTAACTATGTCAGTAGAATTATCTACTATAAATCCAAGAGATTGAGCGATGTCTTCTACTTCTCTTCTAGTTTTTGCGAGTAAATTATAATATCATTGATCTAATTTAGCTCCTGGCAATGAAATATCTATCAAATCTTTTTCTAGCATTTCGTTGATAGCAGCTGATGACATTTCAGAATTCTTTTTTTCATAAGCAGATTCCAAAGCTGTTTTGAGAGCAGAAAGCTGTTGTCATTTTTCTCTTTTTTCTTCAGGAGACAATGATCCCATAACTTTAAATTCAGCAGGCAATAATCATTTTTTACCTAAATATTTTTGGAATCGTTCTTCCAAAGCTTCAGCAGTTTTTACTTGGTCTAATTCTCATAGAATCACATTTTGATCCAACATTATTTTTCACATGAAATAATAAATCTAACTTTAATTTTAGTATTATGTTTCACTTTTTCAATGGAAAAATATTTTTTAGACAACCCCCTCCGGCTTTCAGCCACCTCCCCCTAACAGGGGAGAAAATCAAAATTAAAAGTTTTGCTCCCTGTGAGGGGAGCTGTCGAACGGAGTGAGACTGAGGGTTTGTAAACCAAATAAAAAAATGTCCTCCTTTATTGAAAGGAGGTGGCTTCAACGAAGTTGAAGACGGAGGATTTTTACACATAACACTTAAATCCCCTCGGCTTCGCCGTATCCCCTTTCAAAAAGGGGAACAAAAAACATTATAAATACTCACTTAATCTCTCAACCACTCTATCTTTTCCCATTACACACATCAATGAGAATAAGTCTGGAGTCTGTTTAGCATTACATAATTGGATACGGAGAAACATTGCTAAATCTCCAACCTTTCCTATATATCATCACAGCTTAAATTCTGCATTATTGGCTGCATAACCAAATCTTTTTCAGATTTCTTTGAGCTGTTCAAATCGTCATAATGTGTCTACTCATTCTAGTTTCACTTCATCGATATATGTGCGAACAAAATCCTGTAATTTTGAGAAATTTTCATTTTCTGCTAATAGATTTTTTCTAGTTTCTGCTCATTTTTCCCAGTTCTCATCGTCAAAGAAAAGAATCTGATTTTTTACATCTGGATAGACTGTAAATCTTTTTGGGTCTTTTTCTGTGTGGCGTTCGATATTCATAGCTGCTCTATAATAGTCTGGATTAGATTTCAAAAGCTCAGCAAATTCATTATCAAATCATTCTGCTCGCTCCAAAGTTTCATCGAATAATTTCTCAGTAGAAATAGCTGAAAGATATTGATTATTTATCCATTGTAATTTCACTTCATCGAAAAGTGGAGCCGCTACTCACATTTTTTGAAGCTCGAAATTAAATTCTGATATATCAGCTAATTGATTTTCTTTTCTCCGATCCTCAAATGATGAACTAGCTAAATTCAAAATATAGTCTATCAATCACTGAACAGAATATCATCTTTCAAATAAAATTCTTACATCAGCTTCTGGGTCATGTCTTTTACTCAGCTTTCTTTTTTTTCATTCGTCCAATTTTGAAACTGGAGCCACATGACAATATCTAGGAGCTGTCAATCCAAATGCCTGGAATAATTGTAAATGAAGAGGAACTGAAGTAAGCCATTCATCTCATCTCATCACGAGTGAAGTCCTCATTAATGTATCGTCCACGATATGTGCTAAATGATATGTTGGCAATCCATCTCACTTGAGAATTACGATATCGTTATAATTGTCTATCATAGAAACTACTCATCTTAGTTCATCAGAAAAGATGATTTTTTTGGTCAAATCTGCAGGAGAACGGAATCTGATTACAGAGAATGTATCTCACATTTCGTGGAATTTTGCGATTACTTCATCTGGATTTAATTTACGATATTTTGAGAATTCCCCGTAAATTCCAGGAATTTGCTTATTCTTCGTTTGTTGATCACGAATTTCATTGAGTTCTTCTTCACTCATCCAACATGGATAAGCCAATCCTTTTTCAATTAAATATTTTATGAAAACTTTATAAAAATCTGCTCTCTTTGACTGAATGTATGGACCATAATTTCATTTATCTGATTCATTTTCTCCAAGTGGTCATTCATCTATTTCGATTCAGAATTTTTTAAGAGATTGAACCAAAGATGTGGCAGCTCATTCGACTTCTCTTTTCTGGTCAGTGTCTTCGATACGTAAAAAGAAAACTCAGTTATTTTGCTTTGCATATTTCCAGTTTATCAATGCTGTGAATAAACTTCCAAAATGCAAATATCCAGTTGGAGAAGGAGCGATACGTGTACATACACAGTTACGCTGTGGATATTTATCAAGTAATTTCTGAATATCTGAATCTACTCCTGGAAGTAATAATTCTGCTACATCATGCCAAGTTGCCATAAATTTTCAAAAAAGAATTAAAAATCTGATTTGAATGATACGCATTCAATACAAAAAAACAAGGATTTCTAAAA
>DETJ01000009.1:0-153192 GCA_002361595.1 Patescibacteria group bacterium UBA3291 | reverse complement strand
AATCATTTCTCAAATGTAGCGATATGTCCTGTATCCATTAATATAATTCAGATTTCTCTATTATTGTCCAATGAATTTGATGATAAATTCATCGAACCGAGAAGTAAATATTTTTCATCGACTAGAATCATTTTCGTGTGGTTGTAATGAGTTTTTAGAGTCCTTGCAATTCATGGTCAAAAGTATGAAATTAAATGCTGATTATCATCCGTATCAGCGACAATGATTGCCATATCTATCTGCTCTGACTTTTTACGGAGAATATCGAGAATTTCATCATCTACGATATATTGAGTCTGAATCACTATCGATTTTTCTGCACTTTCGAGTAGAGTTTTGATTACATTACGACAGTTAAATGGACAAACCACCAAATTTGGATGAAGATTTAAAGTCGATAAATCATCTCAAATCCAGTCAGCATCGACTAACTTTTCTAAACTGTCATGAAAATCTGAATCACTTGAATAGAAAAAATGTTCACGATTTGATTCAAAACTTGATTTAGTAAGATTCGCTGTTTGTACCCAGAAAGCATCTTCATTCAAAGTCACTTTTGCATGGACATAAGTCGTTCACATTTGTTCATCACTGCGAAGCTCTATTTTATTGCTTCATGAAAAATAATCTTGTAACTCACGAAATGTATTTCCATATTCTTGGTATTTATTGTTTTCTAGAATTATATTAACTGGAACTCAGCGATTTGAAATATCCTGAAAACGAGTTTTAAAGAATTTATTGGTAAAATCGTATGTTTCAAGTTTTAGGTATTCATCTGTTGAATCTAAGAATTTTCAATATTGAGTATAGAGTTCATCAGTAGGTCATTGAAAAATTGTTCATGAAATTGCTTTCAGATTATCGAAGAAATTTTCAGATTTAAATTTCTGTTTCTCTGACTGACTTTCATATCATGGTCAAAGTTTTACGTCAATTAATGAAAAAAGGATTAACACAAAAACTATACATAATAAGATACCTATTTTGTTCTGAGAAAATCTTTTCATAAAATTCTCATAAAAATAAAGCCAATCTATTATTTTAATAAATTTATATTTTATTTATTCAACTTTTTTTTGATTTTCTACAAATGATATTATTTTCTCTTTGAGATGTTTTGCTTTATTTCTTTTTTCAACGAATCAGATTCGAATATTAGCTTTTCAATCTCAGTTGTATTTATAGTCAATTTTATATTTTACTCATATATAACTTTTGAAATAAGCAACATTGGAAGCCGATCTTTTGGTAAGGAGATTATCCAAAAAGTCTTTTAATCCTACAGAAAAATCTTCAAAAGATTTATCGAAATTTTTAGGATCATAGATTATTGTGAGAGAATCTTTAGCGTAGTTATCCAGAGAAAGATCTACTTTCGTAATTGGATTATTCCACATCTGATAGTTTGGAATTACGAAAGATTCTCCGGTATTCTCACCAAAGTCATTTTTCCCAGACATTCATACATGTAGAAGTTTTATGTACAATATTTGTCATTGTACAGTATCTCAGTTGATTTTAACCTTTATTGTATCTCAGACTTTATAATTTGCGATTAATAGAAAATAAGTGAACAAAGAAACTGTAAAAGTCTGAAAGGTTATCAATAGTCATCATACTCATACAGCTAAAATAGTTCAGACTAATTTATCTTTGGTGAGCATATATACAAAAATTAATATTATTCAAATTAATGCTCAGAATAGGTCCACATATTGTATTTTTTTGTAATATTTAACATAGAAATCTTTGTTGTCAGTATTTCCAGACCATTCGTATGGATCGATATATTTCTTTTTTAAGCGTGATTTGAATATGCGAGAAATCGATGATCGAATGAGTAAAATCAGGATTATGATGAAAATGAAAGGCTGTTCATATGTGAATTTACATATCGTATCCCATACGTATTGAAATGAATTGATTACCTGATTCCACCACATTTTGTATTTTTTATTATTTAAAAATCTATCAGAGCAAAGTAAAAAGGCTTGTGGAAGCCTTTTTATGTAAGAATTGAATTATTCTAGTCCAGGGCTGGCAAGAATCGAACTCGCGACGCGCGGCTTTGGAGACCACCGCTCTACCTCTGAGCTACAGCCCTACATTTTTTTTGTTCAACCAATAAGCCTGATTCTGTGTTTAAAGCACGATATATCTAGCAAAGAGTTAATCTTTGATCTTGCACTCCTCATGAGAGGAAGCTTGCATTGGGAAGTGGTTTGCCCCTCGAATAGCAATCTGCTAAACTGAGTAGAAGTAAGTAATCTAAATTACTATCTTCACGTTGCATCTTTCATCGAAATGAATCGATTAGTTTTCGTTTCTGTGGCACTTTCATTTGAGCTTTCGCTGTCCAGCATCCGTGAAATGCCTCCCGTTTTTCAATGTCAGGACTTTCCTAATTCCGGTTATCCGAAACTTTGTGCTTTGATTGAACGATATGTAATATATAAAAATCAGATTTTTTTTCAAGTACATTCATTGTTATTCTGAGCGTTAGCGAAGAACCTATTTTATTACTTCTGTTCCCATTTGCTGAAAGGGGATACGGCTTTAGCCGAGAGGATTTTTGACGATCTATGTTTAAAAATCTTCCACCACTACGTGGTCCCCCTCCTTTCAAAAAGGAGGACAATATATTTTATTCTATTGTTTTTTTGATTCATTGGATTTCTTTCCATAAAATACGATTTGCATAAATTAATGCATCTATGTCTTCAGGTTCTCGAACTCTACCAAATTGGTCAAGTTCTTCTGAATAGTGGAATGGAACAATATATTTATTATTGCTTTGTGAGTAAAGTTTATTGAAAATTTCCATGAAATGTCAGTTTTTCATAATTGATGAAACTACAAAAATATTGTGATTTCAGAATTCTTTTTCATTTATTCGTTTACATAGCATATCTGAATAAAATTCCAATGTTTGAACCACAAGATTTTTAGCAAATTGGTTTTCTTCTATTTCTTCATAATTTTTGTATCGATACTTGGAAATTCAATTATCTTTGTACATTTGCATTAGAGCGTTTACTCACAGATTTATACTGTCTATTTTGCTATAAAATCCATTCTCAATCAAAACTCATTTACAGTGAGAATCTCTAATATATAGCAAAAGGAAGTCATCCATATGCATATTATTTCTCAGATATGTGATAGTCTGGAAACTTTCTGGATAGATTTCTATATTTTTTTGTGATTGAAAATCTCCGAATCTATCGTTGAAAATTCTACAGGTTTCTCTATTGAGAAAAACCAAAATAATTCTGCAAGAAATTTCTCATGATTCTCAGATTAAGAACTGTTTTTCTTGTCAGTTTACTAGAATAGAATCTATATGAGAAAAAAGGAACTTTTCTCTTGTTTGTTTTTCAGCTTTGAATAATTTTTCTTGCACTAAAGAATTGATATCATTCAAAGTTAGCTTCTTTTCAGCTGTAAACTGAATATCATAGCTAAAAAATGCAAATCTTTGGTCATCTAGAAGAAAGATGTGTTTATATTTTGGGTATTGAGTAGTAGAATATATAATATTTGAAAGTGGTTCGTAGAGCAAGTAATTTTGAAGTCAGAATTCTGGCTGAGATTTTATTACGCGGAATTTCGGATATTTAGGATCGTAGTTTTCCTGCCGTAAATAAAACATTTTCCAAAAAGTAAAAATTTAAAAATCTGACTTTTAATCAACTAATTAATCATAATAAATGGTGCTTTTTTTTCAATGAAATTTTATGGGTAATTTTTTGCATTATTTTTGTTTATGTGTATAATTGTGTGATTTTAGTTTATTAGTTTATTGTAATGAAAAATAAATTGTGAACGTCAGATTCAGAATTGATTGATAGAGATTCGAATCATCAAAATTCTCGTGAAGAATTGTATTCTGATAAAGATTTTAAGGAACATACTTCTGAAATGGTGAAACAAAGAATTATATCGGATGGTGAAAATTGGATTAATAGGCAGAAATCGCAATTAAAATTAACTGAAGAAAAGTTTGAATTTACAGCTGATAATGTTCGAAGGGAAATTGAAAAATATTTATGAGAATTAAAATCGGATGAAAATATGAAACAAGACATTATAAATAATATAAATATTGCTAATGATAGATTAGATTATCCTTGAATATATCAAGCAGCGGCTCTTCTTTTGAATGATTTAAAGGAATGAGGTCCTTATTCTAGTTTACCTTGAAAAGATAATTCTGGGGTATGGGTTAAAGCTTTATTAGGAAAGAGGCACTTTGAGTGTTTTATTGAAGAAAAGAAAAATTGTATAGGGGAACTGGAAGCGGTGAGTACTAAATGGGAAAGGCGTCCATTAGAAGATATGTTAGCTTCCTGTGAATTGGATTATATATATCATAATGTATTGTGAGCTAATGGGCATTTTAGATATTTTGGTAACCGTGAGGGTAGTAATAATCAAGATTGAATAACTAATCCATCAAATATAATCTTGTCCGAAAACTTTGCTGATAAATTGAGGTGATTATATCAATCATGAGTAGTGCATCGTTCGGCTAAAATAAACTAATTTATCTATTCAATATCAACTCATTTACGGTGAATGTAGAAATAGTTACATCTCATTGTAATTGGTACTTTGACTTAATTCAAGCTACAGCTTGTTTCATTGAAGTGATTCATTTCATATTTGGAAGCATTAATCCTGTTTTCTCTCACGTAGTTTCAGCCAGAAGAACTCAATTTGTTTTTGGGTCCATATTTAAGAATGCAGCAACGTCTTTTTGTTCAATTATTTCGTTTACTACATCGATGATGATATGTTTAGTTTTGGATTCTTGTTTGCTTAGGATTCATTTATATAATAAGTTTATCATTTCTTCTAAACTTTTGTCTGTAGTCAAAACTCCATTTGAAATTAAAAGATTTCATTTTTCATCAAAAAGAGAAAAGAAAAGTCAGATTTTATCTTCTGGTTTATATTTACTGTAAATTAATTTTTTGATTTCTTCGAGCATTATAACTATTTACAATAATTAAAATCGTTTGCTTATTTGTGGGTTTTCTTTATAGTATTTTCGTTTATCTTACTTGAAAAGTCAATGCATAATAAACTAAAATTCACTATACTTAAACAAAGGGGAAATGCAAGAGTTGGAGAAATCGAGCTAAATGGAGTAAAAATTCAGACTCCTATTTTTATGCCAGTCTGAACAAAAGCGACAATTAAATGAATAATATTGGATTTGTTACGTGATCCTCATTATATTTGAACTCATATCGAACCTATAAAATTAATTCTTGCAAATACTTTTCATTTATACTTACGTCCATGAAATGAATTAATCAAGGCAGCATGATGATTACATAAATTTGAAAATTGGAATGATTGATTGATTTTGACAGATAGTGGAGGATTTCAAGTATTCAGTTTATGACTAGGGAAAAAAGATGATAAATGATTTTCTCATAATGTGAGAATGAAGTTGACTGAGGAATGAGTAAAATTTTCATCTCCACATGATGGAAGTAAACATTTTTTCACTCCAGAGAAAGTAGTAGATATTCAGTCAGATTTTGGATCTGATATTATGATGGTATTGGATGTATGTTCTCCATGAGATGCAGACAAAAAGCATACAGCTCGTCAAATGCAGATGACACATCGTTGGGCTAAAAGAGCATTTGAACATTTCGGTCCAAAATATGATGAAACTAGGGGAGTCTTATTCCCTATAGTTCAGTGAGGAACATATTTAGATTTACGTCAGGAGTCACTTGAATTTTTGTCACAATATGCACGAGATGGAATAGCAATTGGAGGAGTAAGCGTCTGAGAAGAAAGATCGAAGATTGAGGAAGTAATAGAGTATACCGCACCTAAATTACCGAATGATAAACCTAGATATTTGATGTGAGTATGAACTCCTGCAGACTTTCGTTTTGCGATAGAGCAGTGAATAGATATGTTTGACTGTGTAAGTGCAACTAGACTAGGAAGACATGGAATTATATTTTCAGATGAATGAAATATCAAAATAACTAACGCAAAATATGCTTCAGACTTTTCTCCTTTAACTTCGAATTGTGACTGTTATGCATGTAGATATTTAACTAAGGCATATTTTCACCACTTATTACGTGAAAAAGAAGTGCTTTGATGAGCATTACTTTGATTACATAATATCGTTTATCTTGAGCGTATTTTGGAAGATTGGAAAAGAAAATTTTTAGCAGAATGATAAAATAAATCTGAATGGAAAAGGAAAAATATCCAGAATGATATGTAGATGTGAAAAGCATTAGTCCAAATCGGATTACTGAAAATTTTTTGGATTTTATGAATCTGAAATTGGAAGACTGTAAGGGGAAAAATATTACGAGTATTGGATGATGATTTGGAATTTTTGAGATGGATATGGCTAAAGAGTGAGCGAAAGTAATAGTAGTAGATCCGATGTTTGCAAATCAGGAATGAATTGATGCTAAATTGCAGGAGAATATTGATTGGATGCAGGAAAAAAGTAGATGGAAAAATGAAGGTAAATTTGAAAAAATAAAGGCAGAAATTATAGATGTCCTTCCAGAAAGTAAGGATGAAAAAGAAATAGCGGAAGCTCAGGAAAAATTACAGCGATATAATGAACGTCAGGCAGAAATTGAAGAATATTTACGTAGACGTAAAATATTGATGAATCATTTAAAAAACTGGAAAGAAAATCAGAAAAAATATGGATTGATTCTTAATCCCTCCTCATGAGATAAAATTGAGTGAATAGATAAAAATAGTCAGGATTTTGTGGTTATTGCACATACGTTGTCGCATATTTATAATAAATCAGATTGAGATATAATAAAATTCTTATCAGAAGCTTCAAAAATATTAAAATCTGAATGAAAACTGTATGTTATAGATTATTTATGAGATATTCCTGATTTAGAAAAAATACTTGAGAATACAAAATTAAAAGAATTTTATAAAGAAAATAAGTGAAGCTTTGCGTGTTGCTTCGATAAGAAATGATTATCTAAATTTTTAGAAAATGAGTTAAAATAGAGCTATGAAATATTCTAACGAGAGTTTACTTACAGAGGAAAGCTTTTCTAAAAATGAGATTTTGGATGCAGCATTGGTCACTCATCCACATTCTAAACAAATAAATCTGACTAAAGAAGAATTAGGTCAGACTTTAATTTTTGAGAATGGTTCAAACCTGACTCTACTAAAAAATCCAATCATTGATGAATATGGAAATGAATATCGATGTAGCGAATGATATTATATGGCACAAAGAGTAGATGATTTATGAGTAAAGAAAATTATAGCTTTTTTGTCCACAGGATTTTGATTAGCTATGAAAGCTAGGAAGTTATATAATTTAGAACAGGATGAAGAAAAAAGAATTGAATTTATGAGGAATGCTATTAGAGAAAAATTTGATAATAATCCAGAATTAAAAGCAGAGCTTTTGGCGACAGGAGATAAAAAGATTATAGAGTATACTTATCGATGAGATGTGCGTTTCGGAATAAATCAAAACACATGAAAATGAAAGAATATTCTTTGAAAATTATTGATGGAGTATAGGGATAATAATAAATAATTAATGAAAAAATAAAAAAAGCCTCTTTTAAACGAGAGGCTCTTTTGAGAGCTAATAACTGAGATCCTTCAGTGTAAGCATTTCTTTGAGAATGTGTTGTATGTCTCTCAAGATTTCTTCGCTTTCTTTTTGAGAAACAGCGTACCAATCTGGATGATCCTTGCCAATAGGATAATTGCTGATTAATCCGAATCTTGAGTGAAGAACCTTGAGAAGACTAACAATTTTTTGAGATTTGAAAATAAATTCGTCAATAACTTTGTTAATCCCCGCCAGTTTGCTATTTACAACGTATATGGCTATACTGTTGACAGCTGGCATTATCTCATTGTAAAACTCAGAGAAATACACCAAATCTCTTTTCTCATCGAATTTATCGATGATTTGAGAAAACTCACGCAATAGAGGATAGTCCTCTGAAAGCACATATAACGGCTTTTTGAGGTTAACCTCTCTAATTTTTTTAACACTTTTTTTCATTTTTTCGTTTGTTTTTTTGTTTAACATATTTTTGAATATAAAGATTTGACTATAAAAATCAAATAAAATTAAAAAATATTGACATTTTTATTAGAATTGAATTTATACACCTTTTATATCATTATATTTGTAATAATAAATAATTGAAAGTATGTGGTATTTAATTATACTGAATTTGTTTATTCTATTATAGGATTATATGTATTTCGCAGTGATAGGGAATTTTCCAGAAATTACATTAGCAGAATTAAAATTAATTGATGCAAAAGATATCAAAAAAGTCTGAAAGCATTTGATAGTTTTTGATACTAAAAAAGAAGATCAGATTAGTTCTTTGGCGTCGTTAGTGAAATGGTGAAAGATAATCTCAATTTCTGAAATTCAAAATTACGTTGGAGATAAGAAAATTCTTTGAATGGAAGATAAAAATCAAGCTGTCAAATTCAAAAAACAATTAAATTTAAAAAGATACAAAGAAGTTGGGCTTTTACACACAGATATGGATGTAAAAAAGAAATGAATAGAACTAATCAAAATCTGAGCAGAATGGGGGATTGTGCTTTGATATCAAAATATTAAACTGTACGAATTAGCAGATTTTGAAAAACCTGGTCGTAGTATGCAGATGTGAATGATGCCCGCAAAACTTACACATACAATGATAAATATCGCATTATCACAGGCTGAGAATAAGAAATTTAAGTTAATCTATGATCCATTCTGTGGAACTGGAACTACATGAATTATAGCGAATTATTTATGATATGATTTTATAGGTTCAGATATTAAACTTTGATTTGCACTCAAAAACCAAGAGTGGTGGGAAAATAATAGAAATTTTCATAATCAGCTTTTTGATTTTTTTGATCAAGATATTTCTAAACCTTTGGATGAAAAATTATTTGCCCCATTACTTGACCATGAAACTTTAATTGTAACTGAGTGATGGCTTTGACCAATTATTAAACAATCTACTACAGCCGAGCAAGTTTATGAATATCAGCGCTGGGTAAAGAACTTATATTTGCAGTTTATCCAGACTATTGCAGATTTTTATGATAAGCATGATGAAAAAAGACCAGTAATGGTATTTACCATTCCAGTTTATATTTGACATGAAAATATAATTCAGGATTTGATTACCTTGCTATGTGAGAAATTGAAATGGAATTTAGAAGTGGTTGAAGAACTTTATAAAAGAGAAAATCAAAAAGTCTGAAGAAAAATTATGATATTGAAGTAATTTTTATATGAAAAAGGAGTCTGAATTCAGGCTCCTTAGTAGTGGTAAAAATTAAGTTTTTTCAATCTTTTCAATGAAAAGTTCGCAATTCTGAAGCATTTCAACACTCCCAACATGAGGCAGAATTTTAACCTCAAAATACTTGGACCAATCCTTCGAACTTTCCTCTGAAATATTCAGAGGATCGTCCCAAATGTGGATCTTCCCGCTTGGATGTAATGATATCCTGTCATTTCCTGCATCGATATTCCTCTTTTCTTTACGAACTTTACACTCTAGTACTAGTACTTTCTCGTCGTTGATACCAAAGACGGTTGGCCTGAATGACAATTTGTACAATCTTTTCATACAAAACTCCTTTCTTTTATTAGTTTGACATTTTATTTATTAACCCAATTATATAGATTTAACTTTATTATTTCAATACAAAAAGGAAAATCCACCATAATAATGGTGGATTCAAATTTGAGCCAGGTAATGGACTCGAACCATTCCTTACAATACTTTAGCCAAAGTGCTTACCATCCCCCTGAAAGGGCCTACTAAGAGTCTTGCCTCAGCTCATCTTCGCGGCACAATACCTATTATAGTTTCTGTCAATGATACACCTCCGCGTTGGAGTCTACTAGGAATCTTGCCTCGGCTCATCGTCGCGTCATTTACCTAGACTTTTAATAGATATTACCCATTGTTGCTCTAGCCTCTGAGCTAACCTGACATTAATAATATATATATTTATTATATAAAGTCAAGTAAAGTTCATAACAAAAAATAGCGACCTAATTGACCGCTATTTTTGGTATTTTAAATGAATTAAAAAGTCTGAAGAAAAATCATGATTTTGAAATAGATGTTTGTGTATTAATGTTATGCTTTTTTATCTTGAAAAAGATGTATCTTATAGTTATAGTGTACATATTAATACAATAATGAAAACAAAAAATTAAAAAGTAAGCTTATGAAGAAGTTGTTTTTTATGTTAAGTATCATGTTTAGCATGATATTAACGAGTTGTTCATGGTTTGATAGTGATCCGATTGAGCCGAATATTATCGGTTCCGGAAATCTACAGTATGAGATGAAGAGTGGCACTTGGTTTGTGGTTGTTGACTCAACTCAATACACCGTTGCCACTGTAACTATTCTTGACAACAATCCGCATTCATATGGGAAAACACAGGATGTTGAGCCAGTTGAGGGAATGTTGGTTACCGTGTTTACTTCACCGCGTATGACGGGGGTGCAAGCCGTTGCTGGTAATCAATCGGTCGAGCAGATTGAGGAATTGTATCACAGAAATTCTACTAGTGGTGTTATTCTCCTTGGACTCTTACTGTTGTGTGTCTTAGGTATTGCTTTAATACCAAACACCAAAAAAGTTCCTGTGGTGAATGCTGATGTTTAGATTATCTTTTTATTAACAGCCTATATTAGGCTGTTATTTTTTGGATTAAAAAAGGAGAACTTTTGTTCTCCTTACTGTTTGAAATAAATTTTATTCAGCTTTTTCTTCAGGCTTAACTACACAATCTACTGTCAAATCTCAAGCTTTCCATTCGATGCTGTCAGCTTTAGTTACTCAAAGTACATCATCCTCAAATAGTTCTATGCTCTTTCTATCTTCATCATTGCAGTAAATTACTATCTTTTCAAGTGCTGTTCACATTGAGATTTGAGATTCAGTTTTGAATCTTCTAACTGCTTCGATAACTTCACTAACTTTTTCAAATTCAGCTATAATTTTTTCTGGATTATCGATATTTAATATTTCAGTTGGGAATGCACATTTATGGATAGATATTTCATTAGCAAAATCTTTGAATTGATTTTGATAAATTTCCTCAGTGATGTGTGGCAAATATGGAGCTATCATCTTGAGAGTAGCAAATAGCACATTGTACAAAGTCCATTGTCATGCCAATTTCTTTACTTCTCAATTTTCAAATAATTCAGGTTTATATAATCTTACTTTTACTAATTCAAGATAATTGTCACACAAATCATGCCAGAAGAAGTCTTCAAAAGCGATTTTTGCTAAACCATATTCGAAATTATCTAAGTATTCTGACATTTTTTTGATAGTTTCGTTTGCTCTAGCTATAATCCATTTATCAGTTTCAAGCAAAGTTGAAGTATCAAAATCTGCTTTTGGATTAAATCATTCAGTCAGCATTCCTACGAAACTTGCTGCATTTCGGAGTTTTGTAACTAATTTTTGTCAGTTTTTGAATTCATTTTCTTCGAAAAGCATATCTTTTCCGAGTTGTCATCCAGCTGCCCAATATCTTACAGCATCAGCTCATCGTTGGTCGATAAGTGTTTCTGGATCGAATTTAGCATTTCATTTTGATTTACTAAATTTCTCTCATTTTTGAGCCATTACGAAACCTGATATCATTACATTCTTGAATGGTACATCGTTTTCTCTGAGATAGCTATGTAATGTAGTATATAATAACCAAGTTCTGATAATATCGTGTGCTTGAGGTCTGAGGTCCATTGGAAAGAAATTTGTAGTATCAAATCCATCTCTTTCAAGCATTTTCTTATTAATCAATGGAGATAACCCAGAAGTGAACCAAGTATCCAAAACTAATGTTTCTCATTTAACTTGGTCGGCAGTATATCCGTCTGGTAAATCTACACTTGGATCTACTGGACCACGTTCAAGTTGTTCTTCACTTGGCAAGATTATTTCGTTTGTATTAACATCATACCAAACAGGAATAGGAATTCAGAATTTTCTATTTCTAGAGATATTCCAATCCCAGTGTAAGTTTTCAATCCAATCGTTTGATCTTTTTTTCATGAAATTTGGATACCAATTCATTTTATCATTTTGAGCTAACAAAATATCTTTTTTATCCAAAATTCTTACAAACCATTGATGAACAGGTAAGATTTCTACAGGAACTTTTCATCTTTCAGAAATAGCTTTACTCTGAATGATAGGAGTTCTAGCTCTAACTACTCATTTTGCAGTCAAAATTTCCATCATTTTTTCTCTAGCTTCTTCTACTTTAAGTCCATCAATTTCTGGTAATCCTGTATTTATCATTCTTCCATATCTGTCTATACAGATTTTTGGTTCTAATTCGTGTTTCTGGAACCAATAAACATCTACTTCATCTCAGTAACTACAGCACATTACAAGTCCAGTTCCTTTATCGATTTTTGCTTTATCATCTGGCAAAAGAGGCACTGTATCTCCAAGTGGAGTAGTGATTTTATGTCCAAAATACGGTTGATATCTTTCATCGTCTGGATGTGCGAAAACAGCTTTACAGGCTGGCAATAATTCAGGTCTAGTTGTGGCAATTACGAGTTTCGTCCCATCATCTAAGGTAAATTCTATATCGTTGAAAAATTCATTAAATTCCTTTTCTTCAGTTTCAGCTTGAGCGATTGTAGCTTGTAGTTTAGTACACCATAAAGCTGGGAAATCCTTAGAAATTATTTCTCATTTTTTGTATAATTTTACGAATTCTTTCTGAACTAGTTGCTGAGTAGATAATGCTATTGTGCTATAACATTTAGTCCAATCAACAGAAAGTCACATTCTTCTCCATAAATTTTTATAGATTTCTACATATCTTTCGTTAGTTTCTAGACATTTCTTGATGAAATCTTTTCTTTCCATCTCTTTGATGTTTATTTTCAAATCTTTTTCTACAAGCTGTTCAGTAGGAATTCAGTTATTATCAAATCCCATAGGATAGTATACGTTAAAACCTTTCATCCTCTTGTATCTTGCGATGATTTCAGCTTGAGTATATGAAGAAATATGTCCGATATGAAGTTTTCCACTTACCGTTGGAGGGGGAGTATCTAAAGAAAATGTTGGTTTACTACTTCATTTTTCGTATTCATTGATGTGGTTCTCTTGCCAAAAGTTTTGCCATTTTGGTTCAGATTCCGCAAAATTGTACTTGTTTGCCATAATTTTTAATTAACTGAAAAATAAATTTCGAATAAGAAAAAAATATTTATTGAAATGTGAATTTCAAGAGAAATGAAAAAAGTCATCAAAAATTTGACAAGTTCTGTAATTATATATATAATATAAGTGTGTAGATTTATTTACTAGGCCATTTGTATGACAGAGCAAGAAGTAAAAATACAGGAGTTTAAAGCATTATCTTTCGAAGAAAAGCAGAAGAAACTTTTAGCGATTTTTGAATTTGCTAAAAATAAATTAGATTTTTCTGAGAGAGCAATTGAATATTTATCCTCTAATACTTTACCAGAAGAACTTGTGATGGAAAAACTTTATGAATTTATAGTGGAGGTAACAGTTGCATCAAAAGAGAGAATAGAAGAGCAACGTCAACAACAAATGGATAAAGCTAAAAAACTCTCCGATGAAGCAGCGGTATCTTCACAGCAGGATTTAGAAGATGCAGATAAACTATTGGATTTAATTAATTTATTATAATTAAATTTTTATTTATTAATTATTATTAAAATGGCAGAGACAGTACTTAAAGATTTGGATAGAAGTGCAGAATGAAACAAACTAAATAGTTTGAATCTCAAAGAAAAACAGGATTTGCAAAATTTATCAGTTGAATCTATTCAAAAACAAAAAGTTGCATTGTGAAATGAATCATTTAATGTATGAGGTAAAAATATGAAGTTGTCGGAAATTGTTAAAAATTTTGATACGGCAACAGGCACAGTTAATTGAGTAAAGGTTGAAAAAAGATCTGATTTAGCTGCGGCTATTCAAGTGTTTGTTTTAGCTAATTGAAAACATATTTCTGTAAATCCCATTGCTTATAATAATGAAGCAAAGTGAATTGATGGAATTGTTTGAACGAATACAAAAAGTTGAATTGATGCTTATAAAAATACTGTAAGAGAAGTGAAACCTAAAAAGCCGGATGTTGTTAATAGAACACAATTTGAGAGATGTACGGTTAAAGGATTAGGGACATATCCATTTGCAAAAGTGTTTGACTCAATTGCAAAAGGTAAATCTAGAGAGCTTAAAAAGATGAATGTTTTGGATGAAGATTGATGCTTGAGAAAATCAAAATATAGAATTAAAGGTTCTGAAGCTATTATTTACTATGTTTCAAATATAAATGGAAAGCCACATAGTATTAATTTCAATATAAAGAAGGATTCGTCATGAGAAGTTGATGTATTACAATTTGCGAAAGATATTGTGACCAGAATTAACAATGCCGAAAAAGTAACCTCAAAAGAGAAAAGAGAAGCAGGTATAGTTAGTTCAATTGAGTCATTTGATATCAGAAAGTTTTCTGCAAAGGCTCAACAGTATCTAAAAGATCATAGATTTGTGGCTGGTAATAAACTAGATTTGGCTGATTGATTATTTTCTTGAACATGAATTGCATTTGATTGAAAATGAAATTTACACTTTTGAAGTGCATTTTATATGACTAAATCTCAAGTTGATTCGCTTTATGTTAATTGAAAGTTTAGTGAGGATAAATTTAAATCAATTTTAGGCCCTTATTTAGATAGAAAAGCAAACGAATATTATTTAGGAAAAGCAAATAAAGCTTTGACTTCTTTAAAATCATCAAAAGTAACTATTGGTTGGGTTCCTGAAGTTGAAACTTCAATCCAAAATACTGAAAATTTAATGAATAGATATGTTAAATTGTGAATATCTAATTTGCCTGATTATAAAAAAATATTAGAAAATAAAAGACAGGAAGTATCAGATATGAAAAAATATGCTGATGTTTATAAATGAATGCATACAATGTTGTCTGAAATAGAGAAAAAGATTAATAAAAGTATGTCTCCTGTTGAGATAAAAAATATTAAAGATGTGGTTATTTCTATGGATGCATGACTTGCAAAAAAATCGTATATGTACAATAATGAAAATGTTTATGGTGTATATAGTAAGGTGGCAAATGGAGAACAAGAATATAAGAAGCTTGTAGCTAGAGTTAAAAATATAAAAAATCAAATTGTTTAATCATAAAATATTATATAAATATATAAAATCCTCCAATAATTTGGAGGATTTTTTAGTATAAAATTACAATTAGCTGATTGTGTATAATATGTACAAAACAGCTGGCAATTAGGCTCTTTATTTGGAATAGATTCAGAGGATTTTCTTTTGGAATATATATTATATAGCAGACACACAGTGAAATACCTAGAATCCCTTGTAAAAGGAATGTATTAAATAATTCTTTAAATGTTGGATAAGGAGGTAGTTCGTATAAAATCTCTCTATAAACAGGATCTAATGGAATATGTAATGTTGAAAAGATAAATTGAACACATAAAATAAAAATAACAAGGAGAATGAGAATTATGCTAGTCCAATTATTTTTATATTTTTTAGTTGTTACATATATCCAAGAGGAAAAGATGATTGGTAAGTACCTGAATATGCATTCTTCTTTTATACCTGATTGGATAAGTATTAATAAGTTATTCAGAGTACATTCAGGTTGGCATCTTATTAAATCGGGGAAAATACATTCCATATAAATTCCATTCCAAACAACCAATGCTGCTAAGATGATACATAGCAATAACAATTTTATTACACTTTTTTTCATAATGATGATTTTTTTGTTTCTTGGTGTAATATATATTATTTTTCATAGAAGTCAATGGCTATTTTCTTAATGATCAACTCCGTAGTGTAAAACTAGGTAATATCTATTATTGCTTTTATCAATTGCTATTCCTGCTCACATTTGAGTAAAATGTTTCATTACTGCGGCATTATAGTGACTACCTTTTGAAGCTTTTTCTTTCATAATCAAGTTTGTCCAAGTTTTTTTAATGGCTGTAATTAAATCATCACTGCAGTCAGATTTTGAGCATTTATATGTACCATATCATATGCTTTCACTAAAAGATGCAGCTCATTTTACACTTCCAGGGAAATTGATTCATAAATTTGAAAATCGGTTTAACATAGAATTGTAATTATAATATCAGTCTCATGCATTTCTTAGGTGAAGATTGCTTGTTTTGTGGGAATCTGCAAGTTTATTTGCCCAGGTCGTAGCAGATCATTCTAAATCTAGACTGTATGCATATGGATTTACTCAAACATTATTTCTCTCATCATTATGCCATGATAGAATAGCATTACGGACTTTTTGTTCATTAATATCCGAAAAATTGTTCGATAGGTGTGGTAAATTTGATTTAGAAGTCTTTTGTGTGGTTGTTGTGGATTTGTTTGATGAAAGTTGGTTTCTTGAATTCTCTTCTTCTAATTGGTATTCAAAGTATTTGAGCATATTTAGAGTATAATCTCTGAGATCTGAAAAGAGTTTTGCATTCTTATCTTTTGTGAAAACAGGATCAGTTAATAAATCTGCAAAAGTTTGTAGGAATTTAACTTTTTCTTCTGCGGTTCTCATCTTTGCTACTTTTTTATCCAAAGCAGGAGAAAAATCAGATACGCTTATAGCATCACAATAATGATTCAACATAAAAATTGCTGATAATATGGTGAATATTATTACGAGAAATTTTTTCATTTTTATTATTAAGTTTTAAATTCCGATAAGGATTATAGTAATCCATCAGATGATGTCAAATTATATTAGTTTTCAGCTAAATCTTCGATTATATCTTTTTGTCACCAAATCGTGAAAATATTTCCAAATAAGCTAGCAACTGTCATTGGCCCTACTCATCCAGGTACAGGACTAATGGCGTAAACCTTATCTTTCACTTTTTCAAAATCTACATCTCCAGTAGATTTCCCATCCAAAAATCCATACCCAACATCAATTAAAATCTGATTTTTTTCTTCATTCACAAATCTATTATTGATTAGATGTAATGCTCATGTACATGAAATAATTACATCAGATTTCTTAGTTTGATCCATTATTTCTTCAGGAGTATTCCTGATGTCAAAAGTATGTATTTTTGCTCATTTCAATTGTAAATATCTACTAATAGGACGTCAAACTATATCGCTTTGTCATATTACTGAAATTATTTTTCACTCAAAATCTCATAAATTATAAGCATTCCATAGTGAAATTACTGCTTGAGGAGTCGCTGGTAAAAATTCGATTTTTCATTCAAATGCCCATTCTTGCAATTTATCTCAAAGTCAGTCCATATCTTTTAGGGGAGTGATGGCATTACAAATTTCTATTTGATATGGTTTCAATTCTTCAGTCAAAGGAAGCTGACAAATTATTCACACACAACGTTCATCGTTGTTTAAAATTTTCACTAATTCAATCACTTCATTCTTATCAGAATATTCTCTCTTTTGAAAATCTACCAGATCTGGATATTCTTTTTCAAATCAAACTTCTCATTGGCCAAAAATCAGACAATTAAATCAGATTTCTTTTGCATATTTTTTCTTGAGATTTACGTAAACTTGAGATGGATTACTTTTGCCAAAAAATAAAACTGCTACGAATTTTTTTTCATCACCAAAATGTTGAGTTCTAAGTTCTCTATATTTTTCTTTTAGTAATTCAGATTTTTCTTTTCCTTTAAGTAACAACATTTATTCGTGATTTGTTATAAATCTTTTACAAATTAAATATAAATAAAACCTTTTATAAAGCAATAAAAATTCTAAAGTAAAAAAACTCCACGTATGTGGAGTTTTATGCGCTTTCAAGTATTAATATTATTCTACAAATCTTGCTTGAGAACTGTCGAGTAGTGGATTATACATACGGAATAATAGAGAAACTACACTGGCAGTATCCAAACGTTCTGCAGACATTCAGAGATCATTTAGCCCAGCGATAAGTACATTTTCTCTGGTTTGAATATTTTGCTCATATTTAATGAATGTTCTGTATCTTTCAACGATCATTTCTACATCATCTTTAGCATTTAATACATTCAAAAATTTATCCCATCGAGATCTATTTACTTGTTCGGCGTCTCTTTCATCCCAGTAATATGGAATTACGATATAGAATTCTTTCACATAAATTAGTCACTGTTGATTGTCTATCCCTTCCAAAAATGTTACATAATTATTTCATTGTTTTTTAAGGGCAGGATTATCAATTCATTTTAAATTTCTTTTTAGGTATGACAAATATTCAGTTAAATCTAAGTATGTATTACGAATCAAAATTTGAATAGGAAACGCCAATCAATTCAAAAATCTTTTGTATTGTTCCAGAATTACTTGCTGTTCATCGTAATTTTTCAGATCAAGATTTAAACCTTCGACCTTAATAATAGAGCGTAATCATCCATCTTTCAAAATTACAATTCAGTTTTTAATTTCAGAAATTGGAAGCATGGTCTCTGTATTAAACAGATTGTCTGCTTTGTTTTTTTTTACTTTTGATTTTTCTAGGTCTAGAACTCACATATCTTATTAGACAGTTAAATAAATTATTGGTGTATTTTTATGATCATATTTTTCCCAACCGATTTGATTCGTACCATCGGAATATGAAGCTGACAATAAGCCAAGCTAATCATATAACAGCTAAGGCAATGAAAATTCCAGTAAGATTTCATTTCGCTTTTTTGATTCATGCTTCATTTTCGGTGAAAAACATCATATAGAATGTATAGATAGACATAGCTAGAGCTATAAAAGAGACTAATCATAGCGCCATATTCATGATAGCTCTTGCATAATCTATAAATTTATGATCCTTTCATGTGTCATTATCTAATCAAAATACTCATAAAAGTCTTACTATGATAGTATTATTATTTTCATTTACACTTATGCAGTCTCATAGATTAGTTTCATCATCACAATTATTATTTAGCCCCTCTGACATGTATGGATTTGTCGATTTTAATTCTACTCATCCATATTTTTGTCATTCACATAATCAAACCCATCCTAATCCTAGAACGATTCATAGTGACATAAAGTATACGATAGTTTTTTTCATTATTTTTTGAATTATTATCTAAATGTGTTTTATTTTGTTGTAATGTAATTGATAAATCGTAGTATCATACTAATAATCAGCCATGAAACTCAGATTCCAGTGAGGGCGATTGCTGCGGTTCAAATTCATTTTTTACCTTTGGCGGCATTTTTATTATCAGATCAAGATGAAAATACTAATAATCCACAATATATCATATAGACCAGAGCGATAAAAGCCAACATACCTAATAGCCAGTTAATAACTATCTGAATCATATCCATGACATAATTTAATGAATTGGTGTAATTGCTTCTTTGAGGAAGCTGTATAATTCATCCTAATTTGTCGGTAAAAGTTTTTGATCATTCGTCTATATCATCGACGGCTTCCCCAGCCATTATGGCGGTTGAATCTCATCAGAAGTTTGATTCTATAGGTCAAGTTTTTAATCCTTCTCCAAAACCTAGAGCAAGTATAGGAACCGCTATAAATAAAGATAGAATGATTTTTTTTAATTTTAGCATTTTTTGTTTTTTATACATAAAACCTACACATCTAATTATATTCAGAATTACTATAAATGCAAATTTTTATCTAGAATTTTAACTAGAAAATGATTGACAATTCAGTATACTACCACACAGTTTTTCAAATTATAAAATTTTCAAAAATGGCAATTAGAAATATTGCAATTATTGCACACGTAGATCATGGTAAAACTACACTTGTAGACCAGCTTTTACAGCAGTCTTGAACTCTTAAAGCTCTTGAATGACAAGATTTAATCATGGATAATAATGACCAGGAAAGAGAACGCTGAATCACAATTTATGCCAAAAATACAGCAATAATTTATAAATGAGAGAGAATAAATATTGTGGATACTCCAGGTCACGCCGATTTTGGTAGTGAAGTGGAAAGAGTTTTACGTATGGTTGACTCCGTTCTTTTGGTTGTAGATGCATACGAATGACCAATGCCACAGACAAAGTTTGTTCTAAAAAAATCTCTAGAACTTTGACTTAAACCAATCGTAGTTATCAATAAAATCGATAAACCTACAGCCAGAGTTAATGAAGTGATAGATATGCTTTTTGATCTTTTCATTCTTCTCTGAGCCACTGATGAGCAGGCAGATTTTCCAATTATGTATGCTAGTGCAAAGCAATGATATGCAATGGCAGATTTGAATGATGAAAAAAAGGACATGACTCCGCTTTTTGATGCAATTTTGAAATATGTGCCAGAGGCTCCAAATTTCCCAGAAAAAGATTTTAGAATGCAGATTGTGAATTTGGGATATGATAATTTTCTTGGACGTTTATGAATTGGACGTGTATATGAGTGAAGAGTTAAACCATGAACTCAAGTAAAAATTATCGACCATGAATGAAAAACTAGAACATGAAAAATCAATAAGGTTTTTTCAACCTTATGACTTCAAAGAATCGAACAGGAAGAAGCTCAATGTGGAGATATAATCACAATAGCGTGAATCCCAGATATTTTCGTGTGAGAAACAGTTTGAACATGAAACGTAGAACCTTTACCTTCAATAGCGATTGATAAGCCAACTTTGCAGATGGAATTTCTCGTAAATGATTCTCCATTTGCAGGTAAAGAATGAAAATATATGACCACTAGAAATTTGAGTGAAAGACTAGAAAAAGAACTAGAAACAAATGTTTGACTTGAAGTGGATTTTTCAGATTGAAAATTCTTAGTATCTTGAAGATGAGAACTACATTTATCTGTTCTTATCGAAAGTATCCGTCGTGAATGATGGGAATTACAAGTCGGAGCGCCACAGGTAATTTTCCGTGAAGTGGATGGAGAAAAATGGGAACCAATCGAAACTTTGGTAGTAAGTGTAAACGATGAATTGGCTTGAACTATTATTGAAATGCTTTCTCATCGTAAAGGTATGATGAAAAATATGAATTCGGCGAACTGACTTACTACAATTGAATTTGAAATTCCAACTAGATGATTACTCTGATTCCGTGGAGAATTTATCCTTGAAACAAAGGGAGAATGAATCATGTATTCATCATTTTCTCACTATGAAGAACGAAAATGAGAAATCAAAAAAAGAGAAGTCTGATCAATGATTTCTTCTGCAACTTGAACAGCTATGAATTACTGAATTTTCAAACTTCAAGAGAGATGACCAATTTTCGTGGATCCAGCTCAACCAATTTATGAATGAATGATAGTTGGAGAACATCTAAAATGATGAGATATGACAGTAAATCTTACAATCAATAAGCAGCAAAACAATTTCCGTAATTCATGAAATGATGAAGCTATGCTTCTAAATCCAATTAGACATCTGACTCTTGAAGATGCTCTTGGATATATCTGACTAGATGAACTTGTGGAAATTACTCCAAAATCTATTCGTATCAGAAAAAAATATCTCACAGAATGAGCTAGAAATCAGGCTAGAAAAGCAGGATTGATTTAATTTTTAAAATATTTATTTTATAATTAGATTATAAATGACGGACAAAAATCCAACTGTTTATATTATTCTTCCAGTATACAATTGTGAAAAATATTTTTTGGAGCAACTTATGTCTATCTATTATCAGAATTATGAAAAACGATTTTTAATTATAGTAAATGATTGATCAACAGATAAATCATGAGAAATAGCTAAGAATTTTGTTGAAGATTATAAAATAGAAAAGAAAGTAAAAATTATAACAAAAGAAAATTGATGAGTAAATTCAGCAATAACTAGATGATTAGAAGAATTAAAAAAAATAGTTGATGTTTATAGAGATGATGTTTTAATAGCATATTGTGATGCGGATGATATTTGGACGAGAGAAAAATTAGCGATTCAAGTTGCACACATGCAGAGCCATCCAGAATGTGATTTATCTTATCATGATACTGTTGGTATTGATGAAAATTGAATTTTAACTAATCCTTCTTTACACAAATTAGCTTATCATGATGATAGTTTCTTTTACTTATCCACTATAGGTCCTCATATGTGGTCTTCAGAAATGATGTTCAGACCAAAAAAATACATAGATTATATATTGCCACTTCCAACATGAGTTTGAATGTATCAAGATTATCGAACAAGTTTAGTAATATCATTATGAGGATGAAAGTTCGGATTTATCGATAAAAAATTGGGGAGTTATAGATCTTGACACACATCATTGACAAATTCAGTTAAAACTTTAAATACGAACAGTTGACTCTCTTATTTTACTAATTTACAAAAGAGATTCCCTGATAATAAGGATTTATCGTACGTGATATCGTGTTGTAAGGATAAATTTTCTATCAAAAAGAAATGACATTCGCTAGTATATACTTATTTTGTTATGTTATTTAAATATCCAAAGGTATTTTTCTTATGACTAAAAGCTGTATTATATAAGATTTTGAGATTTGGAAGATTGAAATAATTCAATAAAAAAACTCCTCCTAAAAAATACAGGAGGAGTTTTTTTTGAGTTTTAGTTTACCAGTGCCGTTTTGTATAAATCTTGGCTATTGTTCCAAGAGTAATGCCAGCTATAGCGAGCCCTGTTGAAACATACATAATCCACTGGTGAGTTCCCCACCATTCTTTCCACCATACGGCTAATATGGCGACAAAGAACAGTTGGACAATTAAGATACTAACGATCCACCAACCGGGAGCAGCTTTGCCATCTATCTCTTTATTATTGGAGATAATGAATGAAGTGAGTGCAATGGCGGCAAATACGCAAGCAATTGAGAAGAAAATTTGAAACCACATAGTTTTAATTATTAAATTTGTTGGACATTTTGTTATCTAATGATATAGATAGATATTTTTTATAAAAAGTCAAGTAAAATTAAAAATCTCCCTCCGAATACGAAGGGAGATGTACGATGAATTTCATTCAGCTTTCTTGAAGAATTTTCTCAATCTTCCATTGTCGTCAGTTATTCTCACTAGTATCGCGAAGAAAACTACATCGATAAATGCGATGAAATCCGAGAAGCTTGGAATCCAATCGTATGTGGTCCATATTGCAGGAATCCAGGTACTCAAGGCATGAATGATGGCTGGCTGAAATGCTAGAAATACGATAATCCAGATCCAGAAAGGATATCCCCTCATCATCTGAAGGAAAATGTCTTTCCATGCTGGATCGGCTCCGAGTTCACCACCATCTTTACAGAATTTTACTCCGAAAAGGAGTATTGCAGCTGCTACAACGCTTCCTGCGATTAGCAACAAAACTGTGTAAATAAAATTAATTACCATATATTTTTGTTTTAAAGTTTGTTTTTCTAAAAGTATATAAAATACTAAAAAAGTCAAGTTAAATTTCAAAAAACTCCATCACTTATGGATGAAGTTTTTATATATAAATCTGATTTTTTAGAATTCACAGTTTTTAGGAGTTCTAGGGAATGGTAATACATCACGAATATTTTCCATTCCAGTTACATACATTATCAAACGTTCAAATCCAACTCCGAATCCTGCATGAGGCACAGATCCCCATTTTCTGAGTTCCAAATACCACCAATAATCTTCAGGTTTCATTCAGTTATCGATAATTTTTTGAGTAAGTACATCTAATCTATCTTCACGCTGAGATCCTCATACAATTTCTCCAATTCCAGGAGCCAAAAGATCCATGGCGGCTACAGTTTTTCAGTCTTCATTTAATTTCATGTAGAATGCTTTAATTTCCTTTGGATAGTCGATTACGAATACAGGTCCTTTGAAATATTCTTCAGCTAAATATCTTTCATGTTCAGTTTGCATATCCATTCACCAATGAACTGGGTACTCGAATTTCTTTCCAGATTTTTCTAATATTTCGATAGCTTCAGTATAAGTAATTCTTCCAAAATCAGCTTTAGTAAATTTTTCTAGTCTTTCTTTTACTTCAGGATTGATAAATCTAGTGAAGAAATCTAATTCTTGTTGAGCATTATCCAAGACGTATTGGAATACGTATTTCAATAAATCTTCAGTCAAATCCATATTGTCAGTGATGTCAGCAAAAGCAATTTCAGGTTCAATCATCCAAAATTCTGATGCATGACGAGTGGTATTACTATTTTCAGCACGGAATGTTGGTCAGAATGTGTAAATCTTTCCAAATGCAGTAGCAAAAGTTTCTCATTCAAGCTGTCCGCTTACAGTCAAAGAAGCATGTTTTCCAAAGAAATCGTTGCTATAATCTACTTTTCAATCCTTTCATTTCAAATTAGGATGCTCCAAATCGAGTGTAGTTACTTGAAACATTTCTCCAGCTCATTCACAGTCACTAGCTGTAATTAATGGAGTGTGAACATAGACAAATCATCTTTCGTTGAAGAACTTGTGAATAGCAAAAGCTACTAAACTTCTAACTCTGAATGTAGCAGAGAAAGTATTTGTCCTTGGGCGTAAGTGTGCAATCGTACGTAAATATTCCATTGAATGACCTTTTTTCTGAAGAGGGTAGTCAAGTGGAGATTCTCCAACTAGAGTAACTTTAGAAGCTTTTAATTCGAAAGCTTGTTTCCCTCATTGAGATTCTACCAAAGTTCCCTCAACTATCAAAGAAGTACAAACTCAATATTTACATATTTCTGCGAAATTAGGCAAATTATCTTCAAAAACGATTTGTAAATTCTTGAGACAAGAACCGTCGTTCAATTCGATAAATCCAAAAGTCTTGGAATCTCTGATAGTCCTAACCCAACCATTTACAGTAATCTGAGTATTTAGTAGAGGTTTATAATCCTTATAAAGCGAAGAAATGCTTGTAAATTTGTACTCTCTTTGCATGGCTTATGATAATTAAAAGTTAAACTCTACCTTTCTTTTTACTTTTTGAAAATATAAATGCAAGAGATATCAATCAAATTATTGATATTATAGAGTGAATTGTTATAAATTACCCAACAAAATAAAAACAAACAACAAAAAACATTTCAATTTATGGAGAATATTAAACATTTTTTCGAGGTGGACCTGAAACCATCATCTATCCGGACTCTTTCGAGAAAAGATAATGGCAAACTGTTGTATCCTTACAAGGATGTGACTATCAGTGTCAATGAAGTGTATGTATGTCCATTCTGTGGTAAAAACATGGAAGGATTTGAGTGTGAGTGCGATAAGTACAATCGTGCCTTCAAAAAATTACAAAAATTTTATGGAGACGATAAAAAACGCATGTCTTGTTTCCATGGTCCAGAACTGAATCTTCAGTGTGGAATCTCTAAATCAATTTCTGAATTCAAGGTGAAAATCCTGAAGAATAAAGAGGTTGATAAACTTGGTCGAGATCTGTGGGATTATGCCACTCGTCATACAGATCGTCTGTCAGATAGATCTTATCTGGTCGCTCCAGCAATGCAGGATGGAGATAATCTCTACATCATCTGTAAGGACCTGAGTTCCAAGAAGGTATATCGATTCGAGACACCTATACCTGCCTACAAGGACAAATCAGTCTTTCTGGGAGTTTATACGACGAAGACAGTACCTAATGTCCAAGGTGTAACTAAAAAAATAGGGAACTACCATTTCGAGTATTACTGGAAACATCTGGCTGATTTCGATGATTGGAATGCTGTATGCCAAACGCTCAAAAAAGTTTAAACTATCTACTAGTGGTGAGTTTTTACTTGTCGCTAGTTTTTTATATAAAAATTTCTTCTTGCAAGTTAGAAAAATATTTCTATTCTTGTAACGTTTTACTTTATTCTCCAGCTATGGAAGATTTAAAAAGCTTTCAGGAATTCTTTGACTACAAGCCATGTAATGAGGAGGATCCAAAGGATATTTTGGAGAATATTTTGCGTAAAGCGAGAAAATATCTTAAACCAGAAGAAATCGATGAAATAGTTAGAACTTACGAATTTACTCGTGAAGCTCATAAATGAGTTTATCGTAAATCATGAGAACCATATATAATTCACCCACTTAGAGCGACAGAGTTCCTTATGGAAATTAACCCAGATGTAGTTTCTATTCAGTCTTGTATTCTTCACGATGTAATTGAAGATACAGATTATACTTATGAAGATATAGAAAAATTATTCTGAAAAGAGATTGCAGACATCTGTGAATGATTAGTAAAAGTGTCAAAGGTTAGATATAAATGAGAAGAACGTGATTTGGAAACTATTAAGAAAACATTTCTTGCAATGGCCAAAGATTTGCGTGTAATTTTTGTGAAATTCGCAGATCGTATACATAATATTCAGACTTTACAATATCATCCAGAGGAAGAAAAAAGGAGAAAGATTGCTACAGAAACACTCAAAATTTATGCTCCACTTGCCAAAAGACTTTGACTTTATAATTATCAACTATACCTTGAAAACTGATCTTTTCGTGTATTATACCCAGACAGATTTGAAGAGATTATGTGATATTTGACTAAGCAGTTTCAAGATGGTTCAAAGTTCCTAAACAAATGAATAAAAAATTTGACTGAAATCCTCAAAAAAGAATGAATTGAAGACTTTAAAGTACTTTGAAGAATCAAAAGTCCGTTCAGAATTTTTGAGAAAATGGACAAAAAATATCATACTGAAGACGTGAGTAGAATTATGGATTTATTAGCTTTCCGTGTGGTAACAGAAACTGTGACGGATTGTTATATGATACTGGGAATTATTCATAAATACTATACTCCACTTATCAAAAAAATTAAAGATTATATTGCCATCCCAAAGTTTAACTGATATAAAAGTATACATACAACGATATTATGAATGTTTCGTTTTCCCGTAGAAATACAGATTAGAACTAAGAAAATGGATGAAGTAGCTGAATTTGGAGTGGCTGCTCATTTTGCATATGCAGAAAGCAATGCAAGTGTTGTGGCATCATCTCAACAATGACAATGGATTCAGCGTCTACAGCAAATTGTTGCAGACTATCAATTATCAGATGATAAAGAAAAATTTAAAGATTCTCTGAATATAGAAATTCTCGACAAAACGATTTTCGTTTATACTCCAAAATGAGATATTAAGGAATTACCAGCAGGATCTTCAGTGTTAGATTTTGCATTTAGTATACACTCAGATATCTGACTTAGATTCAAAAATGCTATAGTTAACGGTCAGATTAAACCTCTTTCATATATCGTAAAAACCTGAGATATTATAAATATTAATACTTTCAAAAATCGTTATTCAGCAGTTAAACATTGGATTGATTATTTACATACTCCATCTGCACGTGGACAATTGATAAAATATGTTCGTACACAAGAGAGAGAGGCACGTTTGGATGAGGCTATAGATTGATTGAATCAATATCTCAAGAATCTTTGACTTCCAATGTTTCGTTCAGATGCAGATTTGATTCAAAAATTGTGAGAACCGCTTGAAGTGGAGAGAAGATTATTACAAGTTCTAGATAAACAAGAAACATATTGATGATTAGTTCGTGCAGCTTATCCAGAATTAAAAAAAGAAACTCAATGAAAGACTTTGATTTCAGACACTTCTCAATTTGAAAGAGAATTGAAATCTGAAATTACTGCGGCAATATCTGGTGAGACTAAATCTTCGGATGTAGTAGTGGATAATGATAAATTGCTTCATTGTGTATTCTGTCCTGAATGTAAACCAGCTTTTTGAAATAAAATTATTGCAAAATCTGGTCGTGAATGAATAAAGATTCATACGTTAAATTGTAAGGCATTGAAGACTCTTTCTTATTCTTCATTACTTGAGGCTCATCGAAAGGAAAGTGAGAAATCTACAAATTATACACTAAATATAAAATTGAAATTTTCTCAGAAAAAAATGAGTATTATTGATATAATTGCATTATTTTCTACATTTTCTATCCCTATTTATAAATTTGAGTTGAATAAACTTGACTGAAAAATGACAATGGCGATTATTGAATGAGATATTTCCAATCCAGCTAAAATCTGATTTTTATTAGCAGATTTACGTCAAAACCACCCATGAATTGAAATTGTGAGTAAGGAATTGAAATAAAACTTTACTTGAATATTTGGGGAGAAATCCTATATTAAATCTAGATTTATTTTGTTAAAGTATTATAAAATGGTTAGTATGAAAGATTTATGACAGTACAAAGAAATGTTTACGAAATATAAGCAATTAGATAAGAAATTAAAAAGTCTAATTATTAGAGCTAAAGAGTGAACTTATATGGAAGATGGTGAAGAAAAACCACAGGTAGTTATTGATATTTCATGAGAGATGAAGATAAAGGATTTGCATATTAATGATGATTCTCTTTTCACTCCAAGTAAAAAATCTGAACTTGAAAATTTATTGATTACAGCTATTCAAAAGGCTCAGAATAAAGCTCAGGAAGTAGTAGCAGAGCAAACTAAAGAAATTCTCGGTGTAGATACAAACGATCTCGCTGGAATGATGTGATGACTATGATGAAATTAAGATTTTTTCAAACAAAAAAGACCTCATTCGAGGTCTTTTTTCTTTATTATGCGGTAAGTCTACTTCTAAGATATTCTTCTCTCAATGTTCTTGAATGAGAGGATGTTACTGGAAAAAATTGTTTAGACGTTCAACCTAAATTTTTCTTTAATTGTTTTTCTATGTTTACAATATCAGAATTAATAAAATCAGACGATTTTAGAAGTTCCTTTGTTTTGCTTTTTATTGCTTTTCTCTTCTTAGTATCATCGCTACTAAATAAATCATCTTCACTAGAAGTTGCATCTATCCAAGTAAGTTCTCAATCTCATGCAAAAGCCTGATCATATGTATTTCGAGAACCCATAAGTAGAGGTGTTGTGTCCTTAATATTAGTACTGAAGGCTGACAGTAATGTTCTGTCATTAAATGCTTTACTAAAATACTTTCTAAATGCTTCTAGTGTACTATATAGTTCATCAGGAAGTCTATCACATCATAGTCAACGAGATTTCCATGCATTTCACTGGAATGCGTACCGTAAAATAGAATCAATTTCTTTATCTCAAATGTTTCACATATTTAATTCAATACCTTTGTATGGTAATGAGAATGATCAACGGTTCTTATTATAATAGTCTGCAGTGAGAATCCATTCATATACTTGTTGGTCATCAATTCCAAATCGATTGAAGAATTTATCTAATACGAAAGCTACTTGTCTGGTATCAGTAGATCTACTATTTATATCTCTGGTAACATTCTTTCGGAAATCTTTCATGTTATTGATTTCATCCATATCTTTACCATCAAATTCTCATTTCTTAATATTCATCCTTTTTTGTACGACTTCTACACTAGATAATAATCAATTGCTAACAACTTTAGGATTTTCCAATATTCACCAATCTGCTTCATCACGATTGGATGCAGACATAGCATTTTGGTATTTTTTAATAATTGAACGTTTAGGTTCATTGTAGTGTGATAAATCTTTTGTAGGTAAATTTGAAAAATAATTTTCTAATTTATTCATCTTTTCATTAGTTAACCGCTCATTTATTTCTCACTGGAGTTTTTTAAATTCAATAGCCCCATCTTGTTGATTATTTCTATGAAAATAGTGAGTCACATTTTTAGAAAAATCTCAATCTGTAGCATCATCTAAAAGTACTGCAATATTTTCAGCAACTCAGGCTTCTTTTACTAATAATCAAGGCACAAACATCATAGGTTTGGCTCGTCCATAAACCTGTTTCTTGAGTCAAGGATCACAATTTACATCTAGTGTTCAACTCAATAGATAAGTTAAAAAATGTTTTTTCATACGTTTTCTTAGGTTGTCATTTGTCGCTAAATCTATCATTCTTCTTAATGCTGCTTGTCAAGTTTGGTACCTTGTAGAACTAGATTTACCAAATTCATTTTCAATTTCGTCAAAGCTATTATTGCTCTTAAATTTGCTATACTTTTCTTCGACAGTTCATTTATTAAATCGTCACTTATATGCTGATTCTAATTTATTTGCAAATTGATCAGATAATAACTTCTTAGCAGGATTGTCTATATAATTGGTTCCATCTTCTCATGGAATCCCTCTCTTTTCATAGCTTCATACAATTAATCATCCATAGGATCATCTAATGTTATTAATTATATATTTCCATTCGCATACGGCTAAAGTTTCATTTAGTCATTTTTTATCTCAATCTCCTCAATTTTCAGCATCATCGCGGGCCTTTATTAATTTAGCTTTATCTCTCATAAATTGTTCATAATGTGCTTTTCATAACAAAGCTTTTACCCAAAGTCACGAATTTTCTTGAGCAGCTAATCCACGATAAGGAGATCATCATTTTTCAAAATTGGCTAAGAGTAGAGCTGCAGCTTTATAAATGTCAGGGTCTCACATCCTATCTTTTGCATTTTTAACCCTATTAGTGATAAATACTTGTAATGATTTTCATCATTGGATTTTTGCATGAGGGGGAACTTGATCGAATGTTGTTCAAAAATCTGGATCTTTTTGAAAGATTTTTAGATAGTATTCTATCTTTCCCCATGTTCTATTATCTCTTTCATTATAATATTCTTGTTCAAGTTCTCATAGTCATTCTTTCATTGAAGGTATAAATCCTAGAACTCCAGCAAGTTTGCTATAAAGTCACCAATCTCATATCAATATATCTTCTAATTTCTTATCTTGGTTTTTTTCATAATCGTCTATTTTTTTCTTAATGTTTCATTTTAGTGTTTTAACTACATTTTTAATATTATTTATACTAAACCAATTTAATTTTCGATGTCCACCATTTACCATTTTAAATTCTTGTTCACTTTTATCCATTATATCATTTGCTTGTTCTTCCGTTTGTGGGCTTAATCATTTTTGAGTAAAAAAAATCAGAAAATTATTCCAGTCCATATCACGAGAGTAAGAAAGGCGCTTATCTTCAGATTTTCAATTTTTTCATTTTTCTTTTCAATTAAAAGTTGAAGATACTTTAAATGATTTTCTAATCGGATTATATTCAATCTTGTATATGTTGTTATCTTTAGTTCAGAAATATTTTATTTCCTCAACTTTTTCTTTTCCTTTTTCATCAATAACTTTATGTGTAAATTTGTTTCAATCCCATGTCGTTCATCATATTGGAAAGTTTAGATTCGTAGTTCATAGTTTACCTCATAAGCTGTCTTTAAAAGAATTAAAATCTGACTTATTAGGATTTGGTAATAACCAAATTTTGCTTGAATCTTTTGATATTTCTTTAAGTTTTTTAATAGTTTCATCATTCATATCAAATGTACGAGATTTCCCTTCTAAATTATTCCCAAATTTCAATTCTCATCAAAATACCATTCCTTTGAATGTTCATTTTTTCATATTAACATTACTGATTTTTACTTTCATTCGTTGATATCATCATCATGGAAGATCACTATTTCACATTGGCATCCAGATTTCAGCTCAGTCTTCAAATTTTACTCATGTTCAGAATTCCTCTATATCTTTCTTAAATTTTTCAGCATCATTTGGTATTTCTTTTTTTTCAGATGGCTTTACTTTTCAAAAAGCATCTTCTACTTTTTTTTGTTTTTCAGGATCAAATTCGGTAATACGAGGCTTATTATTTACTACAAAAAATAGATAAATAAGTCTTCATACATCTTTTCATTCTATTACATATTTATCATTTTCTATTTTAAATTTTGATAGATAATTTAAAAGTGTAGTCCTATCTTCTAAACTAATATCTAAGTTGTCAATATCAGATTGTTTTATTTCGTAGCGAAAAGGTACGGTATCGAAAGCTTTTGCATTTCATCAATATTGATCTAAATCTTTTAACCGAAGATTTTCTCATTTTAAAATAGTTTTATGGATGGGTATATCTATAAAATGATCAATACGAGTACTTGTTGGATTTACATTTGTTAAATGAATGGTAGTATCTATTGGATTTGCGGGGTCTACACGAGCCAATTCTTTATAGAAGTCTGTAAAATCATCCATATCTATATAATTTAACTTGAGTACTGTATGTGCTCAAGCGTTATAAAGATCCCTTATACGAAAATCTATTACTTTATCCATGTAATCTTTTAATGTGTTTTGATTAACTTTAGAATAATCAAAATTATTGTTGTACAATTCTTCTATAGCATTACCTATTTTTGAGTTCTTTGTCTTTAGGTACTTTATGTATAATTCTCGTTTTAGATCTTTTATTTTTTCTTTTTTTTCAATTTCTGTCAGATTTTTATCATTATTTATAGCTTGTTTTCTTGTCTCAAAATCTGGTCCTAGTTTGCTTTCTTCATATTTGTATTCAGGGTGTTCTGCTATAATAGTATTTATAGCGGGAAAACTATTTGAAACGAGTCATCATAGTTTATCTGTTATATTATTGACTATATTCAAAGTACGGTCGGCTTCTTTACCAATTTCAAATGACAGTAAATGGTCGAATGAATTTTTTATATCAGCAGGTAGGGCTGTTAGTAGAGTTCATGGAGCAATTGGAGCTATAAGTCATCAATTCAAATCATTGTTTGTTATTGTGATTTCTTTCAATATTTCTATTGCTTTTCTTCAATTAGGTTTGGATTCTTGTTGTGTTAAGTAATTTACAATTTTATCGAGATATGAAAGGATATTGTCTCTTGGGTCAATAGGACAATCTGTTGCAAAATTATTGTATGGAGCATGTGGTCATATTTCTCCTTGTACTTTATTAGAGACTTCAGTAATAAACTTTCTTTTAATTTCATCATTAGTTTGATCAAAGCTATCCTTTAATTCTCGCAATATTTTATTATTGTATGCTGCTGCTGCGAGATTTATTCATTCATCGCCAATTTCATCAAATGTAATATTTGGTTTTATTTCGGCTAATTTATCAATTAAACTTTCTTCTCACTTAAAATATGGTTGATTCAAAAAATTATTAATAGATTCAGCATTTTTTTCTCTTCATGCCACAAATGTATCGAGCAATTCATTCATTGTTGATTCTAGGTGGGCTCATTTTACAATTTTAGGTGAAAGTTCTTCTCTTAGATTTCTTGAAGTCTCCATATATTGAAGTTTATCATAAATAAATCCTACAAACTAATTATATTCACGATGTGAAAATAGTCAAAATTTTTGCCAATAAATCAACTAATATTCACTTCCCTTTTTTAAGTTTTAATTTATAATATATTATTACAGTTAATACTATTTATAAAAAAGTCAAGTTTTTTTTAATTCTATTATCTTCTTTTTTGTACAAAAAACCGTATAATGATAATACTTATCTTGAATTTTCAAATTATGCCTTATAAGATTTTTGGATGTAAAGTGAATAAATATTTTCTCAATCAACGATTGGATTATTTTTATAAAAATGAAAATAAATTAGATGATACTTTATTGATTGCAACATGTGTAGTAACCGATAGAGCCAAAAATAAATGGGTGAGAGAAGTAAAACATGCAATCCAGCAGTGATTAAAAGTTGCTATTACATGATGTGGAAGCTTCTCTCGTTGAAATATGGCTACAGATTCTGAATTTTATTCAACTTATCCGGAATTAAAGCAATATTCAGATAAGATTACATTGTTACCAGAAAGTCCATCTAAAAATTGATTTGAATATAAAATCTGATGAAAATCTTCCGTTTATACTAAGCACTTTCTCATAGTTCAAAACGGATGTGATAATCATTGTTCATTCTGTCTTACGGTAGCTAAAAGATGACCACATATTAGTCGTCCTTTGGATGAAATTATCGAGGAAATTCATCAAATTGAATCGCAATGATGAAAAGAAATCGTAATAACATGAATAAATTTAGCTGCACGGTGATGTTCAAATTCTACCAAGCCAGAAGAAACTAAATTCCCATATTTACTTCGTGAAATATTGAAACAAACTACCATTCCTAGAATTAGGATTTCAAGTATGTGACCTGAATATGCAAATGATGAATTCTTTGATGTTGTCTCAGATGAGAGAATCTTACCACATTTTCATTATTCCATCCAGAGTTTTTCAAACAATGTTCTGCAAAATATGTGAAGACATTATTCGTCGGATGAATTAAAAACTGTTCTAAAAAAAACAAGAAATTTAAAAAAAAAGAATCTGATTTCTATTTGAGCTGATATTATAATTTGATTTCCATGAGAAACGGAAGAAGATTTCCAGGAAACATATAATTGAATCGAAGAATTTTGAATCACAAAATTACATGCTTTCCCCTTTTCAGATCATACTCAAAGAGAAAGAATTCCAGCATCATTTCTTCCAGATCAAGTTGAGTATAAAATAAAAAAGGAGAGAGAAATTAGACTTATTTTAAAATGAGATGAAATTAGAGATAAATTCATTAAAACAAACGAGTGAACCTCTCACAAAGTCTTAATTGAAGAAAGAAGAAATTGAAAATGGAGATGATGGACGGAGAATTATATCCAGATTGAAGTCGAAGGAGATTATAGTAGGGGAGAAATAATAAATTTTGAATTGTAAATAAGTCCTACAATATTTGCATTTTTTTGAAATTTCGATTATAATTAATTAACTTTAATTAATCATTTTTGCCAAAATGATAGAAAATTATAGAGCGTCAGAATTAGATGATGAAAAAGCGGGTAGACTAATTGAAGATTTTTTTAATAAACAAAACACACTGGAAGCTAGAAAGAGAAGAGAAGAAAAAATGAAATTAGCTGATAGAATTATTAAAGAATCTGGAGAAATAAAAGATCAGGTTAAGATTTCTTGCTTGAGAACAAATGAAAATCTTTATAAGGATTATGCAAATACTATTAAAGAACATCCAGAATGTAAAAAGTATTTTCAAATTTATAATTATAAATGAAAAGATTTTTTGGTAGTTCCACTTTACGATACAAGTGATAAATGCTTGAGAATAAATACGGTAGAAATTGGTAAAGATGGAGGAAATTTAAAAATTATATCTGATCCTTATTGGCTTCCGGATCATCCATATACCAAAGAAAGTAATGTAATTTCTGTCCCTCTAGAAGATAAAACTCAACAATACTGATATCATAGAGTTAGTATGAATAAGTGGACATGAGAAATTTCTGATGTTGAACCAAATGAATACTTTATGGATGAAAAATGAATAAATTGATTACTGGATATGATTGGAGAAAAATCTTGAAAGAATTTTTCTGACTGTTCTGAGTGAATGCAAAGTAATGTTAGGGATATTATTTCAAATGAAAGTGAAATAGAGAAAAACTCACACTGATTTGATGAACAAAAAAAAGAGCTTATTCAAAATATTATTCAATGAAATTTTTCGTGAGCTGTAAATTGTATTATAGGTTTAGTTAAATCTTTTTTTGGTATGATGCAGTCATGAAAGGTAACAAATATATGAAGATGAATGGATTATATATGAAATGAATGAGATAAAGGGTACTTAGAACAAGCTATTAATACAGTTTTAGATCCAGAACAAAGATCAAAATTGACATATCTTCTTTCTAAGATAAAAGATAAAATTACAAAAGAGTCTTTGAAAGAAAAATGAGTAGAAAATCCATCACAATTTGATTTATTATTACAGCAGCTTCACCCGTGACAAATAATGTTAACAAACGGATTAAATGAATCTGAATGAAAATGAACTATATTTGATAATGCAATACAGACGGTTTCAGGATCTAGATGGTGTCATAGCTTAATTATTGAAGATGTAATAAAAGATTCTGATTGAAGAATTATAGATGCTAATATTATACAAGCTACTTATAAGTGATGAGTCCATGAAACAAAATTGAAAGAATATGTACAAGGAAAATTTTCTTCTGCAGATTTTTTAGTGGCAGATTTACCAGAAGATAAAAGAGAGAATGTTATACAGCATGCAAAAAAGAGAATATGAGAAAAATATGATAAGGTTTCAGTAATGACGGATGTTGTTTTTTGAATGGATTTTGATAAATGATTTTCTTCAGAAGAATGAAATTGAGATTTTATGGATAATATAAAGTGAAATCTTTTGTGAAATAATAAGGCATATTGTAGTGAGTTAGTCTTTGAGACTATGGAAAAGTCCGGCTTAAGGATGCCACAGCCTCATATTTCTCCTAGTGATTTATTGATGACTGATGAAATAACTCCACAGTATGCATGTTACTGTGAGAATTTGTAATAAAAAAGACCACAATCGTGGCCTTTTAATATTATTCTTGAAATTTCTTTTTACGAATTAATGAGTTTTCAAATTTATCAAGTTGTGGAGAAATCTGATTTGGAGCAAGATTTTTAGTTTTATCTTCTGAAATAGCATTAGCTACATCAGATTTTTTTGTCGCTTCTGCAAGTGGATTCTTCATAGCTTTTGAAAGAGCAGAATCAGTTTCTTTTAAATCTGTAGTCATTAACCAGATTGTATAGAATAAAATTAATTATAAATCAGATATATTAATGGTTTCATTTAAAATATTTCAATAATTATCTCTTACTTCCACATCAACGCTTTCAGTATTAGTTGTAAATGTTGCTAATCTTCATTCGAATTTTGTAATAATATTTCAGTTAGCGCTTATAGTTCCGCCAGGAATTCATGATAAAGTATCATCAAATAGAAGTGTTATTTTAAAACTTCCATCATCATTTGTTTGTTTTTTTGATAAGTCTTTTACTAAATATGGAGGCTCTTTATCTTCAGCTTCTAATACGTCAGTAATGCTGGCGTTATTCATATTTCATTTTGCATCCATAGCCTGGACAGTAATTGTATGAGTTCATGGTTCGAAACCAGATAGATCTATATCAGAACTTGATAGATCTTCAGTTTGTTTTTTATATTCTTTGGAGAATACTAAAGATCAATCTACAGTTATGGTCAAGTTCCTAAGTAAATAATCACTTTTTACAGAATACATTATAGATGGCTTAGCTGATATTCTTTGGTCTGTTTCAGGATCTATAATGGAAATTTTAATAGCATCACTTAGTGAAGGTTCTCTGTTTTCACAATATCATTCAGGGATTGTTGGTAAGATATTTATACCCATTGATCATTCTCATCATGTAGGAATTTTAGCTTTTTCTGTCCATCGTTCTTTGATTTTTTCTAAATCATCATTCCCAGGCATGAATGAATCTAGTACCATGTAATATCATTTTTTAGATTCTTCAATTGGAGTCATAGGACTGATAAGTCATAAACAAGCTGCATCATAATCATACATAGTAGCTTCTCCGTCAACTTTTTGTGGAATGCTATTTATATATCCCATAGTAGAAACGACAAGTTCACCTGGGGTAACTTCAGCAGGTATATTTCATGTAATTTTGGAAATAGTTATACTGGCAGTTTCTACGTTTGTCATTTCTCTATTTGTAATATATCATCATTTAACTAATCATCATAAGAATTCTTTCAAAGGCTGAGCATGAATTGTTCATCCATAAGCATTTGAATTCATTGGAGAAGCATCAGCATTTCCAGCCCACATTAATATCAAATTATCTGGAGTATAAGCAGCAACTAGCCCATCTCTTGGACGATTTCATTTTTCAGTTTTCATGTTGGATGTTCACGTTTTCAGTGCATAAGTAAGTCATGAAACATTAAATTTGCTTACCCAACCAGCTAATCTATTATTAGGGTCAGAAAGAATTTTCCAAATCAAATATTTTACTCAAGCAGGAATTTTATCTTCTTTTTCTACTACTTCCTTTTTGTATATAACAGATCCATCAGCTGAAGTGATTTCTAATATAGGATCTAGTTCCGCTGGAGTTTCAGTAGTTAGATATGAATAAGCACTAGCAAAATCTAGAAGGCTAACTTCTGCAGCTCAAATAGCTAAAGGATATCCGTAATTTGTATCATCTTCGAGAGGCAATCCTAGAGATTTTAAGAATGGTTTTAGTGCTCATTCTCATCATTCGGCTACGAACATTTTGATAGCAGGAATATTCCTACTATGTCATAAGGCAGCTTTTAATGTCATTAATCCTTCAAATTTATTATCAGCGTTGTTTGGCCTATCTGGTCCGACTTGGTATTCAATGTCATAAATAGGGGTATCAAGTGTTATAGGTAATTTCATAAATCAGAGAGCATAAACCAAAGGCTTAATCGAAGAACCAGATTGACGACGGCTTTTTACCATATCTACTTGTCACTGAATTTCGTCATTGAAATAATCCAAAGAACCCACATAAGCAAGTACATCTCCATTATCTGTATTTACATAAAGTAATGAAGAGTTATTGGCTCCGTTTTCATATAATGTACGGACATTATTTTTGAAAGCTTCTTCAGCCATTTGTTGAATATTATAATCTAATGAAGTTTTTACAATCATTCATCATTCTAATACTGCGTCTTCTCAATATTTTTCTTCAAGTAATTCTTTAATCCAGAATACAAAATGTGGAGCTTTGATAGCAAATGATGCTGATTTGAATTCGATATTTAATGAATCAATTTCAGCTTTTTTATATTCTTCTTCTGTGATATAACCATCTTCATACATTCTACTCAAAACTACATCTTTTCTTCAGTTGAAGAATGTGATATAATATTCTTTATTGTCTAACACAATTGTGAATGAACCTAATCATTGTAAGAATTTTACAGAAGAATTGTCAGATTTCTTATTTGAGAAGTCTGCGGTTTGTATAGCATTAGAGAATTTTGAAATAATATCTTGTTTCAATGCTCCATCAAATGGATATTCAGTTCATGAAACATCGGTAATTTTGAAGTATCACATTAAAGCTTTTCTTCATTTCTCTGTGAGAGGAGAATATTGTCATGGTCATTTTGGTAGTGATGCCAAAATTGCTGACTGAGTGATAGTTAAATCTTTAGCAGAAACTCCAAAGAATGACTTAGCAGCAGCCTCTACTCCAAATGAATTATTTCCAAATTCGATATAGTTTAAATATAATTCCAACACTTTCTTTTTCATTTCTTTTTTAGCTTCATCGTTAGAAAGATTTGGATTTTCAGCTTTTACTTGTTTCTGAAGTGTTGAATTTAATCTTTTTGCAAGTACAATTTGACGTAATTTATAAGCAACCTTATCTAGTTTATATTCCAACCAGTTTTTATCAGTGCTTGTTAATCCTGCTTTTAATTTGAATACATTAGTCATCAATTGTTGAGGAAGAGTAGATGCTCATCACTTACCTTTCAATGCTGCACGGAAAATTCCCCAAGGATCTAGTCATTCATGTTCCCAGTAATTCTGGTCCTCCATAGCAACTATAGCATTTATCATATCATCAGAAATTTTATCGATTTCTACATATTCACGATTTTCATCGAAAAGCTTATATAATTCTACACCATTTTTGTCTTGAATTATTGTTGCTTGTGAAAATACCATATCTTTTACTTGACTTACATCTGGTAAATTTTTGAATACATTTATTTCCATCCATACAGCAACTACTCCAATTCCTGTGATGATAAGGAACAAAAAGAAAACTCCCAAAAATTTCCAGAATCAGAATCTTTTATGTCATGAAAGTTTTTGTGCTCATTCAGACCAATTCCTTGAATTAGCATTTAGTTGCTTGTAGGCAAATAGTGTACGTGAAGACATATTTTAATCATTGTACAAAAAATAAATCAGAACATTTCTGAACAGTTTGATATTATTTATTCGAGCTATAAAAACAAATGATTTTATGTTTAATAATTTATTAATTTTGTTTGCATTTATATATTAAATTTCTATATTTATGGTCGCTTAATTAGTCCCAACGGGGCTTTTTATTATTTCTAATTTTAATATGAATCAGCAGTCAAAGGATCAGATTTTTCAGCTATTATCAAATATTGAGGAGAATAAAAAAGTTATTCCTACTTTTTCAGATATGTGTAATCATCCGTTATTGTGAGCTAGATTCTCAGCTATGGAATGAAAAGAAAAATCTGAAATCCAAGAATGTATTAATGAATATATTGAGATGAAAATTGAAACCTTATGAAAAACTAAGTGATGACAGCTTTTTCAGAGATTTTATGAATCAGAAAATGAGCTATTTTGGAAGTTTAGAGAATTGAATGAAAGTGATGAAACTGCAGCTACACCAGAATTCCAGAAAATCTGAAAAAAAGTAGAAGATGAAATGTTCCGTTTGGAATGAATATTAACTGATAGAATGTTGAAACAAGAAAAATGATTGGATAAAGTATTGGAATCATTTTATAATATAGTTTATGATTTTTTCCCAAGATATAATTCGATTGAATAATTATGGATTTAAAAAAGAAAAAGCTGATTTGTATAGTCAGCTTTTTTATTAGTTTTTGAAAAAAAGTGCTTATTCCACGATATGCAATATTACTCCAGCGAAGGTTTGAACGTTAATAACTTTCACTGTAGTTCAATCATCTAATTCAATAGTTCATTTGTCTCACATTTGTCCTCACATTTCTGGATAGAATGGGGTTTTATCAAAAATTAAGACTCTTTGTCAGTTCACATCAAAATCTTTGAGCAATTGAACATCTGAAGTAGAAAATTCTTTATATCCAATAAATTTTGTTTGAGGAATTCATTCGAGATATTTTGACCAATCTGTTCATTTCTTAAACATTTCTTTAGTTGCCTGGCGAGAATTTTCTTTTGCTGTATTCACAGCATCTTCATATTCTTTTTCGTTAATTTCTAGTCAATTTTCTGCGGCAATTTCTCTAGTCAATTCTAGAGGGAATCCATAAGTGTCGTATAATTTGAAAACATCTTTTCATGAAAGAAAATTACTGTGATTTTTCTTTTCTTTAGCTATCATTTCATCCAGAATTGCTTTACCATTCTGAATTGTTTTCAAGAATGTTTTAATTTCTTCCAAGATTACACGAATGATTTCACTTTCATTGAATTCACGTAATCCTCTGAAAGTAGCCAATAATTCAGTGCAGATTTTTTGATATCAGTTTAAATCTGTTTCTTTAAGTAACATAACGTTATATGTCATTCTTCTGATAATCATTCTAAGTACATATCATGCTGCAATATTTGATGGAATTAATCAATCATTAATTAGCATAAATGCAGTTCTAGCATGGTCAGCAATAATTCTAAATCTTCTAGTTTGCTGAGAATATGAAATTCCAGTCAATTCTTCCAACTTTTTTAAAGATGCTGAAAATACATCAGTATCGTAAACTGATTCTTTTTGTTGCATTACGCAGCACATTCTCTCAAATCACATTCACGTGTCTACGTTATGATTGTTTAGTTTTGAGAGAGTTCAGCTTTCGTCACGATAAAATTCCATGAAAACGTTATTCCAAATTTCCATCCAATTGTCTTCATCGTTTCACACATTGCTTCACTCAGTTGGATATTCTGATTCTCCGACTCGGTAAAATATTTCAGTATCAGGTCCACAAGGTCCAACAGGTCCAGGAGACCATCGGTTATTATCAGCAGGAAGGTAAGAAATTTTGTCTGCAGGAATTCAGACTTCTTGCCATTTATTTGCAGTAGTTTCGTCTCTTGGAGCACTTTCATCTCATGCGAAAACTGTTACGGCTAGTTTTTTAGGATCTAATCACAAATAATCAGGAGAAGTTAAGAATTCCCATGACCAAGTTACTGCTTCGTCTTTGAAATAATCTCCTAATGACCAGTTTCCCATCATTTCAAAAAATGTCAGATGAGAGGCGTCTCAAACTTCAGCAATATCTACTGTACGCATACATTTCTGGATATTGAAAACTCTCTTTCCTAGTGGATGAGCTTTTCACATTAAGTATGGGATAAGCTGCTGCATTCATGCTACATTGAAAAGGGCAGTAGATTCTTTCCCAGAAGCAATAAGTGATGCTTCAGGAATATATTTATGTTGTTTAGATTCCCAAAATTTATTTCGGAGTTCACGTAGTTCTTGAGATGAAATATTTTTCATAAATTATTGAAAATAATTAAAAATCTAACTTGAATATTATTTATTCATTGTATGATTTCAAGAATTTATAAAATAAAAAAGCCATCTTGTGGATGGCTTATGTTTTATTTATTATTTTGTAAGAGGAATTGCTTCTATGTATTCGTATAGAGGAATCTTATTTACTCATTTAGATGTTAGTACATATAGTTCAGGTTTGTTTCATGTGCTACTTGGAATGTCTACATCATATACAGTAGTTCATTCTATATCGAATTTAAGACTGAATAAGTAAACAAGTTGATAATCTTTTTTCTTTTCTTCATTTAATTTTGTAGGTTCGGTATTATATACTGTGAATAATTGTTGTGCTTTGTCGTAAGTGTATATATATCTTGAGTCTTTAGATGCAATAATTTTTACATTATCTGAATAGTTGTCTGTAAGAGGATTAGATCATTTGATATTTATCTCACGATAACTTAAAGAAGTTCATGCAACATCATCTCTTCGGAACAGATAAAGCTTTCATTTAGTTGATCGTCCGAAGAAGTTTCCATCTATAGCAAAACTAGAGAATGTTCAAAAATCTACCCCAGATGCTGCTACAGAATAAGAAGATCATCATTTGAAGTTTGCATATGTTCCATCACTATTTGTTTGGTATCTTGTTAATAACATATTACCTAGACTAGAGACATTAGAATTGAACACATATAAGTTTCTGCTACTGAAAGTTCCTAATCATCCGATTCATGAACGGAAACTTCAGTCCTCGGTTCAAACTGGGACTATCCCAGCTTTTGAAATCATGTAAATTTCTCAGTTATCATTATAACAATATATTCCATTAGAATTTAGTGATGGAATACAGTTTTTGAGACTATTTGATAAGTTATATTCAATTAGAGATCATCTACTTGTGTCGCTTGAAGCATCGATAATTGCTCATTTACTTCATGCAATCATGATGTTTCTAGGTACAGATATTGAATTCAAATCTCATAATTTAGTAGTGTCTGAAGAATTGAAAGTAAGTACTTGAGTATCTTTACCAGCAATAGTATTCAAATCATTTTCTGATTTAAATTGAGTAATGCGGAATCCGTCGTAATAATTCTCCTCTAATTGAGCTTTAAGTTCAGCTACATCATCTAACCATTTTCACTGTTCTTCTAAGAAATTTAATTTTTGTAAAATTTCTGTATACTTAGCGGATTTTAGATTAGATGAAGGTTCTAGTGTTTTGAATTCAGTGATATCGCTTTGTAAATCTTCTAGATTTATATCTATATAGACTCATGCTGAAGTTTGGAATTTATCGTTGTGGCTACTGTTATTCAAGATTTGAGATGCTAATGAATATAAGAATATAAACATTAATATTACAAGTACAAATCCTACAACATAAATTTTATTTTCAGATAATTGTTCTTTTACGTTTCTAATGCGTTCAGAATTATGTATTTTTTCTCATAAATCTGATATGTATTTAATAGATTTCCCCTTGATTCATTTCATTCATCATTTTAATTTCAATCATCATCTTTTTTTAGTGATTATAGAAAGACTTGGGCCTTGAACGAAATAACTGATTATGAATCAAATACTTGATTTTTCAACTCTAGTAGTAAGCAATTCTTCCAAGAATGATAAAATTCATTCTGAAGATTCTTCTTGTGCTAATAAGCTTTCCATTTCTTTGAGATCGTGGGAATCCATCACGTCTGCGAATTTAAGCCCAACATATAATAATTGATCATCTCTTTCGATTTCTCATTCGATGAAATCTGAAAATAAATCAATCTTTGCTTTTGTGTCTACGCTATTTGGTACTGAATAAGCAGTTTTCTGATCTCTAAGAACTATCATACTAACATTTCCAATCATAGAAGACATTAATTTTTGGTCTATTACAAGCTGGATAATTCATTTGAGTGAAAAATGTTCAACATCACGAACCTTTTCTGCAAATTGTTTTAATTTAGTATTCAAAAGTTGTAAATTTTGTTCAAAAATTTCTCTAATGTCTTCAGAATCTAATTCTTCAGATGTTTTTATTATGTTTGTAAAATCAGCTACAAATTCTTCGAGAATATCTTTTTGGTATTGAAGAAACTTTTCTTTGGAACATTGAACGAATACTTTGAAAGATATGTTGTCTAATAATGTATCTTGAAATGAAAATATTTCCTCATCTGGTACATAGACTTTTTTATGTTCTTGGAGCTGCATTATGCTTACTAATTACTGAAAATAAAAGTATAAAAAAATCTGATTCTTATTTTTTTCTGTACATATAATTATGAAAAGTTAATCCTTTTTCAATATTAAATAACGAAAAATGTATGGGAGTATCATTAATGAATTTATTACTTTTTGGTAATTTCTTTTTGGCTGTGAACAAAGTCTTCGCAATCGTTCAATTTTTAATTTACGGAATAATTTTGGGGCACGTTTTTGAACTCATGCCATGAAATCAAAAAGTCATCAAACATTCATTACTAAAAGTTTGTCTTCTTGAATTTTGTGGTAATTTCTAGATGTCCATAATTCTTGAAGAGGAATTTTTGGTGTAGAACGCGCAACCAATAAAATGTTCATAGTATCTTGATATTCGTTTAGACTATTCTCAGCTTTATCCCAGTCAAATTCACTAAATCAATCTTGGTGATAAATAACGTTATATCATTTCAGACTTAAATTTTCTTTTACTTTTTCCGCTACTTTTGGAGTAGATCAGTATAATAGTATGTTTATTCTTTGGCTTCAATATTTTTGCTTTAAATCATTTAAGAAAAATGGAGTAAAATCCGTTCAGTTCATATTTGGAAGCCATTTTTTGTCTGTCTTGATTGCTCCAAATGTGGCAGCGATGTAATAAAAAACTTGTAAAGCTATTCAGTCAGGAAGCAAGTAGTCTCATTTTAATAATATTTTTTTATATTCTTTCTCTTTTTCAGTTTTTTCTTTTGCTGTAGAAAAAAGGTGTTGTGAGACTATTTGAGAAAAATAGATAAAGTTTACAACACAATGTCACTGCTCATCATAAGTGGAAATTATACTGTCAGCAGTTTCTTGAAGATCTGTTGTAGAAATCTTCTGTAAGGTGGACTTCATATGAGAATTTTCATATAAAACTGGATTGATTATATCTTTTTTGTGATTCAATGCAAGAGTCATTCTAGATGGTTCATTATTTCATTCTCAATTCTCAGGTAAATATTGTACAGAATTTAAATTTACCATTGTTTCGTCTTTTTCTCAGGTCTCAGAAAATTTGTCTCATTCGATTTTTTTTAGAGAATCTAAATATTCTATGGTTGATTTCCCATCTTCCAATAAAGTTTCTGCTAAATCTTTCCCTGTATCTCAATCATTTCTTAATTGTTTTAATCCTTGGGCAAGATTATCCCTATATTCTTGTTGCTCTTTTGTTCTATTAGTTCTTTTTGCCATTCCGGTAAACTAAATATAGAGATAAAATATTAATTTAATTATATATTAAAATTTTAAAAAGTCAAATTACGGATAAGTTTTTGGGATACTGTTGTTGCATTGTTTTTTAAAATTAATATATTCTTAATCAGATTTTATATTGTTTGATGAGAAATAATGTTGGATTTGAAAAAAGTTCGTGATAATTTGGACGAATATAAACAGTGTCTAGCTAAAAGACACAGTGATTGTGATGTAGATATGATTTTGGCCAAAGATGATGAAAGAAAAGCTTTGCAGCAAAAAGTTGATGATTTAAAATTTCAACAAAAAACTTTAGCATCTCAGCAAGATTATGAATGAGCTAAAGCTTTGAAAGGTCAGATTCAAGAATTAGAAAACCAACAAACAGCTTTGCAAGATGAATTGAAGAAATATCAATTGAAAATGCCTAACTTTATTTCATCAAATGTGCCAGAGTGAAAAGACGATAGTGAAAATGTGGAAGTGAAAAGAGTTTGAGAAATCCCACAGTTCGATTTTCCGGTTCAAGACCATATGACATTGATGAAAAAATATGATATGGTGGATGTAGAAAGATGAGTAAAATTAGCTTGAGCACGTTCATATTTCCTCAAAAATGATGGAATGCTACTCGAACAAGCAATTTTACAGCATGCTCTCAAAAAAATGGTAAAGAAAGGATTTACTCCATTTCAAGTACCTAATATGGTAAATCCAGAATGTTTGGTTTGAACGTGATATTTCCCATGATGAGAAGAAGATGCTTATTGGTTAGAAAGAGATGATCAATGGATGATTGCGACAGCTGAAATTCCTTTGACTTCATATTATAGTTGAGAAATTTTGAATGAATCAGATTTGCCAAAAAAGATGGTTGGGATGAGTCCGTGTTATCGTCGTGAAGCTTGAAGTTATGGAAAAGATACATCTGGACTTTATAGAGTACATCAATTCATGAAAGTGGAACAAGTAATTATACTTCCTGCAGATGTGAAAATGTCTGACCAATTCCATGATTTTATCCTAGAAAATTCTATGGAACTGGTAGAAGATTTGTGATTACCATATCGTTTATTACAACTATGTTCAGGAGATTTAGCATTATGAAAATATAATTCACATGATATAGAATGTTGGATGCCATCTAGAAATAGTTATGGAGAAACACATTCTGCTACATCATTCTTGGATTTCCAAGCTAGAAGATTGAATTTGCGTTATCGTGCAGAAGACTGAACAATTAAATATTGTTATACATTAAATAATACAGTGGTAGCTTCACCTAGAATTTTGATTTCACTCATTGAATGTAATCAAACTGCTGACGGAAAAATAAAAATTCCTGCATGCTTACAGGAATATATGTGAAAAGATATTATTGAATAGTTAATAGAAATATTTTAATTAATTTTCATAAATTTTACGTAATTTTTGAATGCTTATTTTTTCACGAATTAGATTTAAATATTCTGTAAAAATATTTTTTTCTCATTTGATATTTAGTACTTCTTTTGTGGATTTATTTGTTGTTTGTAAGTGTTGTATATGAGATATGAAATAATCAAAAAACTTTTCATCAGGAATCTCCTTTCAAGATTTACTATCATTTTTGTATGAAAATGTATGCTGAATGCCGTCTATAGTTAAGTAAATTTTGTCTGAATGAAATTCAAATTTTACGTTTTTTGAATGTATTCAATCTAATTTTGGAACAAATTCAATAGTTGCATTTTTTCGTGATCTTTGAGATCGCCTATCTGTAAATGTTCAGATATTATGGAAAAATAAAGGTCATTTAGGTTCTTTTTTTTCCTTTTTTTGTAGTTTATAATACTTTTTAATGGCATTGCTTCTGAAACAATCAAAGTTATTAGAAGAATATATTATATTGAGATTATCAATATCTTCAATTATTGGATTTTTGTTATTTTGATTAAATCATCAAAAATCAGCTAAATATTCTTTTCATTGAAAAGAAATTATTACTCCTGAATGTCATCGTCCTCCATCTATATCTTTCATTGGATAAAAAAATATTTCGCTTTTTATATCCATTCATTTTTTCTCTAATTCTTCAAAAAAATGTTTAAATAAAATTGTCCAATAAGAACAACTTCATCAACCAATTTCATCTCTATAAAATAATTTTCGTTGTTTTCAGTAGATGTTATGTATAAATTGTTCTCATAAGCTTTTTTTTGAAAATTTTTTGATATCTGTTTTTGGGATATTATTATAGAATTTCTTAGCATCTATTTTTCATAGTAATTCGTTCATAAACACCAAAATCTGATCAAAAATTTCTTTTTGAGTATCAGGATTATTTAGATTGCTCCTAGATATTAATTTAAAAGATTTATTAAAGATTACATTTAATTTTTTTATTAAATTTCCATCGGGATTGGATATGGTTTCTCAGATTTCATTAGAAATTTTATCAGAAAAAATCTGACTTTTTGTTTTAAATTGTTTTTTTTCTGAAGATTTTTGTTCAATATCCATGATGAAGATTTTTTATTAAAACCAAGCATTAGTATATTCAAAATGTATAAATTTGTCAAATTTTGATAATTTTTTTAGAAAAAAATCGAGCAAGAAATACAAGCTCGATTTTTTGTGACTTTTTATTTTCCTTCCTTTCCCTTTTCTAGCTTTTTTAGGCTGCTACTGAAATTGTGATTTCATCTAGCATTTTTGTAATCAAATCTTTCAATTCATCAGTAGCGAATGAGAATTGATTTCTAAGATATCCATCATTTGCACAAACTGTATCAATAGCATCGATAGTATCTAATAATCATCAAACGATACATTCCAATTCATCTTGTGAAGAGATTAATCCGTTATTTAATTCTTTTTCTAGACGAAGTAGGTGATATTTGATTTTAAGGATATTTTTGATTAGAAGGTCAACATATTCAGTGTTGATTTGATGAGCAACTCATCCACCGTATTCTCCAACAGATTGAGCGTTTACCTCGAGAGCAGAGATTAGGGCGTCACATGTTTCATTGATTTTATCCATTAGATTGGATAACTTTTCATTTGATTGAATTGAATTTGCTGATTCCATGGTTCTTATAAAGAAATGAATAAAAGTTCATTTTTGTTTGACGATGTAATTATATTCGTAAAAATAAAAATATGCAAAAATTTTGACCATTTTGACTTCGAATCATCTTACGTTCTAAAAATCTGATTTTTTTAATATTTACTTTAGCAAAAAATGAATAATTTTTGATAACTGTTGGTTTGCAATCCAATGAAATTTCGTTATTTTTTTGTAGTAAAATTTTTTAGATTTATAATTTATAAAATTATGAAGAAATTTATTTTTGGATTTTTCTCTCTAGTATTTTCTTCAATATTCGCTGTAAATTTAGTGAATTGAGATATTATCGACCCAAATTGGAATTATCGTGAATCTGAGGATATTCTGTCAGCCACCAGGGAAATGGAAGAATTGATAGAAAAACGTTCAGATGTAATATATTATGATAAATATGAATGTTGGAATTGTGGTGAATATGATACTTTTAAGGATTTTTATTATTTTTGGTGGGATTTAGAAGATTTGCAATTGATTTTTTTAAAGTTTTTGTGCTTTTTGTTGTTGCTATTGGTGGTATCTGCTTTATTTTTATATAGAGTATTTGAAAAATTATGAGAAAAATGGTGGAAGGCATTTATTCCAATAAAAAATTTATATTGTCTTATTAATTTGACAGATACTAGGAAAATCGGTATGTTTTGGCGAATCTTAGGAATTTGATGGTTTTTCTTAATATCTTTACTGTATTATTGTTTTTATCCTTTTGTTGGATTCTATTTATCTTATTATGAAAAATGATTTTTAGATATATTTTTTCAACAAATTTCTTTTTTCCCTGTTGTTATTGTACTCTTGGTGTATGATTATTTTGTACTTATTTCATTTTATCGTTTGTTTAGAAAATTTGGATGGAATAAGTGATATTCAGTATTGTGAACGATATTTTTTCCAATATGAGTGTGTGTATTATGATTCGGAAATTTTGAGTATCAGTGAGAAAACTTGGAGAAAAAAGAATGAAATAATTAAAAATAATTCTTTTCTTGAATTCCGGACTTAAAAGCGTAATTTTTAGTCAGATTTTTTAGTCATTTATTTGAAATTATATGAAAATAGTTCAATGAGCAATTAAAACGCCAAAACAGATTGAAAACATCAGAGAAAGCTGAAAATACTTAAATGAAATGTTGCTTATCCTCAGAGAAAAAGCTAAAGCATGAGTAGCTTTGATAGAGCTTGAATTTGTGGCAGAACATTTTATTCAGCAGCATAATTTGAGATGAGCTTTTAAGTGATATGATGGATATCCTACAAATCTATGTTTATCTGTAAATAATTGTGTAGTTCATTGAATTCCAAATGAATATATTCTCAAAAATGGAGATTTGCTCAAAATCGATGCATGAGTAATTTATCAAAAATGATATTCTGACTCTGCGATTTCGGTAGTGATTGGATGAGAGATGGCTAATCCGTTAGCTCATGAATTGATAACTGTGACTAAATCTGCATTAGATAATTGAATTGCAACCATTCAACCAGGAAAATCTATGTATGACTATGGGAATACGGTAGCTACTACAGTCCGCGGGGCATGATTCAAAGTTCTAAAAGATTTGACTGGACATGGATGTGGAAGTGCAGTACATGAGAGACCATATGTTTTTAACTATGGGCATCCAGATATGAAAAAACAGTTTTTTACTCCGTGAATGGTGCTCTGTTTTGAGCCAATTACTGCAGTAATGAGTGATGATTTCTATATGGAATATGGAGATGAATGAATGTATACTCAGCATGGAGATTTAGGATGTCAGTGGGAGTACATGTTATTGATTACAGATAAATGATATGAAATGATGAGTGGAATTACTGAGTGGGAGTAATGTTGAAAAAAAATGGTAAAAATATAAATTAAAAAAGTCAGATTTTTATTCTCAGTTTTTGTTTGAATGACAGAGGAAATCCCAAAAAAAATCTTTCTTTTTACGTGAGAGAATTCTTATACATTAAATAAAGAATTGAAAAGATGGAAAAATATGTTTGCTCAAAAGAATTGAGTAGATAGTATTTTTTTGTTTAATCGTGAAAATCGAGATTATGGCCAAATAAAGCAAACTATTTTTAGTGGAGGTTTCTTCGTTACAAATAAATTAGTTATTCTTTACTGAATTCCACTAGACACAGAAAAATCTAACGCAATTAAAGCTGATGAAATTGAAAAATTAACTGAAGACATTATGAATTATCCACTTCCAAGTGAAGTTCTCTTAATATGCGTATCTTACAAACCTGATAAACGTGGACGTTTTTATAAGCGATTTGATAAATTAGACAAAGATAATCCATCTCAGAAGCTTATAAAAACTTTTGCACCATTATCTGAACGTGAATTGCCTGATTTTGTGAAAGAAAGTTCAAAAGATTTAAATCTGGACTCAAAAGTTATTCAGGCTTTGATTCATAAGGTTTGAAACGACCAATTCCGTTTGGAATCAGAAATAGATAAATTACGTTATCGAAAAAAATATTATAATGAAGAAATTACTATAAAAGTTGTCGATGATGTATGTTTTGGAATGATAGAGGAAGATATTTTCCAGCTTTTGGATTTAGCTTTGACTGATACAAAATCTGCAGTTAAATTTATTCAATGATTACAGGATGATGGATTAGATTGGAATGCTGTGAATGGTTCATTTGCTCGATGACTTAGAAATTATTTATTTGTTCTAGATTATGCAGATCATTGAATTATAGATTCTAAACAAATAGCTAGTGAACTGAAACAAAATCCATGGGCAATAATGAATATTACAAAGAAAATATTACTTTTAAAAGAAAAAAGGAATCTAATCCAGGACTTATTTAAAAGTATTGTAGATATAGATTATGATATAAAAAGTGGTAGTGCTCAACCTGAAAGTTATTTTTTTACGATAAAAAAAGTATTGCTTCAAAATTAGTCCATTTCTTGATTTTTTGGAACATTCTTATAATATATTATTTATATAATTTTACTTAATTTGAAATTGATGCGTAAAGTTTGAATATTAATGTTAGTAGTATTTGTGACTTTGTTGTCTAGTCAGACTTTTTGATATTTGGAAAGTAGGGTATTTTGTAATTTGGGAAATAAAAATGTTACTATTTTTCTCAAAAATGAGGAATGAACTGTAAAATGTCAGACTTATATGGATACAATATATCAATTAGCATTGAAAAAGTATAATGAAATTTCTGCGATTCTTTCTTATATAGATCAGTGAAATGATGTTTATTATCGAAAAGAAGTTTTGGAAGATAAAAAATCTGAACTCCTTCATTTAGTTAATTATAGAACTCAGATAAAAACAGCGATAGATAGATTTGAAACTAAAATATTTGTAGAATATTATGCTCTTTTACAAGAGCCAATGCAAAAATATTATTCAGATTTGGAGGCTCAGTATTATACTATGATTAATCAGGATGTATCACAACGTTCATCTAATTATATGCTGAAGATTGCACAATTGGAGCAACAGATGTGGAATGTATCGCATGTTTTGGAGGCTAAAAATTTGGATGATATTATGAATGTCGTTTCATCATATATTTATCTTAAAAAGCAAATAGAATGAAAATAGGAATTGTTAGTTCGTGAATAGATACTATTGCATTGTTTCAATTCTTGAATCGTTATGATAATGAATATTTAGTTTATTGTGATCAAACTAATTTTCCATATTGAGAAAAATCACTTGATTATTTATTAGACTGTATAGAAAAAAAAGGAGAGTTTTTGACTAAAAAATGAGCTGAAATAATTATTGTAGATCCAGTTTATGAATTGGCTTTAAAATATTCAGATAAAAAACTTTGATTTAGGGTTTTGCCGTTATTTCAGGAGTATTTACAGGAGCATGCACTTAAACATTCATTAGTGGGTAAAATTTGAATTTTATCAGACTTTTGATCTTTTTCAAATATCCAGAATTTATGTGAAAAAGAAGAAAAGAACTACAAACCAACAGATGAACAGAAATCTATTAAGAAATTTAGTTATCCGTTTCATTATCGGGTAAAATCTGCTAGTTCACGAACTGCGAATATAAATGATTTATGAGTACATAATCCATATTTAATACGTACGATGAAAAATGATTTGCGTTATTTTAAGGATTCATATGTGGATACTATTTTACCTATGCATTATCATTATTTTCGTATGCAGAGAGCAATAAAATCATTTTTCAATTTTCATAAAATTAGATTTCATGATTTTTCTGTAGTAGAGCAATGTTTCAACAATTTAGTAGAAAAATCTGATTGAAAATATTGAGTTAATGTATGGATAAATCAGCCTTCAGAATTTTTGACTCGTAATAAACAGTTAATGTGGTTGATGCAGAGAGGAAAAACTGTAAATGTAGATATCGAAGAGATATAAAACAAGTTGAAATTGAATAGGAAAAAACTATAAGGTAATCACAAAATATGCCAGGGTGATGGAATTGGTAGACATGCTAGACTCAAAATCTGGTGACTTCACGGTCGTGTGGGTTCGAGTCCCATCCCTGGTAAGTAAGAGTACTTTTTTGAGACAAATCTCTCAGAATAGTGTAAAGAACTGGTCAATCGCCAGTTTGAACTCATGATGCCTTGCAACAGGTCAAACTGTTTCAAAATCGAACTTCTAAGAGTTGGGTTTTCAATCAGGTATCTCAATTGGCCCGAAAAACTAAAGGACTTCTAACGATTTCCTTTATTTTTTTTATTGAATTGTTTCTGTTTATTTTCATTAGATTTGTATTTTCCAATTCTTCATTTATCATATCTTCTTCTGTATTTAGTTCTTCCCATTGTTCATTCAGGCTTTCTTTCAACTTATCTGATATTGATGGATTTAATATATTATCTTCAATTGCTTTTTTTCTGTCTTTTATGACTTGTAACCTAACTCTTTTTCATGCTGCAATTTTATTCCAATCTTGTTCCTTTTCTCACCGAACTCATTCCAATGTAGCATCAAACAATTTTTTTAAGGGTGTAGATAATTCACATTCTTTAATCATTTCGTAAATCTGATTTTCTAATTGTTCTTGTGGAATAGTAACCCTCTCAGGACATCATTCTTTTTGGCATCAATAATATGTATATTTTTGTCAGTTCTTCTTCGTTGTGGTCCATCATGTGAGCTTTCTTCAGCATCATTTACATGTGATTAGATGTTTTAAAATAAAATTATCATCTTCTTTTCTTTCTCTCTTTATTATAGGTCTTTTTCTTTGTAATTTGTCTTTGATCTTATTCGCAGTAGCTAAGTCAATAATTCATTCATGTCTTCATTCTATCAATTCATTAACATCTCGTTGTGGATATATGCAGTATCACGCATAAAAATAAAGTCTATGAATTTGAAACATTTTCTCCAAATAGGTCTTTCGAACTTTCAATCATTTTGATACTAAAAATTTGTGAAGTTCGGCTTGTGACATATTTGGATCATTAGCAAAAAGTTCTAATCACTCTTTTATGATTGCAGCAATACCCCAATCTATTTCATCAATATATTTTCATTTTCACGTTATTTTTATTCTCTTATATCCCCGTGGTACATCTGGGAAAGGTCGATATCATTGCAATAATCTTCATAGTTTTCCTGTCATACATGTTCTTTGTATTTTTTTTCTTTGATATCATGCATATGCATACTGAAGTGTTTTCATTAATTTATCTTCATCCGTTTCATCTTTAGTATTTCATTCAATATCCACAATTTCAACACCATATGCTTTTATTCTATGCTCCATACTAAATGCAACTCATATATTATCTAAGTCTGGTCTGGAAATTCTACTCAAATCTCTACATACAAAATGTGTGATTTTTATGAATCTCTCATTTGTTTTTTTTATATAATCTACGCAATCGTTGAAAGCTTTACGATCTTCCTTGTTTCAGGATATACCTTCTTCTCTGAAAACTTTATCTACTATAATATCATGTTTTTCGCAATAAGTTCTTGCGATTTGTTCTTGTGTTTCCAATCAAAATCATTCATCAACTTGTTTTTTACTGGAAACTCTGCAGTAAATTACTGCACGTTTTTCTGCGGGTTTTTCTGCTTCTTTTTTGATGATTTTATTTCCATCCATAATAAAATTTTTAATGGAATTTTTTTTGAAACTTGTGTTTCTTTTTTTGCTTCAAACCATCTTAATCATAAATTATGTAATTAAAAAGCTGAATATTTTTGTTTTATTTAGTTTGAGCTATTTATTTTATAAACAAAACACATATAAAATCAAATAGAAAACCGTGTATCGAATACACGGCTCTCGAACTAACTAAATGTTTCAAACTTCTTTTTCTATTAGAGTGATCGCAAGAGCTCTGAACAAATCAATGATTTCTTGTATTTGTTCATCACTCAAAACATCATAGTCAGGTCAAAGAATTTTTCTAGCCTTTTCTAAAGTCATATTATTATACTTTAGTTCTTCCCCTTATGGTCTAAGGTCGGAAGAAGGGCCCTGTAAAAGCCCTCATACTGTTTTATGAGGATAATTCTATTATTATTAGAAATAATAGCATTTTTAGAGTTCTTATTTACTTTTCTTTCAATATAAATGCTGTTTTTTCACTGATAAAGAACTCCATTTTCAACAATTTCTCTTCTTCTCAATACTTCAATTCTCTCACACAATTTCTTCTAATTCTTTATATTTATTCATATCTTCTTCTTTCCATTTTGCAGACATAAATAATGGTTTATTATCTTTTGTATCTATCGTAAATGAAACTTTATTTTTATGTTTCGAATCATTTTTCAAATCCTGTAACAATTTTTTCCATGATTGTTCTTCTATTACTTTTGATAATGAATCATAATCCTTAACTCAATCTATATTAATTCATTTATATACAGATAGAATTACATTACTAATATTAAGTACATATGCTCAATTATTTAAATGTAGTTGTAATTGCTTTTCATCTACCACTGTAATTCTAAATCATGATTTAGAATGAATATATGTTAAATATAAATCTAATTTTAAGAATAAAACACAATAAATTACATATAATAAATAATTATCTTCCTCTACATCTACTTTATATCAAAATTCATCCAATGTCATAAAGAATACATTAGTACCCTGATCAAAATCACTCCTATTAAAATTAAGAATATCCTTATTCTGTTTATGTCGCCAATTTCATTCAGCAGAATCCTTATAATGTAAAATATAATGTGTAGCACATGAAATAATATCATCATATTCTTCTAACTTTTGCAAATCATCTGCTAATATATTTATCTCATAAGTTTTTATAACGGTTCATTTAAGAATTTTCGATATTTCTTTTATTCTATCCTCATCTCTGAAAAAACAACATAATCAACTTAATGTAGCAACTCTTACAATATCTATAGCTTCAAATGTTTCTTTATTGTCCTCTAACCAAAAATCAGCATGGTATAAATTGAACATCATACTGATAAATTCCACATCATCAGGATTCTTAGTATCAAATGATATAGGAAATTGTAATAATGCTTTTTCTTCTTCATGTCATTCTTCAAATTCAGTAAAACTTACTTTAGCATCAAAATCTAAGTGCAGGTATTCTTTAGTTTTTGGATGATCATCTCATGTAAATATAAATTCTCTCATCATATTATTCAACACCAAAGAAGATAAAATGTGGTATAAATTGATGTTACTTAGATTTTTTGCACATAAGTTTCATAAGTCTGAAACTATTATATTCTTTTTGTCAAAAATTTCAAAGATAGAAAAATAAACCGTTCATGAATTATTGTAACTCATAAAAATGGGTACAAAAATTTTCAAAAATCTAAAAATCTGAATGAAATTTTAGTAGTTTTTAACTATTAAAATAAAAATAGTATTGAAATATCTAAATATAGGGATATTATGAAAATAAGATTTTACTTTTTTTATAAAAAATGAAAAAATTTGGACTTTTTATTACTCTATCAATTGGTAGTTTATTACTTATGGGATGTGATAAAACTATAGAAAATCATGAAATTATTGATGATTGTGTTACTGTGGATTGAGAAGATACATGTGCAGTTGATATAGAAGAACCAGTTGTTGAAGAACCAACTTATGATATATTAGATTGGACATGATATATCTGATGTCCATGATGATGTGAAGATTGAAGTGATGAGGAGTATGTAGAATGATATCTTTATCAATATACAAATCCTGAATTAAAGATCAGGGTTACTACTCCAGTTAATTATAAAAATATTTTTTATGAATTAAGTGAAGAGCCATTATTTGAGCAATATGAAAATGGATTATATAGTATAGAAAATAGAGAAAGGGAGTGATGGAGCTATGATATAGCTGAAAGTATTTTAATGTTTGAAAAAGATCCAAGTAAATCATTAGAACAACTTTTAAGAGAAAATTTATTAAAAGACTGATGTGTCTTAGAAATAGATAATGAATCTCTTAGTTATGATAAAAATATTGTTTGAACTAAAAATAATACATTCTATTGGATGAATGAAGATTTAAAAATTTACGATGTTCCAGAGCCATGGAAAGTTACAGGTAACGATTGTAGACATGATAAATTATGAAGAACATGAATTTATGTTGAATCAGAAGATTGAAAAAGATATTACTTAATAAATAAAAATGATTGATGTGCTCCATGACCATGTTCTATATTCTGAAAAATAGAAATTTTATAATAATAACCCCTTAAAAACATGAAAGAAATCTGACTTTTAACTACTTTATTAGTTGGTAGTTTATTGCTTGCAGGGTGTAATACTAATTATCTTACACAAAATGAACCTTCTGAAAATAAAAATCAACTTTCAGTGGTAGAAGATTCTAACCAAACCATGAATAATAATCTATCACTTAGAGAAAAACTACTAAATCAATTTGAATGAATTGATATAGCATCTCTTAATAAAGATGAACAATACATATTCAATATGATAAAATATCCACTTTGTGAACACCAAGAAATATATCCTGCATCTCCAAGAAAAATTTCTGAAGTAGTGGAGAATTGTACAAAAAAGAAAAAAACATGAGACTTTGCGGATGGATATGGATGAGTATTTCCATATGGATATACATATGATAAAAATATAGATGAAATTTTGCTGTTAGAGTTTGTTGATGATTATTATAACGGAGTAAATAATTATTGATTTGATAATGATATAGAAAAAGCTTGTATAGATATTACAGACTGAAATTTTATGTATGGAAAAATAATGACATGAACTGATAGACTAAGTTTTGAAGATTTAATAAATAAACACCCTTGAGCAGAATATGCACTAAACAAAGCATTCAAAATCTGATTTATTATACAAATGCCTTATTCAATTCAGCCTAGTATGTGTTCACAATGAGATAAAGACTGTGAATTTATGTATTCTATTTGAGCACGAAGTGATGACAAATGAAATTACTTTGTTGCATGAAAAGTTCCTTTCTATGAAGGATATTATTATGTAATTAATGATTACTTATTAGATCCATGACATTCTGATGACTATTCATATTATGAAACTAATAAAAATCGTACCTGGAGATCTAAATGGCATTTTTGATGAGTAGAAAATGATAAAATAATAGTAAAAAGATTTGTAGATTATCGTAGTACATGAAAAGATATACCTTATACAAATGAGTTTTGAGATGAATATTACAGAATTGGTAGTGAATTTACTTTAGAAACATGTGAAATCCCATTTTCAAAATTAGAAACGAACAAAATGAGGGTTATAAATAGTTAATTTATATGATAAGAATTTAAAAAAATGAGAAAAATCTGACTTTTAACTACTTTGTTAATTTGAAGTTTACTACTTACAGGATGTAATAAAACAGTAGTAGAAAATTGTTGAGATGATTGTATAAATGAAAGTGATATAGATGTATTAGAACATAAATGCATGGAATATGTAAATAAGGCATTATTTGATAATATTGAGGAAACGCCAAATCCAACAGCTCAATATTTCTATGATAATTCATGATCTATTGAATATACTTTTACTGATGTGCAATTTTTATGAACATACTATTGAATAAAATGATATGCAAAAGCCTGAGATAAATCTCAGAATTTTATTTGTAACATATATACTGGTTGATGATTACATGATTTATACTTCTATAATGACAAATCAAATAATGAAGAACCTGTAGTTAATATAGATCATATTGATACAGAAGAAGAGCGTAAAGAACGATGTAAAGATGATGCAATGAAGCAGTTTAATGAAATAATCCCTGATTGAGAATTTGTTAATTTAGTTTGGGAAGGTTTAGAAAAAGAAACAAGAGATGAATCATGAAGACTAACAATCATTCATTGAAATTTCAGGATTGTTTATAACAAAGATTGATATGAATGGTTTTGGCCATGATTATGTGAAACTAACTTTGTAGAATGAAATCAAAAAGTAATATTTAATCAATCATATATGAATATATAGCATTTACTACAAATAAAACTTTTTTCAGAAAAAGTGGTAAAATATTTGACAAAATTATAATATTGTATATAATATATTATAAATATTTTTATATTATGTTATATAAAAAAATGAAAACAAAAAATGAACAAACAAAAATGAAAATCTGGTGATTTAGTAAAGCTGGTAAGATTACACTTTGAATAATTTTCTGAATTATTGCAGCTTTCTTCTGTGCAGTATGAATATTTCATTCATACATATTATATAATCAATTAAATGAATATTGAGAAGATTTTCAATGATGATATCCTAGTGATTTAGATATATACCTTACTTTACTGAAAGATCATTGAATTGCCGTAAGTGAAGATTTTTCCGATGGGTTATATAAAAAACGATATTGATGATTAATTTCTCGTTTTGTAGTTCCTGAAGATAGTAAATGAAAAAGTTGGGGTGAATTATGGTTATGATCTGAAATTGAAAATTTTCCAATAATTAATATTGATGATTCTTTTGAATCACGAGAATGAACATGAGGAAGATTTTATTTAAATATACCTTACCATACAAAACTAACTCAGGCTCGATGAGATCCTATCTATTGAGAAGAATTAGATGAACGTCATCAAAAGGTTGAAGTTTGAAAGACTATACATGAATTAAAATTAGAAGTTAGTAATGCTAGGAGTGTTGATAGTACTCTTGAACTTGCGAACAACTCTGAACATAAACATATTTGGCAAAACTCACAAAGAATAAAAATACATAGTTTTATTTATAATTTATCTAAACCTTTAGAAGAATGAGAAACTAAATGTATCATTCTTACCCCATTTGATAGAATAACAAAAGAATTAATAGATGCTCATGATGATAATTGTGAATTCTGGGCATTATCCGAAATACCATGATATGATGAATCTTTATTAGAAATTACGGCAAGAAAGAACAAAGCAAGTGACGAATTACCTAATATTAAAATATCTCATATTACAGTAGATTTACCTATGTATAAATAATTAATCAGAATTATATATTAAAAGACTCTATGGTTTAATAATCATAGAGTTTTTTCTTTATTATACCTATTATTCCTCAAAATAACCTATGGTTGTTTTTTGGTTGTTTTTTGGTTAACCTTTGGTTGTTTTAGGTTGTTTTGTATAGAAAACCAGCATAAAAACTATGTAATTTTATCAAAAAACTCAGGATTAATATTTAAATAATAAGCCTTATATCTATCATAACAAATTTTAGTTTTTTGATAGTTGATTGATTTAAATCTCTAAATATCACTCTTTCAAAAACCTGGTAATTTTGTCCCGAAACTATCTCTATAATTTCAGAAATAATAGATAATAACTTATAAAACTCTGAATGAGTTTTCGGACACTTAACTGAATATTTCATCATATATTTGTTGTATCCCCATAGGGGTTTTCTTGGGGTTATTGTTTTTATTATTTGGAGTTTCTATCTCTAAATCATCGTTATCTTCTATATATTCATTCTCAAAATAAGTCAGAGTCTTTTCTACAAAGCCTTTATCTTCTCATTTATCTTCCTTATCTAATCTCCATCATCTGAATATTCCATAAGTACTAAAGAAGTGATATTTTCTGTTATGCTGTAACTCTATAAGATCTACTAAGTGAGGAACATCTAATGTAGAAAATTTTACTGCATATTTGAATACTTCTCAGATTCAATTCCTATCAAAATATCATTGATCTACTCTAATCTTTCTCATAGAAATCTGATAACTATCTCATGTTACATCATACCATTCTTTTTGTAATTCTTTATTAAGATGAGTTTCTTTTCATCATGGATATTCTACTACTATTGGTAATTCATAATCACTACATGCTAAAATATGAATATGAGGATGCCATCAATTCCTTTCATTATATGTTACTTCTATAGAGCTTATAATTCAATCAAAGTAATTCATAAAACTTTTAGTTTTTTGTGATGCTCTTTTTCAGTTCCTATATCTCTTTCATAGCTTTTCTTTTGCACTGCATAATTTGTTTAAAACAGTTTTTAAACTCTGATTTCTATTATGTTTTACTGTTAATGTAATATGATATCGATGTTTATTATATAATTGATATTGCTGTATTCATTGTTCAAATCTTTGAATCATTCTAATACTTCTTCTGGTAGAACATGCTAAACAGAATTTATCGTATTTGCAGAAGTTAGCTTTATATAATTTTTGCTCTCAGTTAAGATAATCACGAAACATTAAAACATTACAACAATCCTTAATCCTATTTGTTTTAAATACAGATCATAAAAGATGAGGTTTATGCTGTTGCATATATTCAACAACCTCTTTCTTCTTTTGTTGGCTTTTTTCCATCTTAGCCAAAGTTCTTTCTAATAATGATTTATTTTGCATTTTGTGATATTTAGATGATAAAATGTTTTGAGCGTCTTAGTCATTGTTTTTCTAGGCGGTGCTGGAGATGATGTATCAATAAGATTATCTCTCATGTAATGATAATTATAAGCTAAAACTATAACTCTTTGTGAGCTATTTATTCTTCATAGTTTAAATATACTGTTGTATTAAGTTATTACTGAAAAATTTATCTCTTAATTCATCGTGAGATAATATGCGGTCATATATGTTTTCGAATAGAGATGTATTTTTAAAGCATACATCTAATAAATTTGAGAATATTTCATATCAATTGGTTTGATTTCCATACTCCGTGTCGTAAAAACAGGTACTTCAAACTAAAGGATTTAATCCTTTATTTTTTTACTCAAAATTTTGTCATATTTTTATTTAATATTCACTTGATAAATTAAAAAATATTAATATCTTGTTACTAGTTTGTGAGTTTTATTTTTTAATTTATTGTAAATATGAAAAAATTTAATGCTTATTTGAAGAGAACTAAAATTTTCTTTACAAAATTGTACACAAGATTTCTTAATTATAAAAATACAAAGAAATGGTTTGTGCTTTATTTAGCAGTTTTAGCATTTTGTTTGTTCCTTTTCCCTGTGGTGGATGCAAATGGAGATGGAGCTAGATTTTTACTTTCAGGAATGTTATGGAAATCATGATTAGTAATGTTATTGGCTATGATAGGATTATTCATGTGGAATTTAAGTATTTCTTTCAAGGGATGGATTACTAAATTATGTGCTTTACGTGAAGATGAGCCATTGGTAGATTTCTTATTATTGTGGATTATAGTTAGTGTGTTTATGTGAGTAATGGATTGAGCAAATATAGCTATGGCTAGTGGGGTAACTCAAAAAATTTCAATTATAAATGGACAGGTAGCTATTGATGGATTATTACTATTATGATGATTAGTTTGGAGTTTTATTTCTCTTCGAAAAATCTCAAATAAATCAAATAGAAAAACTAGGATTATGAATATAGTTGAGGAGAATCATAAATCTGTAGAATCTTCAACTAATAGATCAAATCAAGTAACACATTTGTTTGATGATTTAAATGATGAAAATTAGGATTTAAAATCTAAAATAAAAATCCACTTCCGAAATAAATGGTTGTGGATTTTTTAATGATTCAGATTTATTTTCTTTTTTCGTTATTTAAATATAACCAGGCATCTTCTACTCATTGAACTACAGTTCTAGTAGCTTCCCAATTTAGAAGTTGTTTTGCTTTCAAAGGATTAGCTAAAGATATGGCAACATCTCATGGTCTTCTAGCTACTATTTCATAAGGGATTTCTTTATCGACTATTGTTTCCACTATTCATATCATTTCTGCAACAGATTTTCCATATCATGTTCATATGTTACATATTTCAAATACAGGGTCTGCTGTGTACATCTCACTAGTTTCATTAATTTCTATTCTATCGAATAGATATTTTGCTGCAGCATAGTGAGCTTCTGCGACATCCATTACGTGGATATAATCTCTGATACATGTTCAGTCCTCAGTTTCATAATCATCTCCAAATACGCTTAATTTTTCGATTTCTCATTTAGCTACCTTTAGCAAGAATGGGAGTAAATTTGTCGGTACTCATTTGGGATTTTCTCATAGGATATGAGATGGATGAGCTCAAATTGGGTTGAAATATCTCAGTGCTACAGCTGAAAATCATTTTTGCATTACCATATCACGGAGTAGATTTTCGATTACAAGTTTCGTAGTTCCGTATGGATTAGTTGTTTTTGTTTTATCTGTTTCACTAAACGGAGGAAGTAAGTTTTCTGCATCATATACTGTAGCACTACTAGAGAAAATAATCTGGTTTATGTGATGCTTATTCATTACTTTGAGCAAATTTATCGTTCCCAAAATATTATGGTCATAATATAGGAAAGGATCCTGACAACTTTCTCAAACAGCTTTTTTGGCTGCAAAATGAATAACCAAAGCTATATCACTTGCATGTTTTTCAAATACAGCATCCAAATCTGAATAATTTCTAAGGTCTAGTTCATAGAATTTAGGAGTTTTTCACGAGATGGCTTTGATTCATTCCAATGCTGATTCATGAGAATTTGATAGGTTATCTACAATGATAACGTCATATCAATTTTCAATAAAAACTGTAGCTGTATGAGAACCAATATATCATAGTCCTCATGTGATAAGAATCTTTTTTTTCTGTCCCATGTGGTGTGTAGAAAATAAATGATTTATCTTTTGTGATGTGAATTAAATTGTATCGATTTATTTAGATTATGCAATCTTATTTGGTATCAGGGAAATACCTAATAACTTGGAGCACAAATTTATCTGCGAGTCTATACCTCTTTTCTCGTTCTTCTGCAGACATAAATACTATTGAAGCATTTTCAATAAAAAATTCTCTAAATAATTCGGAGATTCAGTTTTTTAGCTCATCTATTTGAGGCTTCTCCATATGTTGATAAATTATTACAATATCCATATCTAGTGGTACTCAAAAAATCTTTCATAAGAAATATTTGTTTATCATTACTGAATATGTGTCGAATAGAATTGTTAAATTGGATTTGAGAGCTGTAAAAAATATCTGTTTGAATAAATCGAAATATTCTTTTTTTATAGAAATAGAAAAACCAGAATTATCTTTTTGGATATCTAATACTCATGATTCATCCAATGAATCTATCTGTTTTTTGATAGCAGGGAAAGTCCATCAGATCTCACTTTCTAATGCTCTCATAGAAACTCATTGCCTACGAAAAACTAAGTATTTGAGTATATCTACCTTGGTTTTGCTTCAGAAAAGTTTTTCTAAATTCATTCTCAAAATAGAAATAAATTCTGATTAAAGAATAAAAATATAAAATGAAAATACAAGTTATTTAACAATATAAAAATGCTGTATAATTTTATATAAAAAAGTAAAGCTAAAGTGATGATAAAATGGTCGGATTTTTTGCTTTTTTGATTGTTGTTGGATATAATTATACGTACAATATTTTTATTTGGATGCTTTTGATATGGATAAATATATACCCGAAGAAGTCTTGGATGAAATAGCTAAACTGACAGAGGAGTGAAAGTATGATGAGGCAATTGAAATGGTGAATAGAATACTTACGAGAGACCCAAAAAATGAGCAAGCATTATTGATGATTGCGGATATTCAGTATCGTCAATGAAATATGGATTGAGCAGATAAAGCAGTAACTTTTCTAAACTCAACTAAGAAAGATGATCCACTCTGATTATATGTGAAATGATTACTTGAGATGGAAAAAAATAATCGAAAAGAAGCTCGTACATATTTAAGAAAAGCAATGCAGCTCACTAATTGAGAAAATCATGAAATAATTCGTTGTTATGGATTAAGTGAATATCGATATGGAAACCGTGAAAAATGAAGAGATTTTCTAAGAAAAGCCTTTAAACAAGATTCATTAGATGCTGAAGTGATTTACAATATTATTCAGTTATCAATTCTAGATGAAGATTATGAAGAATCTGAAGAAATGATTGGTTTCTATCATGATAATCATGCAGGACTAAAAATTGTAGATAAGCCAATTGAATGGTATGATAAAAAAATTGCATTATTCGAAAAGTATCTATGATGAAAGAAACACTTTCAATTGGAGAAATAAGTTATTTAAATCATTTAAAATAAAATTTTATTTATAGTATTCACAAAAAATGAGAAAATTAAATCTTCCAAAAATTAAATTACCAAAGGTTAAACTGTCAAAAGTGAAAATGCCTAGTATTAAATCACTTATTTCAAAAACTAGAGAAAAACCATCCAAACCATTTATCGATGATGTAAAATCGATTTTTCGTTCATATAGAGGACAAATGATTTGGATTAGTGTTTTGTCTGGTTTCCTTTTATTCTTACTAAATATTTTAATTGGAGTATCTATGTATGGAAATATATTAAATGCATCATTGAATGATAAACTTTGAATGTATTTCTATCTAAATGATGATGTAGAGGAGGAAACAAGACTTTATAAACAAGTTATGCAATTAAGAGATAAGCTTGAAAGAGAGTGATTAAAAGTAAATTTCCTAACTAAGGAAGATGCTATGGATTTCATGATGAAAAGATTACCAGAATTAAATTGAAGTTTAGAAAAATTCTGAATGAGTAATCCGTTACCAGCTACGCTTTATGTAACGCTTCCAGATATCTCTAAATATGAAACTTTGAAAGAAGTAATGCTAGAAAATAAAGATATTATTATAAATATTCAGGATGTAGAACAATTAGATAATCTAGAAAGTCAGGAAAATAGAATTAGAAATGTAATCAGACTTTCAAATTTTGTTCAAATTCTTTCTATGTCTTTGGTTATTATTTTAGCAGCTGCGGTACTGTCGTTCTCAATTTTCTTTCTACGCTCAATTTTCAACAGATTTTGGCCAGATATTCAAGTTAAGAAATTACTTTGAGCAACTAAATCTCAAATTATTATGCCATTCTTAACATTGATTCTTTATTCAATTATAGGAGGATTCTTGATTTCATTATTGCTTACTTTAGTTTCAATGGGAATATTTGATTACTATATGTCTCAATTATTCTCTTATACACTTACAGCACATTTATTTGCTAAATGGTGAGTAATTATATTGTTATTTATCGTTGAGATTTTGGTTATTGTTTGAGCATTAATGGGAATTTCTTATGCATTCGTTTCTAAACTACATAAAAAGTTGAAATAATGTATTTTATAGTAATATAAATCTCTCCTAAAAAGGAGAGATTTTTTTAATTAACATGTTTAATCTGTTGATATAATTTTCATTCATCAGTTAGATTGCGTAGCATGATTTTTTTTAGCATATCAGTTGGTTTAGCTTTTTTGTAAATAATTTCATAAAGTGAATGAAAAATTGGAAGATCTAGATTATTTTTCTCGATAATATCTTCAACTACTGATATTACGGATAATCATTCCACAGTTTTTCTATTATTCTTTAGAAAAATCTCTGCTCAGTTATCCTTTCAGATTTTATATCATGCTTCAAAATTTCTAGATTCATCAGAAGAACATGTTAAAATTACATCTCAGAGTCCGCTTAATCAGAATGATGTTCATTCTTTTGCTCATTGAATTTTTCATATTATAGCCATTTCTCTGACTGCTTGTGTAATTAAGCTAGATTTTGTATTGATTCCATATCATAGTCATGAAATTACTCCACTAGCTATAGCGATGGCATTTTTGAGTGAAGAATAGGTCTCAGCTCAAATTACATCATTCTGAGTGTAAAGCCTGAAATAATTATTGGAAAAAAGAGCCTGAACAAAAAGGGCTTGTTCTTCGTTGTTTGAAACTGAACATAGACATGTGATATTTTTATCTATTACTTCCTTAGAAAATCCAGGTCACAGTACTGAAACTAATCATCTATGAGCTGGGAAATGTTCACTTATAGTCTGCTGAATCGTTTTTTTGTTAGCAAATCATTTGGTAGCATTTATGAAAAAATAATTGTTAGAATTTTTTATTTTTTTTATCTCATCCAGTACAGAAATTATAGATTTGCTAGGAACAGCAATTACTAAGTAATTCGAAAATTCTAGGACTTCCTCTAAATTACTACTTGCTTGAATTTTTTTGTCGATTGTTCTATCTCAAAGGTATTTTGAGGAGGTATGATGTTCGTTAATTTCGTTTGCACTACTCGTATCTCTGGCGTAAACTAAAATATCATTACCATTGTAGGCGAGTACATCACTGAGTGCTAATCATCGATTTCATGCTCAAATAGTAGATATTTTCATTTTTACATTTGATAGTAAAAAGATTTTATCAAACTAATTTTATTTTCTTCTTTTTGATTTTTTTTGATTTTTATCTCAATAAACTTCGGCAAACATTGCATTAATTTTTCACTGACTCATATTCTTTACGTTGGAATATTGATTTCTTTTCTTCGGTTTTTTAGCTTCGTGAGTGGAAGATTTTTTTACTTCAGTTTTTCTATTTTTTTCTCCACTATTTTCAATCTCATCATCAGTTGGAAATCTTTGTTTAGTTCTTGATTTTTTGACTTCTTCAAATTTGCTAACGTGTTTTTCTCGTTTACGAACTCATTTGTTTGTGTATGGATTTCTTTCATTTAAGTCAGATTTTCTAGATTTTTTTACTGGTATTTCTTCTTCATAATCATCTCATGGTTGAATTGCCTCAAGTCATGCATTTTCTACATCTTGCTCATTATATTTTACAAAAATATCACGTTCTTTTCCGCTTTCTCCACGGTTACGATATTTAATTACGATAGGCACTCATATAAATCAGAAATTCTTTCTGATGCTATTCTCAACCCATTTTTTAAATGCAAAGTTTGCACGAGCTTTGTGATTTACAAAAACTATAAAAGTCGGAGCATCTACAGCGATTTGAGTAGCATAGAGTATTTTACAGATTTTATTCTTTGGAAAGCGAGGAGGACGTTGAATCATTTCATGTTGTAGAGTTTCGTTCAAGTCTCTGGTTGCGATTCTCTTTGTATTTTCTTTTTGCAAAATGGAAACGAATTTCATCACATCATCAATTCATTCTCATTTGATAGCAATCATTGGAACGATTGGTAGATATTTTGCAAAATCTAGATAAGTCTGAGTATTTTTTATCATTGCATCAATAGCTTTTGGATTGACTTGATCTACCTTATTTAACACGAAAATCATAGGCAAGGCGAGTTGGTGAACTTCCTGTAATAATGTCATATCACGGTGAGTGATTCATTGAGTACAATCTACCATAAAAATTACCACAGGACGTACAAATTCAAGCATTGCCTTGGTCTTATCATAAGCAATTTTTTCGATTCAGTGGATTTTTCAGCGTTTTTTGATTCATGCTGTGTCGTAAGCTACATAATCTCTACCTTTTCGTGAAAAGTTTCCAGCTACATAATCTCTAGTAGTTCATGCTACATCTGCTACTTTTGCTAGAGGCTTTCATACTAATGTATTTAACAATGTAGATTTCCCGGCATTAGGCTTTCATAAAATAGCAAGTCAAATTCTGAATGGTTCTACAGATTCTTCTTTATCTTTATGAGTTTTTTTTCGTTTATTATAGAATGAATTAATCTGACTTTCGATTGTGCTTAGATTTCTTTCTTTTTTTGCCGAAACTCCAATTACACTAGATAATCATAAAGTAAAATAGTCAGAAATCGCCATTTCAGTTTCAGATTCTTTTCGTTTAATATCTAGTTTATTGATTATTAGAATTGTAGTATCTTGCTTTTTTTCTTTCCTAATCAATTCCAAAATATGATGTTCTTTTGCAGTAATTCATACACTATCATCTATCAAAAACAGAAGTAAATCTGACTCTTTGATAATTTGCTCAATATATTCGAGTTCTTCAGTAAAATCTAGTAATCCTGGAGAATCAAAAAAAGTATAAACTCAATTATCAGTTTCTACTTTATGTTGAATAATGTCAGTTGTAGTCCCCGGAATATCGGTTACAATTGCACGAAATTGTCCAATCAATCTATTGAAAAGAGTAGATTTTCATACATTTGTGGCTCATACAAGTCAGATTTTCATTATTTTATCGTGTGATGGATAAAACTAAACTCTATTATACTTATTTCCCAGATAAAAGCAATTATCGTTTTTTAGGTGCTGACATATTTATATTTTGTTTATCTCTTGCTTTTTATATTTATAAATTTACTCTGATTATATGGTCAGATTTTATCTCTTAATTTATGGATGATGAAAACTGCTGTGATGATTATTGCAAACAATGGCTTTCAGGACCATGAATTTTCTGCGACTTATGAAGCTTTGTTAGAAGCTAATGCACAAGTTACAATTGCTGCATGAAGGAAGTGACATTGTGTTTGAGTTTTTGGTCAGAAAATAGAGGCGGCTTATGATTTATCGGAAATAAAATGAGATAAATTTGAAATGGTGATTTTTATCTGATGATGAGGCTGTTTGACTCAGTATTTACATGATGCAAATTATTTACGTATAGCCCAGGAAGCTAAAAAACTCTGAGCAATATGTATAGCTCCTATGGTGGTGAGCGAAAGTGGAGTATTCAACTGAAAAATTGTAACATCACGAGATGATGAATGATTACAGCAAAAATTTATAGAAAGTTATGGAGGAGTATGGAAAGATGAAATGGTGATTCGTTATGGAAATATAGTGACTGCAAACTGACCCGAGGCTGCAGAAATGTTTGGTAAAGAGTGTGTAAAATTGTTGGAACAATAGATAAGTTTTTTGTTTTTATAGTAATTGATTATGAAAGATACGGTAATTGTTAGAATTCAATGATGATTATGAAATCAAATGTTTCAATATGCATATGCATATGCTTTATCTAGAAGGAATTGATGTAAGTTTTTATTAGATGTTTCTGCATTTAATTGGTATAAGGTTAGGGAAAATGAACTTTCATTATTTAAAAATATCCCTCCATATGCAGAAGTAAAGGATCTTCCTTTTTATGAACGTTTTGGTCTAAAGTGGAAGAATAAATGAATTGCAAGATGAGTTAGGGCTGTTTGATGGAGATTAAATCCTAATGATTATAGAGAAATTTCTAAGTGATTTGATTCAAAATTTGCAGAGATAAAAAATTGATATATTATTGGTTATTTTCAGACTGAACGTTATTTTCAAGAGTATAAAGAAGAGGTAAAAAAACTGTTTACTTTTAGACAAGAGACAGAAGATAAAGTTTTGGAATATATTGAAAAACATAGTCTTAAACTACAGTATATGGTTATGCTTCATGTTAGGAGAGGGGATTTTCAGAATGATCCAAATTGTTGTACAATTTCGACTAAGTATTATACTGAAGCAAAGAAAAAATTTTTTCCATATCATAAATTATTAATCTTTTCTGATGATGTTGAGTGGTGTGAGAAAAATCTAAAATTTTCTCCAACAGAAATTCATTATGTAGATTGATTAAATTGAATTGAATCTTTATGTCTGATGAGCAAGTGTCACAATTTTATTATATCAAATTCGACGTTTGCTCGATGGTGAGCATATCTTTCTGATTTTGATAAAAAAATTGTAGTAAGACCAGATTTAGAATTTGATAGGAGAGTGAAAGGTGAAGCTTATTGTAGGGACCATTATCCAATAGAGTGGATTCCATTTAAGTGATAGTTTAGATATTATAGAGTAGTTTTGTATTTTCTTCCACAATTTTTTCTAAATTTTCTTGTTTGATTCATAAAATTTCACATAATTTTTCATAAACATATGTAACATAAGCTGGTTCGTTTTGTTGTCCACGCATAGTTTGTGGTGGAAGAAAAGGAGCATCGGTTTCAGTTAGAATCTTGGCAGTTTTGATGCTATGAAGTGATTCACGAATTTTTTCTGCACTTGGGTATTCGATTACATTTGTGCAACCGATTCGTAGATTTGGAAAAGTCTTTTCACATTCTTCTAGTTCATTTTTTCAATATCACCAAGCATGAAAATAGATTTTTAAATCTGAAAAATTTTTGAGAATTTCAATAGTTTCATAAAACCCATCACGAGAATGAATCATCAATGGAAGATTTAATTTTCTAGCAAGTTCAGCTTGTAATTTTAGAGCATTCTGCTGAACCTCAACAGTTGGATTTTCTGGAAAATGGCGATCAATCCCACATTCTCAGATTGCTACGATATAGTCTTTATTTTTCTTGTATAAAATTTCCAATTCATTCAGAAGTGGTAAAAAATCTGATTCATTATGTGGTATATCACACGGATGTCGTCAAATAGCAGTTTTTACAGTTATTTCTGGAAAATTTGTGATAGATTCTTTTGCTATCTGAATTCATTTTTTGTTATATTCATTATTTGCTCAAGCATTAGCTAGAATTTTTCATCAGATTTTTCCAAAATCTTCTAAATATTTTTTATAATCTCAAAAAAGCTGATTAGTATTTAAATGAGTATGTGTATCGATTATCATATTGTAGCCAATTGTTTAAATTTATTTGCTAGATTATTTTACTAAATTATATGTATCCTGTGCAATCATTAACTCTTCATTTGTAGGAATAACGTATACAGGAATCTTTGAATCATCTGCAGAAATTTCTCTGAATTCTCATCTGAAATCATTCTTAGCATCATCAACCTTAACTCCGAGTGAAGCGATTTTTTCACAGATTTCTTTACGTGTAGTCTTACTGTTTTCTCCAACTCATGCAGTCATTACTATTACATCAGCTCAACCAAGCATATTATTGTACATAGCAATATAGTTTGCAATTTTTTGAACGTACATATTTTGAGTTAGTTTGGCTCTTTCATTTCATTCTTTGATAGCATTTTCAATATCTCTTGAATCTGAAGAAATCCCACTAATTCCTAATAATCCACTATTTTTATTCAGTTCTTTAGTGGCTTCAGAGATTGTGATTCATTTTTTAGAACAAATGTATTCCAAAATACTTGGATCGATATCTCATGAGCGAGATCCCATCATAATCCCTGGTAATGGAGTGAATCCCATTGAAGTTTCAATTACTTTCCCAGCATCTATAGCTGTGATACTTCATCCATTTCCGATATGGCAAGTAATAACTTTGAGTTTATCGTTATTCAAATGTTTGCAGATTTCTTGGTAAACATATTTATGGCTAGTTCCGTGGAATCAATATCTTCTTACTCCGTATTTTTCATACCATTCATAAGGAACTGGATATAAGAAATGTTCTGGAGTCATTGATTGATGGAATGCAGTATCGAAAACTATTACATTAGGTACATTTGGCAAAACTTGTTGAACAGCTTCAATTCCTGTAATATTTGCAGGGTTGTGTAGAGGAGCGAGAGGAATTAAATCTTTCAAAGTTTGCATAATTTCTGGGGTAACGAGAGCAGATTCATGAAATTTCTCTCATCCGTGAACCATTCTGTGCCCAACTACACCGATTTCATCGAGTGATTTGATAGCTCCAGTTTCAGGTGAAACTAGAATATCCAATATTTTTTTCAAAGCTTCTCCATGGTTTGCTAAATTTCCAGGGAATTCAGATTTATTTCAATTTCTATCTTTATGACCGATAGTAGATCATTCGATACCGATTCTTTCTGCTAATCATTTAGCTTCTACTGAAAAATTATTATCAGCATCAAAAAGCTGATATTTTAATGAAGAACTTCCAGCGTTTAATACAAGGATTTTCATGTTTTAAAATTTTCATAAAATAAAAAATCTGATTTTTAAATATCGTGGATAATATAAAAAAAATAGTTAGAAATTCAATTGATTCATATACTATTATGTACTATATTTTTATTATTGACTTATTGATATAAAATGTTTATATATAAATTAACAAAAAACAAAATCAAAATAGTATGGTAAAATTCAGAACACTAAAATTTGTGGCACGTACTTTTATTCCTAGAAATGTGAGATGCCACCAAAGGAGGCTATTCTTTGAAGAGTTGTTTACCTCTCTCAAAGAAGTTAAGAACAATGCTGATAATCATCACGTATCAGGCTATGTCCAGTATGATGAAAGTAGCTATAGGCGTGCTTGTCACGAAATGGCTTCTGAGGTTTCATTCTATCCTTTTGAGAAAAGATTTTACATCAATGTTGGGGATTTTTTCCTTGAGCAAAGATATCAGAATCTTTATACTGAGCTAAATGTAAGAATTATAAGGAAAACTCCTTTATGGGCGCTTTTCCTTGGCTATGGAGATTATGAAGTATATGCTTATGGACTTGATAATCATAGAATACCCATAAATTATACGTATACAGCTAGAGTAAATCTTTTCTAAAAAACTTATAAAATTCCTGTTGTTTCTGGCGGGAATTTTTAATTAAAATATTCACCTTGACTTTTGGTAAATATAATGTATATTAGTAGAACTATAAAATAATAAAACTCTAAAGCAAAAGATTATGGAACAAACATTTTCAAATGTGAAGGAATTGATGGGATTCGATTTCACAAAATTAACAGCTAGTAAGAGTAACTACATCTCTGTACTTTTCTCAGACGGTCTCCCCAAGGTGAAGAAGTCTCAGCATTTCAACAAGTGGAGAGTGGTTGAGAGACCTGCTGATGCAAGTGTAGCGAAGATTCTGATGGAAATTACTCCTCGTTGGCTGACCATTACGGTCTATCAGGGCAAGGCTTTCAAGACTAGACAAGCTAGCTTCGATAGAAGCAAAAAAGACCCAAAAACCATCATCCAGGAAGTCTTCGAATTCTAATGATTCCCCCGTCCAAGGCTAAGTTGAGTTTTCTCTCTTAGCCTTTTTCTATTAGATGAATAATATTTGATTAGACTCAGGAAATTTATATAAAGAATTATATATTTAGAGTCCAACCTTAATCAAATGAAAAAAAAACAATATAAAACAGTTTTTGTTTCTGATATCCATCTATGAAATTTAAAAAATCAGTGAGATAAATTGATTGAATTCTTAGATTCGATTACCTTTGAAAATCTGATTATTATTTGAGATTTTATTGATTATCGGCAGTTAAGACGATTTTGAAAACGAAGAGAACAGGAGCAGGATACATTGGATTATATAAATAATTTAACAAAAAAATGAGTAAATATTACGTATATTCAATGAAATCATGATAGAGAATTAAAATGTTGAAAAAATATTTATGTAGAAAATATGTCAATTATTAGAGATATGTATTATAAAACTTGAAAATGAAAAATATACTATATTACGCATTGAGATTGTTTGGATTGAATTAATAAAAATTGAAATAAATTATGACAGCTTTGAAGTATTATGTTTTGATTATCAATTAGACTAGAAAAGCTATGGAATAAAAATGTGTTAAATCACAATTATGTTTCTATTGCAGAAAGATTGGATGAAAAAATAAAAAAAATAAGGATGCCAGAACGTAAAATTACTAAAAAGGTTCATAGCTTCTCGAAAAATTTAAATTGTGATTGATTTATGATGGGGCATTTTCACGTAGCAAGACACCATTCAGTAAATGGATTAGATTATTTTAATACTTGAGATTGGTTGAGAAATTGTTCTGCAGTAGTAGAAGATTTAAAATGAAATTTAGAGTTAATTAGATATAGGGATAAAAATAAATTATTTTGTTTAAAAAAAGTTGCAAAATAAAGAGAAATATGTTATAATTAGTGGCGGTGTTTATATTACTATTTTATATTGATGAATAAAATAAATAAAATATTAATAATTTCGGTTCTTGCTTGTTGTTTTATGTTAAATTTAGTTTTGGCGGATAATACCGATTGTTGACTCCTTGTAAATGAGACGTATAAACACAAAAATTGAGAAGATGATTGATTTGAAAAAGTTAATCAAGTTTGGGAAACGGATAGCCCAGATGCTAAATTTTCAAATTTTTTGACTGTTGATCAACAGAAATTGATTTTGACAAAAGCAGATTTGAATACAGCGATGCTTAATTTAAAGAAATATTGCTGTGAAAATAATAAATGATGATTATCAATGAATTTGAAAACGTGTGATGATGATCTGGCTTCTTTTAATCCTAATGCAATGGATAGTGAATATCTTTTTGATCACATATTTGATGTGATGATGAGAAGATTGGCCTGATTGACTGGAGACAAAAATATATATGAAAATAGTAAAATGACGGAAGTAGATGATAAGTGAAAGGAACGAAGGGATTTTATTACAGATAAGGCTGAAGATCTTTCATGATCAGATGTGCAAAGTATTATTGATGAATATCAAAAATATTGGGTAAAAAGTAAACCAAATCTATGATATGATATTACTGAAGAAGTGAATAGAACATTCGGTCCTAATAATGATCAAGATTTTTTGAGATTTATAGTTTGGGATAATTGAATGTCGTGAGATAAGAATGGAAAAGTGGCTGAGGCTATGAAAAATTATGATAAGTGGACTTTATATGATAGATATAGTAATGTATGTGCTATGAGTAAATATTTTTATGCTTTGTTAAATTATTCAAATTCTGATAATTCTGATAGATGAAGATTTGTGGATAGATTAGCGAATTGAACTTGTGAAAGGGTAGTCCAGTCTCAGATTGAGAATGAAAATCAATATGTACAGACAGTCGTTCAAAATTCGGCTAATTTATTAATGGAAAATTATATTGAATGATATTTACAATATTTATATGATAGGTCGAATAAGTTAAAAGATATATGGAGAAGTGCTGAAGATAGATGGATGGATGTTATAAGAGCAGTCCCTTATCTGTTAAAAGCATGTGTAAGGTAGTTTTTTAATTAAGTATTATATAAAATATGAAAAGAATAATATTGAAAAGACTTTGGTTGATTGTGCTTTCATTCCTATGAACTTTCATTTTGTCTTGAGGAATAATTACTTATGCTCAAGATGTGGATTGATTTAATATAATTCCGAAGATAGAGGATGTTTGAGCTGTTAATACAAAAATTGAAAGAATTTGATCTGAAGGATGACAGGTGTGGAAACATTATACAGATGAAGCTGATCAAATGACACCAGAGCAGCAGGTAGCAACATGAATTATGAACTGGGATACAATTTTGAATTACTTGGTTTTTGTAGTAAAATTCTTGAGTCAGTTGTGATTATTAGTATGAGTTATGTTTATTATGTATGCATGATATAAGTATATGGTTAGTGTGTTTGTAGAATGAAAAACAAATGGAGCTCCATCTACATTAAAAAATGCGATTATATGAGTAATTATTGTAATATTTTCTTATGCGATAATGAAAACACTTACATCATTTATATGAATATCTTAGTTGTAGACTAAAAGTTAAAAGCACCCGATTAGGGTGCTTTTTTTATTGATTATCTTTTTTCAATTTTTCGAACAACTCAGGGAAACTATCGATTGTATGTAATGTTAATGGATTAGCTGATTTGACAACAAAGCTTTTTACATTTCCAATGAAACTTAATGTAGAAACGGCATCTCACCATATTTTGTATGTAGTTATGCATTTAGTTCGGTCTTTCTTGAATAGAGTATCCTGCATCATTCCAATGAAACTTTTAGTAGGACTGGCTCAAGGATTAAAGACAACACAACGCTCAGGAGATCTGTGTTTAGTAATTATGTATGATATAGTTCATCAAAGAGAGTGTCAGCAAATCCATTTTTTACAATTAGGGTATTTCATTTGAATATTGTCGAAGAACTCTAATGAATCTTGTACACGTCCATCTATAGAATTTACTCACAATACTATTTGTATATCACTAAATAAGTCTTTCATGTTTTTGAAATCGGTTCATCTATAACATATTAATACAATGTCTTTTGTACGATGTTTGTATGCTGCATGTACTAAAAAACTTGTATCTTTATCTAAAATCCAGTCTCACACTTCATCTTTACGTTCCTCAGGATGGCGGTATACATCCTGGACAACTGAGACTATTTGATCATCATTTTCTTGGATTGCAGATTTTTTGAATTTTTTCTTTCATAAAATTTTAGCAAAAGAATTTGCTACAAAAGTAGAACCTTTACCAGAGTCTTGTCTTGAATTATTTTGTGTGTCTGTTATGAGTGGTTCTACCATTTATTTTGAAATAAAATTAGATAAAAATTCTGAATTATGGAGATGATTCATAGTCTTTTCTTGAAGATTTGCTTTTTCTTGTTCTGAATATAGTTTGGAAGAAGATGATAATCTTTTTCAATTACGATCATGAATATCTTGTAATAAATATATACAATTACCAGTATAACAAAATTGTATTATTCGAAAATTTTCTCCCAAGTATTGTAAATCTTTGATAATATCCGGAGATAGCATTAAAGCATCGGATTGTTTAGCATAATTTACAGTAAGTCATCAGTATTCTGTACTTTGTGTTTTTATCTTTTTAAAGATAACTTTTCCTATTTTGATTCCATAGAATATGAGTAATATTAAGGCTCAGATTAAGTTAATTCGCAATAAAATTTTACCGAATTGTGATTTACTTCACAGTCGAGCTAATAAACCAAATATGATTAACCATCATAGTAATCATCTTACTAGTGGTCGTATAGATGGATTGTCTAGGTGGCTCTTTTTCATATCAAATGAACAATTTTCAATATTCTTGAATTTTGGATTAAGTAATCATATTTTGTAGATGATTCATTGTTCATGTACGTCATGATCGACGGTTATTCATTCAAATTCTCATCATTCTATGAAATAATCTGGTAGTATTTCTTGGAAAGTGTATTTGAAATGTATGTCGATACTCATCGGAGAGATGAATCAAATTTTTTGAAGAATTTGATTTTGATGTTGAAAATATAGTTTTGATGGAGAAAACTTAAGATCTGAAGGTATATATTTTTGAATGTTTTCTTGCATAATGTACTATATATTTAAATTTATAACACATACACTATTATACTCAGATTGCTTATAAAAAGCAAAAAAATACGAACTTTTTTGCATTATATATTACGTATTTTATTTTAAATAAGTCAATCTATTTATGTGTAAATTTGTATCAAAAATTTGCAAAATTTTATATTTTGGAATATAATAAATATGACATAAGTTACTTACCGTAAGGTTCTACCCACACAGTAATCCCTTATACTAGGTTGCTTATTGTCAAGGATGTATTCATCCTATTTCATCTCAGTGTACTACCCATTAGACTGGGATGAGCTAGACCAACCCGGATTGAATTTATTGGATCAATATCTTCATCTTGTAATTTCAAGGTAAAGCTATCGATCCATATAATGGATCGCCTTTCGGGTTGGTCATGAACGGGAGGTTTGCCTTCCGTTTTTTTCTTTATTTATTAGAAATCCTAGGAATTAATAAAGAGTTATCTTTCAACGTTAAATGGTCAATTCATTGTAGAATGAATGATACCAAAGTTGTAGCATAACTTCCAGTAGGCAAAAAGAACTCTAATTTAATATCATCCTTATCCCATCCAAATTTCAAATCTAAGACTTTGATAAACAATACTCTTCTTACTCATCGTAAATTATAAATTTTACAAACTTGTTGCATTCATTCATCAAATTCAGACAACTGAATCAATTGATTATCACGAACGCGAGCTTTAGTTCACTCCATTGGTAATAATAAATTCCATCAAAGCATTGGTCATGTTGGAAATCGTTTATTTGAATCAAAATCTTCGCATTCATTCGAGATATCAGGTTCAAAGAAGTTCAAATCAGCTTTTTCTTTTTTTAATTTTTGGTAATCAAATGGATAAATTTTTTGAGAATTATAAACTGAAGTTTTAACTCAATTAGAATTAAATCTATCAACTAAAATATCTCACTGCAATAGGAATAATCACTTTTCCCAGCGATTCAGTACATATTCATTGAAATACATACTAGGATAAGCCTGCAAAAGAAATCTCAAATGATAAGGCAAATCAGCCTCTTTTAATTTTCATTTTTCATTATATTCTTGAGCCAACTGTTTCAAACGGTCTTTTGCTTCATAAAAGTTTTTCTTTCACTTTCCAAATCTTTGCATTCAGAAACAGTTTGGAAATCACTTTTTAATTATTTTTTGTACATTATTTTCAATCTGACTTTTTATCTCTTTTGAAATATTTTGTCTTGCACGTAAACGAACTTCAAATTTATTTCACTGATTACTTGCCACCTTTAATCAAGATTCATTATAAGATTTTTCTAAAATTTTGACTTTTTTTCAAAGTGTTTGGATAAAAGATTCTTCTCATCATATTTTGGATAAAGAACGCTGTGAAATAGAAATCCATTGCTTAGTTATTCATGCTTTATCTTTAAGTCATGCTATTCCTATTTCATCACGTTGTAAATGTAAATTCTTAGTCAAATCATCCACAATATCCATCGTAGTCAGATTTTCCTTTTCAAAAAAAACATACAAGAAATCTCATTTTCATGATGGAACTCATTCTCACAAAACTTCTTCTACAATGAAATCTTCAGGCTTCGATTTAATTTGGAATAACATTTCAATGAATTATTTAAACAACTATTCTGTAATTATTTTTTACTTTTATTCAATCTACTTTTTGATACATTATTCATAAATAGTATTAAATTTTCATATTAATCTTATGACATTGACAAAAAAACTAGCTAAGAAAAATCTCAAAATATACGGTTTGATTAATTTTTTATCATGAATTACTTTCTTGGTACCAATTATTTCAATTTTTTATAAATATACCTGACTTTCTACTGCAGAAATAATATTAATTTCAAATATATTCACGCTATGAATGCGGATATTTGAATTGCCAACATCAACGTTAGCCGATACAATGTGAAGAAAAAAATCTTTAATGGCTTCTGTTATATGTAATTTTATTTGTGCAACTATAATCGTATTATTCCCAAATTTAATTTGATTCAGTATCGCTGCTGTATTTCAGTCATTATATTATAGTTTTCGGAGTTGAACATGACAAGTCTTTCTTGAAGAAAATTTATCCGTTTTATGAGAACAAAAAAAATTTGGAAGATTTTTTTGAAAATATACTTCTTATGAAGAATTAGCTTCATTATTTACACCCGTTTTAGCTTCGCTCATTTTAAAATGGCAACCGGAAATCTGATATACAATTTTGGCAATATTGGATGCTATATCCGCATTATTACTTGTAATATTAACTTCACAACTTACAGAAGTTTCTAAAATTAAAGAAAAATTCAAAACTTTTAAAGAATCTATAAAAGCAAATATAGATACTTGAATCTCTGCAATGAAAGACGTTTTTTGAAATAAAGATTTAAAATTATACTTAGTTTACCGTTGTCTTTCACATCATGCAAAATTTTTCTGAATACTTTTATTGCCAATCCTAGCTAGTAAATGAATGGAAGACTGGCTTTCTGGAGTACTTACTACTATATTTACACTTTGATCATTATTCGCATCAAGAAATGTTTGGAGATGGTGAGAAAAATACTGATATAATTCTTCCATGGTACGGAGCACCATAATTCAATGAATCCTTTTAATTATAGCATGAATATTTTTCAAATCTTGGATATTTTTAGCAGTAATATATCTAATTTTTAATATTTTTGATGGGATTATTTACCCATCAAGAAATCATTGTGTGGTTTTATTAACTAATTGAAAAGCAAAATCAACATGCAGATCAATAATTTTTGCATGTGTTTCTCTTTATATGACTATTGCAAAATTTTTACTATCATATTTCAATCCAAACATTGCCTTAATTATTCTATGAATTGTAATTTTATTAGCTAATATTATTTTTGCTAAAAAAATATTAAAAAATGAAAATATGAGTAAATAAATTTATTAATTAGTTTTAACATTCTGAATCAATTCAGAAAATTCTTCCATATTCATATGTCATCTATCTTCAAAAACTTCAAATTTTGCATTAGGTAAAATTTCATACAACCTTTCTCACTGAGAAAATGGGACACAAAAATCATCTTTTGAATGATACAAAAATATTTTATCACAGATTTTTTCTATTTCTGGAATTTTTTGGATATCAAAAGCAAAATCTCAAATATATGATTCCTCTGGAGGTAAATTTTGACCATCAATTAACGCTGACACTAAATGCAATTGTTTAATCTTTTTTGGAAATCAGTTTTCAGTTAAATATTTCAGAATAAATATTGTTCAAAGTGAATGAGCAATAATGATCTGATCACCATCCAAAAACTCAAATATTTTCTCGAACTGAATTTTCCATTCTTTATACAACGCAATATTTTTATTTGGCATATCCAAAAGAGCAACTTGATAATCTTCTCACAACTCTTTTTGTAAACTATTTTTCCATTTTTTCTTTATTTCAAATGGATCATAATCTCGTTTCTTTAACTCTTCTTGAAAAGCTTCACGACTAGGATAAGCATTTCATCATCAAATAAACAACACTTGTTGCATTTTTATTTTCAAACTAATAAAAACCTGATTATCAAATAATTCAATATTTAAAGCTTATATCATCTCACTCCTTTCTGAAAAATGTTCATTCCTTATCCAAATCAATTTTTGATAATTCAAACTCTCCCACTCTAATTCTTCTAAGCATTACAAGAATTCATCCAAGTCAAAGCTGTTCTCAAATCCAATGTCAAATTGATCTAATGTAAGTTCATGAACCAACATCTAATCTTAATTTTAATTCTGGGAAATTATAATCCAAAACTTCATATCAATATGTTTTCATTAACTTATTTTCAATTATTTGTTCTCATTTTCTAGCTAAATCGTATAATTTCTTTCCATCTTTTTTCTTTGCACTAAACGGCGTAAGTGGTAACTCATGTTCTGGAATAAGCAAATCTAATTTTGACTTAATATCTTCAAGTGGAATTCCTTTTCATTTTACATCAATTTCTTCATAATAATCTCGATATCACATATCTCGTGTATCTGATTTTTTGGAGAAATCAATTACAGTTTCATAAGACTTATCTAGTCAGATTAAATCATTTAATTTTTTGGTATCTTCACCTGTTCATATCAACATCAATCATGTCGCTAATGGATCCAACGTTCAACTGTGTCAGATTTTTTTCTCTCACAATTCTCTTTTTAACACACGAATTACATCAAAACTACTTATTCATTTTGGTTTATCTACGATTATCAACATAGAAATATAATCAAAGATTAAAATTCTGATTTTTTAATATTTTTCATGATTTTTGATGTAGCTCCTGCTGTCCCCATTGAAATGATAAATGATATTGCCATAGAAACAGGAACTTCGGTTTCAATAAAGTCTCTAGGATTCATTAATACTAGATAGCCATTAGTAGGATTTGGAGTGGTCGGTATAAATACTGAAACTAAATGCATTTCTCCTGAGGCATTTTCAAATACTTCTAAATCTTCTCCGGTTAAAAATCATACTGACCATGCCTTTTCCATAGGGAATCTAGTTAGTATCACCTTTTTGAATGAATTTGTATTTTTTAATGTACTCGCGGCTTGGTTCGTAATTTTAGTTAATGAACTCAATAATGGCACTTTATCAATTAATGGTCATAAAACAGCTCATACTTTTTCTCAAACATGTCATTGATTCATAATAAATCATAATAGTCGGATTATTCCACATAAAACGATGAATCCTAGGAAATGTACTATAATTTCTGGTAATCATAATTTGTCGGTGATGGTTTCAGGGAATAATTCAACAATTTTTCAAACCCATCTCAAGATAAGTGAAAGTAGCCGTCATAAAATTACAAAAAATACAACTGTTGGTAAAATAGCTAATAGTCATGTCAGAAAATTACTTTTAATTTTCTTATTATCTTCCATTAGAGATTTTTTCTTCATATGAGTTTTATTATAAAATCAAAAAACTTATGTATATAACTGATTTTATTATATTCTTCTGGGAAGAAAAAACAACACATTTAAAATTCTATGAATTAAAAAAGTCTCAGTTAATACGACTGAGACTCCTTTACAATTTGATTTGTTGCTCCAGCCGCTCCCATAGAAATAATATAGGATAAAGCCACAGAGACAGGCACTTTCGTTTCAACTACGTCATTTGGCTTAACAAGAAGGATTCGATAACTAGTTAACGGTGAAAATGGTAGTACAACCGATATCAATTCAGATTCATTCAAAGGCTCACAGAATCCTTGAGGATTTTCTCCAGTAATAAATCCCACTTCATATGCATTGTGGGTGGTCTTTACTAGGACAACTTTCTGAAATGAGTCTGTATCCCGTAACGTACTAGCTACCTGATTGGTAATTGAGTATAGATGGCTCAAAAGTGGAATCCTAGTGATTACTGGATCTAGCCAGCTTTTGAATTTTTTGCTCATGCGTGGTTGTTTGGATATAATTCCGATAACCCAAACAACAACACAGAATAAAAATAGGCCGATCAACTTAATCATTACATCAGGTAATCCGATCACCACAAACAATCTTTCTGGAAAGAGAAGTTCTATATTTTCAATCCAGTCGAATAAAGTCCCGAATACCCAGCCAAGAATGATAACGAACAATACAAGAGGAAGTATTGTTCTTAATCCAGAAAAAAAATTGTCTTTCATCATATTTTTGTTGTTTTTTTGTTTAATTTATCTTAATATTATTTTTCTTCTATAAAATTACAATACAATGTTATATTAAAATGTAAATATTTATTTTGATTATATGTATGAATGTACATTATATAAGTCAGAAAATCTTTTGAAAATTTGACTAATATTCCTAGTATACAATTATAAATTATTGATTTTATTTATTTTTTCAAAGATTCATGAAAAAATATTCGATTTTCCTTATAGTAGCCGTAGTATCCGGTTTTTTGTTGGTATGGAATTTATCGTTGGCAGAATATGATTTGCAAGTAGATGCAAATAATAATGAAGTTTATCTTATGTCATGAGATACTCAGATAACGTTAGAAAACGCTGATAAATATTTTTCTTGATCTGGAGAAATAAATTCATGATCTTCATTAACTATTTCTGTAACATCTCCAAATGATCCACAAAATAATACTTGAAGTGAGATTGGTAGTTGAGATGTATTATGAACGTGAGATGCTATACTGACCTGAGAAGTTAATACTTGAGCAGTGGCCTGAACATGAGTTGAAATTGGTACATGAACAGTAGCTTTAACATGAGCTGAAATTGAGACAGATTCTGTTCGTGTATTCTGAGAGAATGTAGAAGTTGAATTATTATCATGAGATGAATTTGATAAAGCATTGTATTGGATGTATATGAATTGATTGACAATGTATAATACTTCTGAAGATTTTCGTCCGTATGATAGCTTAACTAGAGAGGAGGCAGCAAAGATAGTAGGTCAACTTTATAATGTTTTGTGATTTTCTAAAGAAGATAAATGATTTAACTGTAATTTTGTAGATACAAATTTATTTAATCCTACATTGGCAGAACATATTTATAATGTTTGTAGATGGTGAATATTTAAATGAAATGATAAAACTCAGCAGTATATGCCTCGTGATAATTTGACTAAAGGACAACTTTTAGCAGTACTGATGAGAATATTTGAATGAAAAGTATCAGGTGAATCTGGTCAACCTTGGTGGATTGAGTACTATGTGAAAGCATTAGCTTTGTGAATGACAAATGAAACTAATTTATCTAAATTTGATCAGCCAGTTTCTAGACGAGAAGCTTCATTGCTTATATTCAGATTTAAGAATATGATTTTGGATGAAGAAGCTTATAAATTATATTTGCTTCGTTTAGATAATCTGATTTGAGATATAGATTCTTATCAGAAGCAGTTAGAAGAGTTAAAAGCTCAGCGATGAGAATCTGTCGGTAGTGGAGAAAATATTGCAGAACCAACAGTTGATAATACAAATCCTGATTCAAATTGAATTACAGTTGCTAGCGGAAGTGTAAATACATGAAGTAATGTAAGTCTTGAAATTATTGCAGGAAATGAGACATTAACAGACTCTCCTGAATTTGTAGAAGCTATAAATTGGATGTATGATATGTGAATGACTTCATATAATACAACTGAATCATTTATGCCTTATAATACAATTACTCGTGCGCAGGTAGCTAAGATGTTGGATAAATTTGCAATAGCTACAAATATGACAGAAATCAGAAATTTCTGAACATGTGAATTTATTGATGTGTCAGTAGATTCAGAATTTAAGGATGCAATTACTAGAGTGTGTCAGTACTGAATTATGGCATGAGCGGGAGATAAATTTTCTCCAAATCAAGTAGTTACGAAGGCTGAATTTGTATCAATGTTGATTAGACTATTTGATGGAAAGACTTTGGAAGAAAATACTAATCCGCGATGGCTTCCTTATTACAAGAGAGCAATTGAAATTTGATTAATCTCTGCACAAGATACTGTGACATTTACGTCAGAAATTGCTAGGTATGAAGTGGCAACATACTTATACAGATTAAAGGTTAGGTTAACTATGTATAATAATTTGAATTCTAGCCAACTTTCTGACGAGATAGTAAAAACTTTGGATGAAACTCAAGAAACTAGTGAAGAATGAAAAGTTACAGCTAAAGTTTACGTAGATATTTTAGCTTTGAATAACTCAGCATTTACTGATGGATATGTAGAAATTTTATGAGAAAGATATAGGATTAAAAAAGTAAATACTGATTCTTATAACGTATGAGCAAATAGTTTCGTCCGATATGGAACATTATATAGTATAGAAAGCGGAGATTCTATTGGAAGTATTTCATTCATACTTACAAATTGAGCTTTAGTTGAGTGAACTATCCGTATAAATAAAGATGCATACTATCTTACAAAAGATTCTAATACTACTACATACTATAACTTAACTCAAAAATAATAATGATAAGTATAATTTGAAGGAATAAAGATAAGTGGAAAAAACTGTTCCCAGTTTTTGATAAGCATCCGGAATTAGTTTATCTAGATAATGCAGCCTCAACACAGAAACCTAAGGCCGTAATAGATTGAGTTTCAGATTTTTTAAAAAATGATTATGCTAATATCCATCGTGGATTGTATGCATTGTCTGAGAAATCTGAAGAGTTGTATTACCAATCAAAGTGTAAACTTGCAGAGTTGATTAACTGTAAACCTAGTGAAATTATTTATTCACACAATTCCACATATTGTATAAATTTACTTGCGCAAGCTTTGGTAAATAGTTGAAAACTATGAAAATGAGATAAGATTTTATTGTGAATTCGGGAGCATCATTCAAATATTCTACCATGGCAAACATTATCAAAGATATTCTGATTTAAAATTGAATTTATTAAAGAGACTGAAGATTTTCAAATCGATTGGAAAGACTTTGATAAAAAGTTCAATAAAAAAGTTAAAATTGTATCATTATCTCACGTATCAAATGTTACATGACAGATAATGGAAATAGAAAAAATTAGAGAAAAAATATGAGATAAAGTTTTCTTTATGGTGGATGGTTCTCAGTCGGTTCCACACATGCCAGTCGATATTGAGCAAATCCAGTGTGATGCTTTGATTATGACAGGGCATAAAATGATGGCTCAAACGTGATTATGAATGCTTTACTTAAAATATCATTGGGTAAAAGAATTAGATCCATTAATTCTATGATGATGAACTGTAAAAGATGTTAGCATTGATAATTTTTCATTGCAAAATAGTGTAGATAAACGAGAAGCTTGAACTCCAAATATAGTTGGAGCTGTTAGTCTTTTAAAAGCTTTAGAAACAATTGAAAAAATCTGATGAATGGAAAAAATAAGGGAACATGAAAATAAGTTGATTAAAATTTTGTGTGAATGATTCAGTAAAAGGAAGGAACAAATAAATTTAGTATGAAGTTTGAATCCTGATAATCGTATTTGAACGTTTTCATTTACTGTAAATGTTGAAAAAAACTTTAATAAGATATGAGATGTTTTTGCTAAACATAATATATGTATACGTACGTGATGACATTGTGCATATCCATTGCACAAATCTTTAAATATTTGATGAAGTGCTAGAGTTAGTACATATCTATACAACACAGAAAAAGATATCGAAAAATTCTTTGAAGTTTTAGACGAGATTATTGGTTAATGTCTGTGCATAAGAATTTCATTGAATGATATTGAAGAGATCGGAATGAACTCTGTGAACAAAAACTTTTGCCTTGTCAGGGTGAGATTTTTAGGTTATTTAGTGATAAATTTTATATCGATGCAGAAAAAGACTGAGAAAAATGAAGGAATTTATTAAAATCTCGATGAAATAAATGCTGAGAATTATGCAAGGAAATTCATTTAACTTTATGATGAAATGAAATAATCGATTGAGATTTAAAGGATTTGGTGGATAATATAGTAAATTTAGATTACAATAGCTTATTGGAAGTTTTTCAAACATTGAAAGCTGAATATTTAGAAACAGTAGAGCAATGAATAGCAGATCAGATTAATTTAATTTGTTGATATTTAGAAAAAATGTGGAGAATTTCAGAACTTTGTACGACAATAAAAAAAGAGTAATTTTTTGCATTTTTTAGATTTGTGGATATAATTAGCTATTCATATTTCTTAAAATATTTTAATGGTAAATATTGAAAATTTAAGAAAGGAGGTAAATAATATTAAAAATTCATTAAATGAATTAAAAAATAATGTCTCTCTTTCTGAAGTTGAAAAGAAAAAAAAGGCTGAAACTTTAAAGGTTAAAGCAGAAACTACAAAGCAAAAAATTCAAGATGAAATTCATTCATTAGAAACTAAAACAGATGATGAATCAAAGAAGAAAAGGGAAGAAGCAGAAACATTATTAAATAGTTTTAGTGAGATTATGAACCTTTATACATCTATTTTAAATTCTACGGAAAAAGAAAGTGTAGAAACTGAAAAGTGATTTTTCTGAAAAGTTGGAGATTGGTTGTGAGAGCAACGGGATAATGTGACCAGTTGAGAAAAACGGAGAGAAGAACCATGAAAAAATATTCTTCGTGTAGCGTGAGTATGATTGACATGATACGCTATATATAAATGAGTAGAGAAATTGTGTAAGTGGGCATTTTGAGATGATGAAAAAGAACAGGAGCAGAATGAAAAAGAGTCAAATGAGGGAGAATCCTTTCGAAAAACAGGATGGGGAAATCTTTTAAAATGGGCTTGAATTACTACAGCTGTTTGATGATGAGTTTATGGTATAAGTAAATTATCATGAAAAAAAGAATCTAAGACTGAAATAATTCAGGGATGATGAGTTGAAATATCTGAAGCTATGTTTAGACAATTGTTATATATGGAAGGGGATCAAGATTTTGTTGCTAAAACTCATGGTAAGAAATTTTGAGAAAATTTTGTTACTTGACCGTATGGTATGGTATATAAACATATAGATGAAAATGGAAATTTATTGAAGAATCCAGTTTCTTTTAAAGAAGGTGAACATGTAGACAAAGATTGGGCAGAAAAAAATGCTAGAGCATATTATAATAAAAGAGCAAAAGAATGGAGTGATTTATTAAAAAGTAGGTGATATGAATACACTCAGGATATGCTAGATGCTTTGGTGTCAGCTTCATGATGAACTGAAAAGTCTGTAAAAAGGCTAAAGGAATTTGTGTTATCACATTGGGATGATAAAGATGTAATATTTAATTTTATGTCTAAATTTGCTACGACTGCGGCATGAAATTGAAAAGCTATGCCTTGACTCGTTATACGCAGAGATTTTGAAGCTAATTGGTTCAAATGAAACAAAGAACCAATGTCGGCATATCAAAGAAGATATTATCAAGATAGACACTATGCATAAAAAAATTATTTTCAAAAATTTTGGCTATCTAAACTACTATTTCGTCGTTCAATAGCTTTATTAAATTCATCCACCGTAAACTGTGGACAATATAAATCTGTGAAATATAATTGAGCATATCCTATCCATCGAAGCATGAATCAAGATAGCCTTTTTGCTAATTTTTGCTTAGTCCTGATAACTAAATCAACGGTTGGTAGTCATCCAAAATCCATATATTTTTCCAGATTTTCTTTACATATTTCTTCTCATGAATCCGCTAATTTCTTTATTGCTCTCAATATCTCATCCTGTCATCCGTAATTTACTGCTAATACGAAAGTCTTAGAGCTGTCAGGAAACACAAATTCAGATTCCTTTTCATTAATAAAATCAACTAAATGCTTAGGTAATTGAGTTTTATCTCCAGCAAAATGAAAATTAACATGGTTTTTACGCATCATATCGTATAAATTCTCGGTAATTCTTTTGTATAAGTCAAAAAGATAATTTAATTCTATTTTGGTTCTGTTTTTTAAGTTTTCTGTGCTTAGTCATCGTAATGTAAATACGTCAATTGTTGTGTTTTCAAAAATATGGATAGCTAATTCAATACATCTCTGAAATCATTCTAGGTGTCATTCTAAACTGGTTTTTCATAACTCTTTTGCCCATGTCCTATTTCAATCAGGAATTAATGCTATATGTTTAGGGTATTGCATAAATATTATTAAGTATAAAAACAACGAATAATTGTAAATAAACACAATTTATTTTCAATGATAATTAGAATATTCTTTATAAAAAAAGGACTTTTTTAGTGCTAAAAAAAGTCCTTATAATTAGATTATTTTTTAATGTTTATTATTATATTTTGTATAACTAGAAAGGCATTTCTTCATCGATTGGAGCTGGTTCTCAACCTTCTACACCGAAACTTTCATCTTCTCCTCATTCTCATTTTGAGTCTAAGAAAATGAAACTATCTACTATAATTTCTGTAGAAAATTTATCTGCACCTTCGCTATCTTGCCATTTTCTAGTTCTAAGTCTACCTTCTACGTAAATTCTTTTACCTTTTACTAGGTATTTACCTAAAACTTCAGCACCCTTTCAGTATGCAACACATCTGTGGTATTCAGCGTCTTCCATAGTGTTTCACTCTTTATTAGTGTACCTTCTATTAGTTGCTACAGTAAAATTTACAACAGGAGTTCATGTTGTTTCAATTGTCTTAACTTGTAGGTTATTAGTTGCTCTTCAGATAAGCATAACCTTGTTCAAATCCATTCCCATTTATAAGAAATCAGAATATAAAACGCCATTATTATGGCTTCATTTTTGTATGTACTAATATTAAATAAAAAATCAAATCTTTTTTTGAAAAAATAAATATAAAAGGAAAAGCTGACTCGAATTAATGAATCAGCTTTTTTAATATTTGATTTGTTTCTACATGCTTCATAAGTTTACAATTTTACCATCTTTAGTTAGGAATGCAGCGAATCATTTATTCAAGAAATAGTAAACATCGTTGATATATCCAACTCTTGCGTCATCAAAATCTCGATAGTAATATGATTTTCATTTAGAGTTGTCAGCAAAGTTTTGAGATAAGAATTCTTTAATTAATGCTGTAGATGTTTTGATGGACAATCATTTTAATCCAACGAATTCATCATATTTGTAATCCCGATTATTATCTCTAGTTCATTGCTGAAGTAATGTTCTAATTGCCATAGGAAGAATTAACTCTTGTTTGTTAGATCTCCATACAAATACTCTTGGATTGTATAGAGCAGGAGATTGACTAGAATCTGCTTCAAATTGGTAAGAGGCAATTACTGAGACAGCGATATTCTCAGGATTTACTTTGGTAAGGCAATCTTCATATAATCTTTGCTCTTCATTGCATTTTTTACCGTCGGTGGCTTTTGTACATGAATCAGTCAAATCTCCGTTTACATTCTTTGTAATTAATGAGCTACATTTAGTTTCAGCTGTTTCATGGCCTTTGTAATCGATTTTGTATAAATCAACTTTTATATTATCTTGTTTTAGTCCACCGTAACCATTATCGGTAGTTCAATATCCTAATCAGATTAAATATTGAACTCCATTTTTAGCATCAGAATATGGATGTAAATATGTAGAATATCCAGGAATTTTTAATTCTCAAATGATTTTAGGATTGCTTACATCTTCCATATCTACTACGAATAGAGGATCGATGCTCTGATATGTAACCAAATACAACTTATCTCAGATATAGCGTGAAGATTTGAAATTCTCTCCTGGTTCTATATTCAAGAGACTTCATTTTAATTTCAGATTTTTATCAAGAATGGATAGATGAGTAGCATTTTGATCGTACCAAGTAGTAGTCAGAATTCTGAAGTTTCAGTCATCATCTTCATCCATTGAATATTGATTTAATGGAGTACCTGGAATAATAGTAGAATCTTGATATTCTACAGATTTTCATAGATTAAACTTGTGAACTAATGTATTTTCATTTCTATAATATCGAGATGAATAACATCATCTTAGAGTGCATCTTATAGGATTAGAAAAATATATTGGAGATGGTAGATATAAAGAAGACTGACTCATATGGATTTCGTCTACATTTCCAAATACTAGATTCTGCTTTGGAGTGTCATCTAAATCATTTAAAGAAATCTGAGAAACTAATGTGAAATTAGGATAAATTCACGTTTCTTTCATAGTATCTTCGGATGGAAGTAAGTAGAAGATACTATCACAAGGAATTGATGTTACTTTCTTTTCGTAGTCTTTCTTTGATTCTGAACTTTTTTTGAGAGTAATATCTGTAATTCTTGGCTGCATTTCGTTGAATACAACAGGTTCATCTCTCCATGCTATATCATACCAGCTGAGATTTACAGAAGAAATTAGATAAAGCTGATCATTAATCATCCTAGCATCTTGGAAATATCCGTAAACTTCAGTTAGTTTTTCTAATTTTAGATTTTCTAAGTCACTGATATCATATATAATTACCAATGTACGATTTGAACCTAATATAGAATCAGATTTTGAAGCATAACGAGTACCTAAAATGACTAATTTATCTCCATTCAAAAATAGCTGGATATCATTTAAGCTGTCTGGAATATTAATCTTTGCTGCAATTTCAGCATCTGATAAATCACTTTGAGTAGGAGCTTTGATTATTGAAATGTATCTATTGTTATATTCTGCTTCTGAATAGTAGAAAAGATATTTCCCATTCGATTTCAATATTTCAGGTTCATCTACTCAGACTTTTTGAATATTGGTAGTAGAAAAATCTGTAATCTCTCACATATCAGCTCATCTTACGGCAGAATCGGATTTGTAATTCATAGCAGATGTTTCTGCTACAGCGACATCTTCTACCATTTCAAAATCCAATGATTTCGCTCAATTAGTATAAAGGATAGGATAATCATATCGGCGATCTGAACGTTTTGGATTAAGCTTTTTGTAAGTTTCCAAGAATCCACTCATTACCTTTTCCATAGATTCACAGGAATTTACTTTCGTAAAAGTGATTTTTTCATTCAAATCTTGGGATTTTTGAATCATCTCTTGTTCAGATTTTTTGTTGAGTTCATCTTCAATTTGTGTGTCGATACTAATCGCAGATACACTGGCAAATCCTCATAGTGTAACCACTGAGGCAACAGAAAATAAAATGTTTTTTGCTTTCATGTAAATATATTAAATAAATAAAATTACATATAATTTATATACATATAAACGAATCGTTTGCAAATATTGTGGCAATATTTTACATATTTTTCAAAATCCATCACAAAACTATACTCGCAGTTTCCATTCTAAGCACATTCTCTCATAAATCAACAACTTTTGCATTATCAAAAAGATTCAAGTCTTTTTCTGAAAATCATCACTCAGGACCAATAATTCCGCAAATATCATTACTTGATTTTTTAGTTAATTCTCAATATGGAAGTCAGTTCATATTCGCAATAATTACATTTTTTCAACGAGTAAATTCTTTCAATTCATCATCTGATTTTAAAAATTTAATTTCAGGAAGCTGAATTCATCGAGATTGTTCTACAGCTTCACGAGAGATTTTATCTAAACGTTCAGCCTTTTTTTCATTCCATTGACGAATTACACTATGTTCACTTACTCGAAAATTGATATTCTGGACTCAAATTTCAGTCAATTTCTGTACGATTAATTCAGCTTTTTCTCGTTTGTTTGGCATGGCAATCAGCATTGAAATGTTTTTTTGGGGAAAAGAAAAAGTCTGATTAGAAATTATTTCACCAGTTAAATCTTTATCATTCCAATCTTGAATTGAAAGTTCATATCTAGTTGTTCATTTATTATCAGAAAATTGAATACAGATTTTATCTCATTTTTTTATGCGGAGGACTTTACGTAGTTGAGAAAGTAATTCTGGAATAGAAAAAAGTTCAATATTATTTCATTTTACACGAACTTTATCTGCATCGATATGGAAGAGTTGCATTTATTATAGGTGTATAAAACACAGCCATTGATAAATATATTTCTAGATTTTGCAAGAGAGTTAATTCTGTATTTAAGTATTTAGTGAAAAAAGTCCTTCAAAATTTGACTTATTTTTTTTGGTGTGTAATATTAAGTATTTCAGTTTTATATTTTAAAGTATTATAAATGTGAATAGAAAAATTTCAAAATGATGAAACTAAGGAAGTGTCTAAAAATACATCTTCTTTTGAGGAAATTAGACAGAAAGTAATAAAATTAAATAATGAAGAGTATAAATGAAGGACATATAATGTATGAATACGTTCCTCCCTATGATTTCCTATTCCATATGTTTGAGTTAAAAATAAAAAAATAAAATTACAATCAGAACAACCAGAACAATCAGAACAACCACAATACATAAAAGCATCAGAGAAAGATGATTTTTATACAAGCGTTTGAGTTTGATATGGAAAGATGAGTAAAAAAGAAAAAGAAAGGTTTGAATCAGATAAACAAGAGATGAGCCAACTAATCTCAAATTTAAGTGATTTATATTGATTAAATCAACTAATTTCAGATTTAAATAAGTTATATTTACACAGTCCATATGTAAATGAAGAAAATGGAAAAGTTGTAATTAGTTTCGCACATAATGTTCAAATAATTTGTGATTGAGAAAAAGCAGTATTACGAAGAGATGGTAAAGAAGAAAAAGAATTTAGGTTAAGAATACCTGAAGAAATAAATGAATGAAAAATGGTAAATGCACAAAAAATAATCGAAAGATATGATGAGGCTCAGAAGAATGAATGAGAATTGGCCGAACAAGAAATAGATGATGCTCTAAAAGGTTTATAATAGTTGTTTATCTTGTTCGTTGAAAATTAGTATAAATTATCCTTTTAATTGTTTCATTAGTTCAGCATTAACAGCCTGAGGGTTAGCTTTCCCTTGGGTTTTTTTCATAACTTGACCGACGAAGAATCAAATTACACTTTCTTTTCATCATTTGAATTGATCAACTATTGCAGGATTTGCAGCCAAAACTTCACTTACAATTCCAGCTAATTGATTATCATCCATAGCAGGAGCATCGAATCATTTCTCTTTGATGACTTCGTTTATAGATTTACCAGACTGCAAAACTACATCAAATACAATTTTCAACTGATTATCTACTAATTTCTTCTCTTTTTCTACTTGTAAAAATTCTTTAAATAAAGGCTGAAACTTATTCAAGAATCATTCCAAGTTTCAGCAAGATTTCAAGAATGTTGTTCTTTCTGCGAATAATTTTTCTGCGTCAACTCATTGTTTTTTAGCTTCCTCAGAAACGGATTTCAATAACGTTATTTCATCTCATTGCACAAAATCCAAAGCTCGTTTCATTGGTCAAACCATCCATTTTGCTACAGTTTTTGGTTCAAATCATTCATTGATTATTCAGAAGAAAAAATCAAATAACGATTTGTCCAAGAGTAGTGCATTGATATATTCTTTATTAAATCAGAATTCTTTACATTTAGAGATATAATCAAAAGGACGATCAATTTCGACAGTATCAAATTCTTTTAAATCATCTTCAGATAACTCCAAAACTGGCATATCTGGTTCAGGAAAATAACGATAATCTACAGCATCTTCTTTGCTTCTCATCATATATGACATATTTTCGTCATCGGCTCGACGACGAGTTTCCTGAGCTACAGATTCTCATTTTGAAATTAAATCCCACTGTCTTTGGCTTTCAGCTTCAATAGCTCTTTTTATCGCAGAAAAAGTATTGATATTCTTTAACTCTACTCTCGTTCCGAGTGGATCTGATTCATTCTTACGAATTGAAATATTTACATCCACACGCATCTGTCATTTTTCCAGGTCAGCATCTCATAAATCATTCCATTTAGCCAAACGCTGAATTTCTTTTGCAAATTCTACAGCCTCATCAGCACTAGAAAAATCAGGATCAGTAACTATTTCCAAGAGTGGAGTTCATGCACGGTTGAAATCAACCAGACTTTTCCCATTTTCATGAATCATTTTGGCAGCATCACATTCCAAGTGGGCCTCATGAATTGTTACAGTTTTTTGATTTTCATAGTTATTCAAGAAAAAAGAAACTTTTCATTCAGTGATAATTGGATGATAGAACTGAGTAATCTGAAATCCCATTGGCAAATCAGGGTAGAAATAGTTTTTTCTGTCAAATGATGATTTTTTATTCAAATGTGAATTTAGAGCTTTTGAAAAATGAATAGCTTTGGTAACTACTTCTTGATTGAGAAGTGGTAAAGCTCCAGGTTGTCATGTACAAACCGGACAAACATGGGTATTTGGTTTTGCAGAAAAATCCTGCTCATTTTTACATTTACAGAATATCTTTGCATTTGAATTTAGTTTTAAGTGAATTTCTAGTCAAATCGTGATTAAATAATCCATAATTTTTTTATTCAAAAAATAATAAAATTCTGAATCTAAAATACTATTCTTGACTACAAAATCAAGGAAACGTTTATTTACTTCAGATTTTTAAAAATTGACTTTTTACGTAAAATATCTATAAATGAGATGCAAATATAATGTAAAACTAAAAACTTTTAATCTATGGTGTATCATGTTATTATTGCGCTGAATAGCGTAGGGAAAAGGAAAGTTGGTCAGATTATCTCAGCTCTCGAGGAGAAGGGACTTGAACTTGTAGAAATTCGGAAGAAAACTACGCCACCTAGAATGGTGGAATTCCTTGATATGAAACAACTTGTTCTTCAGTATCAATTCAATGAACTTGATGCTATGGCCTTTTATCGTGAGATGTTCTCAGAGAGTGTTTTGAAGAGAAAACTCAATCATTTCTTTAGAAATTATATTGAGTTATTCTTCGAGAATGAAGAGAAGATTATTGATTCTCATGAGCTTTGGGAGTCCTGTAGGTATTCTTTTGGAAATGATAGGAAACTTCCGATTATGTTTGTTGTCACGACTAGTGGAGAGAATGGGTTTAACGGCTCTTTCTTTCTGGACGATTTTGAGCCAGATGTCCACGACTATTTCAATCCTCGAACAGCGATTCCATTAGTGAATGAGACGTAAAATCTGAATTTTAAAAAGGGTTGCACTACTGAATCAGTAGTGTGACTTTTTTTAAGTAATAATTGATTTAAATGAGAAAAAATGTAGAGTATAAAAATAAAGTAAAATGTTAAACAAAAAAAGGAGGTAATATGGATACATTTGACAGTTATGGAGATATGGAGATGCTCCAAATGGAAAATCAAGAATTAGATAATCGTCTCAAAGAGTGTAAAACCGAAGAAGAGAAACAAGAAGTAATTAACGAGTATATCTCTTCTAGGATATTTGCCGTTTTGGTTGCTATCGTAATCATAATTCTTGCCATAGCGATTGTAGGAGCTATCATTTATCTTTTTAAGTGAACTTTATGGGTGACTGGAATCTCTAGTCACCTTTTTTTAATTTCTTCTTGTAAAGAATGTATTTTTTTATTATACTTATACAGTTTTAGTACTGCTATAAATCTATGACATACAATCCATACGATTTTTATTTCAAGAAAGCCAAGAAAGAATGATATAAAGCCAGAAGTGCATTCAAACTGGAAGAAATTCAGAATAAGTTTCATTTAATTGATAAAAACACGAAAACGGTTGTAGATATCGGTTGTGCACCTGGAAGCCGAATGCAATACACAATTTCTCTGCTTCAAAAAATGCATGTGAAAGATTACAAAGTTATCGGATTTGACCTAAAAAGAGTGGATATGCAGCTTCCATGAATGTATGCTTATGCACAAGATATTACTGAGCAGGATAAGGTGGATGCAATTTTTGCTGAAAATTGAATTGAACAAGTGGATTTTATTCAGTCTGATATGGCACCAAATACGATAGGAGACAAAGAAACTGATGCAATTAGGTCTATTGGACTTTTGGAACAGACTTTGCGAGTTTATGACAAATATCTTAAACCTGATGGGAAATTCTGTACGAAAATATTTATGGGACCATGATTTGATGAATATGTCGCGAATCTCAAAAAGAAATATGGATGAAAAAGTATCAAAGTTTTTAAGCCTGAAAGCTGCAGAAGAGAGAGTAAAGAAACTTATGTAATCAAGATTTAGTTTTTATCCTTTTATTGTGTCTAAAATGTTGACTGAACAAGAAAGAATTGTCTTAGATGCAAAATTATCTTGACCATTTAAGAGATGAGATATTATTGCAGATGTAAAATGAGAATTAATCTGAGTCTTTAATAAAGTAGCTTATCATGGATGAAGTCCTGAATGAAAAATATTTTGAAAATATATTTTTGCAGACTTTCAAAGAGCAATTTCAAAACAATGATGAACAGATTGGCATGTAATTAATGCACCATGTTGAGATGATGATACTTATATAGATCGTAGGGAAAGTGATTTAACTGAAAATTATAAATTTGCAACAAATGAACAAATAGAATTATTTAATACATTGATGGCAAAAGAAAACAACGAATAATTTATTAATAATATTTACTCACAATGCTACTTATCTGAGATATACATTTAACTTCAAGAATAAAAGATAAACTCTTGAATTCACTTAAAACCTTTATTCAGGAGCATAACGAAGAAAAAAATCTGATTTTTCTTGGGGATTTTGTGTATCATTTTAGTTATGATAGAAATGCACTTTTGGAGCTTTATGACTTATTTCTCGAGCTATATACTCAAGGGAAAAATCTCTATATTTTGGCATGAAATCATGACCGATTAGGAAATACATTCGTTTTTGAAGAATGAAGAAAAGCCTTTGAAATCTTATCCAGAATGAAAAATTCAGACAACGAAATCTGCTTTATCACGAAGCCGATAGTGAAAGAAATTGAATGAAAAAATATCTGCTTTTTGCCAGCGATGCTTGAGATTGATGAAAAAGATTTTCCATGAATAGATGACCTAAAAGATGAGAAGTATGCCGAAGAAATGAAAAGTAAAAATAAAAATCTGACTTTTTCAACTCAGTTAAACTTGGTCGTTGAGCGATTTACCAAAAAATATTCAGATTTGACTTTGATTCACCACTATTATGTAGAATGAGTGTCATTTCCATGACAAAAGGCGAAATTCAGTTTCAGAGATAGAGCATTGTCTCAGCATTGGCTAGACCAAGCGAACTTGCAAATCATTTCGTGACATTTACATCAGGCTTTTGCATACAAAAACTATCTTTGTACATGAAGTCTGCGAGCTACTTCTCCACTTGAAATCGATCAGATTAAATATTTTTGGACTTGGAATGATGGGAAATTTACGGCTCACGAAACGGGGATAAATTATTATTTCACGATGGAGAGAAAAACTGGAAATGCTGATTTGTTCACTCAGTCTTTTCAGGCGATTTCAGAAAATGATATCATCTCGCGCTGGAAATCTTTGCAAAATTCGGACAATTTCAAGGATGCTTCGTTTACGGTAGAAGCAAATTATAAGGATAATTTAGATATGAAAAATGTTTCGCTTTCGTTGACCGTGGAAAAGCTTCAATATGATAATATGGATGAGTTTGTGGAGCCAAAACTTCAGCAATCCCTCCAGAATGTTCAGCTCAAAAAAGATACAAAATCTACAGAGAAATTATTGGAACAATTAGAAAAGCCTGATTTAGCAGGGCAGTTAAGTTTCTGAAATTGGTTAGAATTACTCAAAAAATTTCTTAAAAAACAGTATCCAGATGATTATGAGGAGTATGAAAAGTTGTTACAGGAAATGAAAATTTTGTAGTGATTCTCGCTATGCCCCTCTCCTATTAGGAGAGGGGATTTTTTTATTTAATCTCTTTTAATAATTCTTCTTTTGCAGCTTCAAGCTGATTATCAGTTCAGTCTTCTTTATATTTTTCATAATCTCGCTCAACCTCAATATCAGGAGTAATTCATTCTTTATCAATATTCACATTATTTGGAGAGTACCATTTTCAAACGGTATATTTCAAACTTGAACCATCCTTGAAATCTTCTACAGCTTGAATGCTTCATTTTCCGAAAGTCTGCATTCAGATTATAGTTTTTCATTCTTCTTGAAATTTTAGAGCGATAATTTCCCCAGCACTTGCAGTGAGTTGATCTACGAGAATTACAATTGGATAATTTCAAAGCTCTCACATTCATTTTGATATGTATTCTGAATCTTCATATGCTTTATATTTGCTTTTTACGAGTGGAGTGCTTTTTGGGAAGAAATGTCCCAATAATTTTACAGCTTCTTCTAGGTATCATCAAGTGTTTCCTCTTAGATCTAAGATGATTCAATCGATTTTTTTAACTGATTGTATTGCGTCTCTGACTTCTTCTAGAATAAGTGAGGTAGTTTTTTCAGAAATGATAGAAATTTCTAAGTAAAGCAAGTTCTTTCAGTCTTTTTCAAACACTTCAGAAGTAACAGAAGGAATATTTACATCATCTCTCACGATTGGTACCCAGAATCTCATAGGTTCTTCTCAATTTTTTCATTCTCTCTCAATGAAAAGATTAACTTCAGTTCATTTTTCTCATCTAATTAATTGTACTACTTCAGTTGCGGTTAAATCTTCCAAAGTTTGGTCTTCTACCATATAAATTCTATCTAAAGGCAAAAGTCAGGCTCTAGCAGCAGGGGAGTTTTTCAAAACATCAGAAATTATCACATCACTTTCCTGTTTTTCAATTACTGCTCAAATTCAGGCAAATCCTGCTTCGTTTTTTAGCTCATTTTCCAATTCAGTATTATTTTCTTCTTTTAAATAAACTGTATGAGGGTCACCAATTGCTCAAACATATCAAACCAAAGCTCACTCTACCATATCGCCGGCAGACTTTTTAAGCAGTTCTTCATCGTAATATTCTCTTTCAAGTATTTCATCTATCGTAGAAAATTTTGTGTATTTAGATTCATGTTTTTCAATGAGTTTGTTTAATACTATATCTTGTTTCCATATCATCAATCCTCCTCAGATTATCATTCCAAAGACTATGAAAAGTATGGCATCAAGTATGTAAATTTTATGTGAATTTTTATTATTCATCAATTTCAGTTTCAAAATAAAAATGGTCGCATTTCGTTATAATATTTTATCATCAAAATACAATCTTGGAATTTTATTTATTCGTGACATCTTCATAAATTTCCAAAATTTGATTGTTTTTCACAAAAACTACATCCATTCTGATATATTCAATCCAGCTTTCATCTATATTTTGCAAAAAATTTTCCAAAGTCCTTTGTAAAAATCAGATTTTTTTTGGAGTAACGTAATTATCTAAATCATCTATATCGTTTACGGTTTTTACTTCAATCATTACTAATTCTCATCATTTTTTCATTAGAAGGTCGATTTCTCATCATTGGATTGTGTAATTTCATTTTAATAATTCATATCATTTGTTGAGATAGTGTTGTTTTACTAGTCATTCATTCTTGTATCAGATTTGTTTTTTGTTTTCCATTTTTTTTAATTTACTAAGACAAATAAAATAAAAATAAAAAATATAACGTTAAAAGCAATAAGAATATTTTGATAAAAAAGTCCCTGATTTTTTGCTTTTTTTAGAATTTCGAGTATAATATGATTGTCTTTGTATTATTTATACGTTGATAAATATGGAAGAGAATAACACACAACCACAGGTTAATTACAGAGATTTACTCAATAAAGCAATTCTTCAGTCTGATATTGTGAAGATTTTTGATTATCTTTTGACTATTTGAGTAGAAGAAGGAGCATCAGATATTCATATCGAACCTTTTGAAAACTACTGTAGAATTAGAATTAGAATTGACTGAGTCTTGGAAGAATTGGTACAATATCCAAAATCTTTTCATGATTCTATTATTTCAAAATTTAAGATTGAATCTGGGCAGATGAGGCCAGATGAAAAGAGATTACCTCAGGATGCCAGAGTATCAGCAACTACTGAAACAAATAAAGAAATTGATCTGCGTGCCAATACTTTACCTACAGTTTGGTGAGAAAAATTGGTAATGCGTATCGTAGATAAATCTAAAGAAATTCCTCCTTTGTCTGATCTTTGATTGGAATGATCAAATGGTCGTATTTTGGAGAAAAACTTATGATATCCAAATGGAATTATTTTGAATACATGACCTACTGGATCGTGAAAAACTACGACACTATATTCAGCTCTTTCAGATGTTAATAAAGTAGATGTAAATATCACAACATTTGAGGACCCAGTTGAAAATAAAATGCTATGATTAAACCAGGCTCAGGTTAGATCTGATATCGGATTTACTTTCTTATCATGATTGAGAGCTGCATTGAGACAAGATCCTGATATTATCATGGTGTGAGAGATCCGTGATGGAGAAACTTTGGAAATGGCGATGGAATCTTCCATGACCTGACACCTTGTATTTTCTACAGTCCACACCAACTCTGCTGTTGAAACAATTACCAGGGTTACAAAAATGGGTGCGGAACCTTATATGATTGCGGGTACATTCAATCTTGTAATTGCGCAGAGACTTTGAAGAAAAGTATGTTCGCATTGTGGACAGAAATTAAAAATAAAACCGGAAGATGAAGTAAAATTTAAAAATGCAAAAAATTCTTTCCGTACATTTGATAAAGATTTATTAAAGAAAGAGCTTCAATTACGTAATATTTCACAGGAAGAATGGAATGATTTCTTTGTGAATTGATATATAATGCAATGAACGTGAAAAGATCCTCAAACTTGAGAAGTATGTCCTGTTTGTAAATGAAGTGGATATAAATGAAGACTTTGAATTTATGAAATGATGGACTATACGGATGATATTAAATGATTACTTATTGATTGAAAATCGGCATTTGAAGTTGGTAAATTTGCACTTAGTAGGTGAATGATTGATTTGGAGAGAGATGGAATATTTAAAGCAATGAAATGAGAATTTGATCTCCATGAAGTGTACAGATTTGTAAAGCTTCAAGATGTATAATATTTATTATTTTATTCTAACTGATGGGATTCTTTCAAACATTACAAGAAAAGTTGGACTGATTAATGGTTGAGATAAATAAGCCTAAATTGGCAGCAAAGGCAAACTTTTTTAGGTTATTAGCAGTATCTCAGAAAGCGTGACTTTGAGTCCGTGATTCATTGAAATCTCTTCAACAATGAGAGAGAAATAAGTGAATGCTTTTGGTAATTAATGATATGATTGATAAATTAACAGAGTGAGCATCTCTTGCAGAAGCGATGGAATCTCAGTCATATTTCTTCAAATCAGATGAAATTGAGTTGATTAGATCTACTGAAATTACCTGAAATATGGTTCAAACATTGGAAGAAATTGCGGATGATCTAGAATCTTCACAGGAGGTTTCAGCGAAAGTAAAAAAAGCATCGATGTATCCTATAATGATGATTGGTTTGACTATAGTTGCAGTAGTTGTTCTTTTGATTAAGGTATTCCCAACAATTATCGATATGTATTGAGATCCAGAACAACTACCAGGTATTACTAAATTTATGCTATCAGCTTCTGAATATTTACAGTGAAATTGGTATAAATTATTGATATTGGTAATATGAATAGTGGTTGCATATAATACGATGTATTCAAATTGGTTGATTTTCAAAATATGAGTTGATAAATTATTATTGATGATTCCTGTAGTTAGAGATGTAGTAAAATTATATTATATGAGTAGATTTGCATCTTTATTGTCTCAGTTTTATGCTGCATGAGTTAGCCCAGTTATATCATTTAAGCTTTTATCTAGTATCTTTGATAATTTCCACTATAAGAGAAAAATGGTGGAAATCAGAAATTCAATTAATGCATGATTCTCGATTTATGATTCGCTAGATTGATCAGATTTGTTTGATCCTATTCTTGTGCAAATTATTAATGTGTGAGAAAATACTTGAGCATTATCGAATGTATTGTGAAGAATCGCACCATTCTATGAGACATCTCTAAAAAATAATATTGATGCATTGATGGCTGTATTGGAACCTTTATTGATGTGATTTATTGCTGCAGTTATCGGTACATTGCTTTGATCAATTTATCTACCTATGGCGGATATGGTAAATCAAATTTGATAATTTATATTATTTTATATACCAAAAAAAGAGGCGGAGGCCTCTTTTTTATTATTTAATACTTCGTTTGATATTTTAGTACATTCACATTCATCCTCACATTCCTGCACCTGCATCTCATCCGTGATTACAGTTACATTTATCTTCAGGTTTATCTACTACTACAGCTTCAGTAGTCAATAACATTGCAGCTGTACTTACGGCATTTTCAAGTGAAACTCTGATAACTTTGGCAGGATCGATGATTCCAGCTTTTTTTAAGTTTGTAAATCCTCCAGTTCTAGCATCGAATCCATAATCCATATCTTTTGATTCTTTGATTTTTTCTACGACCCAGTCTCATTTGAAACCAGCATTATCAGCAATCTGCTTTAATGGATATTGAATAGCTTGTTGAATAATCTCTACAGCTACTTGCTCTTCCTGGTCTTCCAATTTTAATTCTCAAAGTTTTTTAGAAAGCTGAACTAAAACACTTCCACCTCCAGCGACAATTCCTTCTTCGATAGCAGCTCTAGTTGCATTCAAGGCATCCTCGATCTTGAATTTTTTATTTTTCATTTCCATTTCAGTAGCAGCTCCCACTTTGATTACAGCTACTCATCCAACTAATTTCGCCAATCTTTCAGCCAATTTCTCTTTATCATAATCAGATTTTGTGATTCAGATTTGAGCTCTGATTTGATTTGCTCTATCATTGATTTCATCAGTATCTCACTTACCATCTACAATTATTGTTTCATCTTTATTTACGATTACTTTATCTGCTTTACCAAGCATATCTATAGTCGCATCTTCTAGTTTAATTCCTAATTGATCAGTAATCAATGTAGCTCAAGTTACAGTTGCGATATCTTTCAAGATTTCCTTTTTTCTGTCTCCAAATCCAGGAGCTTTTACAGCTACTACGTTAAGCATTCCTCTAATCTTGTTCAATATCAATGAAGCAAGAGCTTCTCATTCTACATCTTCAGCAATTAATAGCATATCTTTCTTTCCAGAGGCTGCCATAGATTCAAGTAGCTGAATAATTTCTTTCATTGATCAGATTTTTTTATCAGTTACCAATACATATGGCTTATCGATTACACATTCCATTCTCTGGCTATCGCTAACGAAGTATGGAGAAAGATAACCTTGATCAAATTGCATTCCAGTTTTAATTTCTTTACTCAATCCAAGAGTATTTCATTCTTCAACTGTGATAGTTCCATCTTTACCAATTTCTTCAAATACATCAGCTATCAAGTCTCCAACTTCTTCATCCTGTGCTGAAATTGTAGCAACTTGCTTAATTTGTTCTCTGCTATCTCCGATTTGCTGAGCAGTATCTTGAATATCAGCTACTAAATTGTCTACAGCTTTATGAAGTCATCTTCCAAGTGCGAAAGGATTGATTCATGAATCGATATATCTGAGACCTTCCTTGGCAATTGCATGAGCCAAAACTACTGTACTTGTAGTTCCATCTCAGGCTTCTTTATTTGTCTTTTCTGCAGCTTCTTTAACCATTTCTGCTCATACATTCTCTACTTTATCTTCTAATTCAATTTCTTTAGCTACACTTACTCCATCGTTTGTTACAGTTGGAGCTCCGAAACCTTTATCCAAAACTACATTTCTTCCTTTTGGTCACATAGTTACTTTTACTACATTTGCTACAGTTTCTACTCATTTTAAGAGTTGTTTTCTTGCATCATCTGCATAATGAATATCTTTTTTCATCTTTTTTACTAATTACTGAAATAAAAATCTGATTTATTTGCTTTCTTTAGCTAATAAAGAATTTTGCTTAATTACCAAATACTTAGTTTTTTCTCCGTTTTCTTCATATTCGATTTCATCTGGAGCATACTGTGTGAAATATACGATGTCTCACTCTTTCACATCCATAGCAGATCTGCTTCCATCATCCAAAATTCTTCCATCTCCAACTGCAATTACCTCTCATTTTCTAGGTTTTTCTTTGCTATCTGGGAGAATGATTCCAGATTTAGTTGTGTTTTCTTCGTTGATAGGTTTGATCAATACATGATCTTCAATAGGTTGTAATTTCATTTTTGCTTATCTTAATAAAATAAAATATCACTTAATTTATTTAGGTGCTATTTTTTTATTCAAATATTTTATAAATGCAAGAGATTTTTTAAAGAGAAAATGTATCGAAAAAAGTCGCCAGAAGTTTGACATTATTGTTTTTTTATGTATAATTAAGTAATTCAATTTTACATTTTAATTATATTAAAATGAGATTAGAACTCCCTTGATACGATGTAAATTTCAATGAATTTAAGCATTGTAATACAGCAGCAGGTAAGATAATAGTTGAACTTAGTGATTTTTTGGAAGAGAATTGAATAAAGTGATGAATAGCTTACATAGATGAAAAATGAGAAATAGTAACACCTTATACAACTAATCATGTTGTTTTGGAAATTGATGATTCTGTATCGCAAGAAAAATTAGAAAAAATAAAAAAAATGGTGTTAAGATTGTTAAGAGTTATGGGGGCAACAGAAACTCAGTTAGTGGATGTTTTTAAAGATGAAATAGATAAAGAAAGGGAGATACAGTCAACAAAAGAGATAATAGCGAAATTAGAAAGATCAATATCAGCGATGAATCCTAAGACAAAAGAAGAATGGAAAGATTATGATAAAAAGGACGCTTTATTAATAAAATATAGAGAAAAATTATTACATTTAACACATAGTGATGAAGAAATAAAGCAGATGGAGACACAATCAATAAAAGAGTATATATCAAAATTAGAAAAATCAATATCAATAATGAACCCTAAGACACAGGAGGAATGGAAAGAATTAGACAGGAAGGCGGCTTTATTAAAAGAGCAAAGAGAAAAATTACAACACTTAACACATAGTTATGAATAAGCGTTTTTGTTTAAGAGTTGGAGTTTTATTCTTTTTATTTATAAAAAAACGAAAACAGGATTTGATTTCTTGGCATCAAACCCTGTTTTATTTTATTCAAAATAATCCGTATTACTTAATAATTTTATCAATAATTCCATAACTTTTAGCTTCTTCAGCAGTCATCCAATTATTTCTTTCCATATCAGCAAGACATTCTTCATATTTCTTACCAGTTCTTTCTGCCATAATTCCAGTCAGAATTTCTTTTACTTTCATCATTTCTTCTGCTTCAATTTTGATATCAGTTGCTTGACCACTGATTCCACCTCATGAAATCAAAGGCTGGTGAATCATTACCTTACTATGTGGAAGAGAAAATCTTTTTCATTTAGTTCATCCTGCCAAGAGAATTGAACCCATAGAAGCGGCTAATCCTACACAAACTGTAGAAATATCACATTTTACATATTGCATTGTGTCGTATAGAGCGAGTCCGCTGTAAACTTCTCCACCTGGAGTATTGATATATATCGTGATATCTTTATCAGGATTTTGTTTTTCCAAAAATAGGATCTGAGCGATAACTGAGTTTACAAGATGATCAGTTACAGCTTCTCCGATAAATATAATTCTATCTTCTAATAATCTAGAATAAATATCATAAACTCTTTCTCAGCTTTTTGATTTTTCGATAACACTTGGAATTAATGCCATTTTTTGCAAAATATAAATAAAAACTAAATCTGAATATAAGATTAATATTTCAGAATGCAATAAAATGTTTTATTCACTGTATTGATATGAAAGTAAATTATATTCTGATGTATCGTATGCAGTTATTCCATCTTCATGCCAAAGCAGAAAGTTTTTAATTCAAGTGTCCAATGCCATTTTGGAGCAGATGGTGCAATATGGTTTTCAGGCTTTGGACATATTTCATTCTTTATCAAGGCGAATGAAATATAAATCTGAACCTTCAATCTCGTGTGGATAATTTCTTAAAGCATCCATGATTGCTCTTTGTTCGGCATGAATGCAGCAGGTTTTGTCTGTGACTTTCTTGTGATAAGAATTTTTGTCACATGTGCATCTTCTTTGTCATTCTAAATCGTGTGGGGGAGTATTTCGTCATTGTCAGATAATCTTATCATCTTTGACTATTATGCATCCACATTTAGATCTTTCACAGGTAGCATTTTGTGCAATTTCTCATGCTAACCTAAAATATTTTTCAGCTTTATTAGCTTCTTCTCAAGCAAGAATTTTCATATTATTATGTGAATATAAAAATACCTGGAATTTTTAATATTCCTTATATCTTTTTCAAGTAAAATTCTTTGATAATAAATTATGTTTGACTTTTTTAGATAAAAGTTTATAATTAACTTATTAAGCTAACAAAAAACAAGAGGAGAAAAACTATGGAAAAATTAGAGAAAGTGGCGATGCGCCACATCAAAGATCAGAGGGCTTTAAAAGCTTTTCTCAAGTACTGTAAAAACGACTGGGGAGAATTTCCATATTCTCAGGAGAACCCAGAAGATGTGGAGAATTGTCTGGAGAACTTTAAGAAAGATCATCCAGAATATGCTGAACATATCTCTTAGGAGATTTAATCTAAAAATAAAGCTGGAGAATTTCTCCAGCTTTTATTTGATTTTTTCTTTTTTCTTTCAGAGATTATAACGTATGATATCGATTCTGGTGGGTGAGGCATTACAGAACTCATCAATGGTTAAGATTAAACATCATTTTATACTTTGCATTAGTGTTATTGTTTCATAAGAATTTGTTTCGATTTTACTTTGAATTGATGATAATTTAGATTTAGAAATATTTTCATAGTCATAGAAGTAAGACACTGAATTATTCAGTACTCTTTTTGATTCTTTTCATGTTTCAAAATTCTCAATTTTTTTACAATTTTCAGAGTTTAAAAATATTAGATATTCAGAAAATTCTTTCAGATTTTTTTTGATATTTGAAAGTTTATGAACGTGAAAATATTTTAGAGCAGACTTTGCTTCATTTTTTAGATATCTAGCGATACGAAGTCAATCACAGTGTTCGGCGATTTCTTCGTATAGCTTATCTTTTTCGTTTTTTATAACTTGATTCTTTTTAGGCATGGATATTGCAAAAAGCAATAAAATCGGATTTAAATTTTGATATAATTATCATAGTTGAAAAACATTTACATTAGTTTTTGATTTGATGTAATTTAGTAAGTGTACATCATGAGTGATTAATAAGATTGTATTTCATGAATTGTTTGCTTCAACTAAAAGATCTCCAATTTCTTGAGTATATTCCCAGTCAAGATTTCATGTTGGTTCATCAGCAATTATAAATTCTGGGTTGTTGACCATAGCTCTAGCGATGGCAACTTTTTGTTTCTCTCATCCAGAAAGTGTATTACAGTCAAGTTTATTTATATCTTCAATATGCAATTTTGATGTGATGTTTCTATATTTTGCTTGAATTGTAATATCATCATCTCATTGTATTCTGAGAGGATAAACGATATTTTCTTTTACAGATAAGGCGTCAATTAATTTATAGTCTTGAAAAACAATTCAGATTTTTCTTCTATATCTTTGGATATCTTCATCTGTATAGTGTGCCATATCGTCCATCCTATAATATACAGTTCTAGTATATGGTCTGAATTGTCAGATTAAAAATTTTACGATAGTAGATTTTCAAACTCCAGATTTACCGATAATAACTGTAAATTCTCATTTGAATAGTTCAAAATTTAATTTTTTGAATAATGGTTTTTTTGAATCGGGATATCATCGAGTTAAATCTTTGATAGCGATAAGTGGAAATCTTTCTACGTTACTTGTTTGCATTAGATTTTTTATATATAAATGATATCTAATTATATTCCAATGTTATAAAAAATACAAAAAATTTGATGAATTTATTGAATGTTTGGATTGACATTTTTTAACGAAAATTTGTAAGAATATATTTTGCTGATTTTTTGCATTTTCAAGAATTTTGTATATAATTTCATTATATATTTTTACATCATATCTGAAACATATATGAAAGATATATTTTTATCAGGAATTCAATGATCATGAAAGTGAACTCAGGCAGATTTGCTAATGGAGAAATTTCCTGGTAAATTTAAATATTTTGAAACGTGAGGGATATTGCGTGCACTTTCCAGTAATGATAATGCCATTGGAAACTATATTAGGAAAGCTGTAGACTCATGAGAATTGATCAAGGATGGAGTAACTGTATCGATTTTTAATGTATTTTTGCAAACTGTAGAAAAATGAGATATCTTACTTATAGACTGAGTCTTACGTAAAATGTGACAGACTCAAGCGATTTGTAAAGAAATGCAAAATGCTGGTCGTGAATTCGTAGTTTTGCATTTTGATTTGCCAGATGAAATAGTTTATCAACGTTTGGCTTCCAGAATAGTTTGTGGGAAATGTGGAAATAATGCAAATTGATGAAAAGTTTGATGAAAATGTGATAAATGCGGATGAGAATTAATTCGTCGTGAAGATGATTCAAATATTGAAGCGATAAAGACTAGAATTGAGGCATTTCATAATGAAACTGAGCCTGGATTAAGATGGGTGGAAGAAAATGGTTGGCTTGTGCATATCGATGCAAATAGGTGAGTAGAAGAAATTTTCAAAGACGTAACGAAATATGTAAAATAGTTCACACGGTAATTAAAAATCCCTGAATTTAATTCTATCAGAGATTTTTTTATAAGTCAGATTTGTTTAATTTTAACTTTCGATTATTTCGTTAGTAATTTCTTTGGCTGGAGCTTTGCTTTTTTTACTTTTTATGAGAAGGAATATCCCACCAGCAGCTACAACTAAGCAGCAGATTCAAATTACAGGTCTAACTACCAACCAAGCGATTCATATTGTAAGGAATCATACTATTAATGTAAGTCATAGAGCGATAATTCCTGTTCATACTCATATGATATCAGCAAGGAATGGAAGTACTTTTGCGATAGTTTCAATGAATTTGAGCATGGAAGCAAAACCACAATACATTAATAATAATCCAACTAGTCTGATAATCCATGTTATCATTTTGTTTTCTTTTTGAGCTTCCAAGAACATATCTTCAGCGCTTACATTACCTTGGCTAAGTAGATTTATATTTCTTCAGTTTGAAACTTTATAGCTAGTTAGTTCATTACCCATTTGTTTTCATACTATACTAACTGTGTATGGTTTTACAGATGAGAAAGTGATTCTTAAATCTCAGACTGCAGGTTTAGTAGGATCTGCTCAAATATAAATCTGATTTCCATTTATATGAAATCTTTCATTTGAAGCTACTGTAGTTCCTGTATTAGCTTCTGCTGGAGTATCTCAGTATAGGTAGTTGTTGTTATTATCTTCTACAGTTGTTGGTTCGTTAGTCTGTGTTGATTGCTCAGCTATTAATTTGTATTTTTCTGGAATAGTAATTTCTTGTTCTGATAAATTTATAGTTTTGTAATCAGAAAGCTGATTTACGAATACGTCAGTAAGTGTATAAGCTCATAATGTGATAGGCTCTTTTATTCGTTCATCTGATTCGTAATCCCAAGTTGATGGGTTTTCATGTCAATTTCTCGAGTGGAAGTTATTGGAGTCTATCGCATCTTCATCCCATTTTGTATCATATGTGTAAGTAGTAGTACAATCTTCACTTCATCAGTAATTGTCGTGACATTCTTCGTGTCCATCTTCGTACCATTGGTACATTTCAACAGTTCTTTTTAATTTTAGATTGTCTGTTGTGATTCAGAAAGTGCTGTCTTTTAGAGCTTCAGCATCTGATGCTGTTTGTCATGAAACGTGAATTTCGTTTCATTCTAGTTCAGAATTGACTTGATTAATTGTAGCCTCCTGAACGATTGCTGCTCATTCCTTTAGAGCTGCTTTTTGTTCTACATAATTTTTTTCATTCCAGGCAAGTAATACGATTGAAATGATAACTAGAACAATTCCTCATAAAATAGCTTTGAAGCTGTTTCCTACACGAGAACCGTAGGAGTGGTGTGATGATACTGATACACTATCTGCCATCTTTTCGTAGTAAAATATAAAAATATAGTCTTTAATTATTAATTTTTGTACTGATTGCAACTTATTTTTCTATTAATTTGCTTTAATATTATATTTTTAATAAAAACTGAACAGAATTCTGCTCAGTTTTAATGTGTAGCTTATGCAAATGCTTGGGGGTTATAGCTTGATCGGAGATATCTTTCTCTGCTTTCAGGAGAAATTTCGCTGATTTTGAGCAGGAAACCCATTTCGTAGCATTTTAGCAATGAATTGTAAATAGGTAGGAAACAAGAGAGGCCTCTTTCTTTTCCATCAATGAGGTCAGCATAGCTGAGAAATAGAGTAGGTTTTGCCTGTCCTTTTTCTTTGAGAAATTTTGTTAGTTTTAATTTGTCAGATTTGTAGTCACCAGAGAAGTCTAGTTTCGAATCTACAATGAAGGTCTCGAGCTCGTTTTTAGAGAAAGTAGGCTGTCTTGGAGATAGTAGGGTAATTGTTCCAAAGTTTACCCAGAACATCTTTAGAATGGCTTTGATACTTTCTACGTCATAAACGTTTTCTTTGAGAGAAACTTGACCAAGAATGTACTGTATTCCATTATGTTCTCTTTGATAATTAATGAGAGGCCCGAGACCACATTCCCAAATGGAAAATAGACCCCAAATTTTTCTTTTTGCGACTGGATTTACAAAAGAACGACCAAGTTCTAATGTATAATCTGCATAATTTTTAGAGAAATCGCTAGAAAAATCATAATATTTGAATGTGTTCAAATCGAATGAGTTTCCGTTGCGAGCATTCTTGCAGAGAATATGTCTATAACCAGATACAACTTCATTGTTTTCATCTTTGTCGATGCTCACAACGTAGCTATATTGGCTGTCAAAGATATCTTCTGCACAGGGTAAGTCGAAAGCATTTGCGATGGCTCTTTGAACTTTACTGAAAAGAGTTAGGTCATCCTTCTTCTTGAGATTGAAGACATGGAGGACATCTTTAAAATTGGTGATTAATTCCATAGTTGTATTTATTTTGTTATTTTGTCTAATTTTTTGTATATTTTTATATTATAATAAAAATTTAACCAATGTCAATTGAATATGGTTTATTGTTTAAATTGTTTGTGGATATATATTCCGGATAAAAAAGTCTACCAAAAAGATTGACATTTAAATGTCTTTACTTATAATATAATTATTCTAATTTTTATGTTAATTATATTAGTAAAAATGGAAGAGTTTACTCAAAGAGATTTTCAGTCATTGATGGATTGATTATCTGCTGAACAGAAAGAAAAATTATCAAGTTTATCAGATGATCAGGCAATGCAATTACTTGAAACATTGAGACAGGAACATAATGAAAGAACTGAGATGCATGAAAATGTAGATTCATTTGTTGAGGATTTAAAAATTAATCATGTTAAAGTGGAAGAAAATGTAACTAAGATGTGACATGAATGAAAAATTATACATATAGATTTACCATCTAAATGAGATTTTAAGTGATTTAAATTTGATTTTTTTGTTTCAGAATCTAATAATGTTAATAGATTAACGGTTAATGATTGAAGTTTATATTCAATGAAAGAAATATCAGGCTTATTCTGAGCTATAAATTCATATTTGGAAGCGTCTTGAAAGAGTACAGATTGAAATATTAATTATGAAACGGAATTGAAATATCGAGAAGGAGAAAGTAAGTGATCTTGTGAAGTGTGAAAGATTTTTAAGGAAATTACTGGTTTAGAATATAGTTATTTTCTAGAGGATAGAGATGATGGAAATAATATAATAGTGTTTGATTGTAGTGGGGACGAATGTTGATTTCGTAGGGATAATAAAGATGGTGTCTTCCCATCAGCTTTACTTTGTAAATAATCTAATTAGATAGATTAATATTTCGAAAAAAACTCTCCATTTCTGTGGAGGTTTTTATTATTTGAGTGACTATAATATGAATCCTACTTTTTTATAAACATCTTGAACTTTCTTTTCTGCGATTGGAGCTACAGACTCTCTTCATTTTTTCAATATTTTGATAATTTCTTCATCAGAAATTTCAGCATATTTTTTTTGAATTGGAGTAAGAGTTTCCATTATTTTTTCAAATAAGTAATCTTTAGCTTCTTTGAAACTTAGTCATCCCTTTAAGTATTTAGCTCTGAGAGTTTCATCTTCTTCTGGGGTGAGGAATAGTTTACAAAGTTGATATACGTTACATTCATCAGGATTCTTTGGCTCTTCTACGGTTTGCGTAGAAGTTGGAATTTGTTTTACTCTTTTTAAGACTGATTTTTCATCATCGAGAAGTCAAATATAGTTGTTGTATGATTTTGACATTTTACGTCAGTCGCTTCAGATTATAGTAGCCACTCTACTATCGATTAATGGCTCTGGAACTTTGAAAGTTTCTCCATATTCTCTATTAAATTTTTCTGCAAAATCTCTAGCATATTCTACGTGTTGTTTTTGGTCTTTACCAACTGGAACATAGTCAGCATCGTAAATTAAGATATCTGCAGCCATCAAGATCGGATAGCAGAAAGTTCCTACACTTATTGTTCCTGCATTTCATTTAGCCAAAGCTTCTTTGTATGAATGCATTCTTTCCATAGTTCACATAATTGTGAGACATGAGAAAACTCGGTTCATTTGTGCATGGGCTGGAATATCTGCAGGATTGTAGATGTAGAATCTATTTAGATCTGCTCCACAAGCTGCATAAAGTTTTACTATATTTATGGAATTATTCCTAATAGCATTTCAATCGTGAAGGGCAGTGAGCGCGTGCATGTTTGCTAAGAACATGAAAATTTCTGCATCAGGATTTTCTTCTGACATTTTTAGAAATGGTTTTACTGCTCAGAACAGATTTCATAAGTGGATTTGACTATCTGTTGGCTTTACTCATGTAAGGATTCTTTTGGTCATGAATATGTACTTTGAATATTAAAAACTGAAACGATAGTAGAAAAATTCAAAATTTTTTCAAGTTTACGTTCAAATTTTGTCATTATGTGAAAATATTTCTATTTGACATTGTTTGGAAAATATTTATAATAAATTCATGTGAAGCAATGTAATTTAATTCATATAAACTAATTATCATGCAGGTTGCGGTATGGATTATAATCATTATGTTGATAATTTTTTTGTTTTGGCTTTTGAGAAGATGGATTAGAAGGCTGATTTTTATATTAATTTTGTTGGTTCTAGCTTTTTTTATTTATGGTATTTTTAGTCCGTCATGAGCTGCTAGATTATGGTATAATGTGAGAACTTTCCCTCAAAGAATGGCAGGTTGGATGTCGAATAGTTCAGAGTTCTTGGATTACGATAGTTATAAATCGAAGATTTCATCAATTTGAAATGAAATTTGAGATAAAATTTGAGATAAGATTGGTTTAGCGGATGTGGAACTTGATTTAGATGATAAAACGGATATTGATATAGATGAAAATATAGTTGTGGATGAAAAAAATATTGTGGACAAAAATGTAGAAAAAAAATCGGATTATCAATTAGATGGTAAACAAATAATTAAGTCATTCCCAAGATCTGTGAAATTGATTGAAATTCCAAAATTAGAATGAGGTAAAGCTGAAGAGAATGAATCTGAAATTGATTGAGCTTTTACTTGATATTCAAAGTCTGATTTAATTTGAGTTATTAATAAGTATATTGAGAAAAATTTGGATGATGATACTGATATTTTGGTAACAGTAGAATATGAAGATGACAGCGGAGATCCACAAAAAATTATTTTACAAACTCAACAAAAATCCTCATCAGGTGTATATAGAACAGCATCTTCAAAATCTTTGGTAAATGATTTATTTGAATAAATAGACTAAAAATTGAGCCTGGTTTAGGATAAATATCGTTTATGAAGTAGACATCGACGTGTGTCTACTTTTTTTTGAATTTCGCTTGCATATTATAGAAAAAAATATATAGACAATTTTAGTTTCGTTTGCTTTATTTTAATAATTAACAAAAAATGTATAAAAAAAGAGCTTTAGTATTAGGAGGTTATTTATCTTTGTTGGCTTTAGCTGCTTGTGGACCAAAAGTTATTGATGATTCAGATATAGTGTCTATTGATTATAAATATACATTTAGTGATTGAACTATTGTCGAAGAGTGAACTAAAAATTTTACAGTGTGAGATGCTGGAGATTTGGTATGGATTGAAGATTTGGTAAGATGAGCAAAACAGGATGATGAATTTGAGTGAAAAATTAATTGAAAAGATGTATATAAATCTGAATATAAAACTAATAAAGTTCAATCTTTTCCTAATGTAATTTTGACAGAGGTAATGTGAGTAGAAAATCCAGGAATCTGAACAGAAATAGATGTAAATAGTGTTTGACATGGGGTAATTACAGCTATAGAAAAGGATAGCGATTGATATGATGCATATGTTGTAGAGTTTAATGATCCAAAAACTTATTCAGAATTATCATATTCAATAAAAGTGACTAATATAGAAAAGAATTAAAAAACTTGTTTAGAATAATACAAAAATTATGCAGTTATTTAGGAGGCTTTTGTTGTCAAATTTTCCGGATTCTTTAGTGAAAGATTCGTTTAATCCTGCGTCGATGTTTGTTTCATTTATTTCGGCTAAGGATTTTTTTACTATTATAGACAGAAAAATTATTGAAAATTATAGGTTAAATCTGTTTGATTTGTCTGTAGATGTATTCGAATGAAAACTGTGATTGTGAGTTCATAAGGATATGATGCAATCTAAAATGACGGATGCATACTATTCTTATATAGCTGCGGCAAATTTTAATGGGTATAAATTCTATAACGTTTGAAATACTGCAAATGCAATGACTTTACTTTGTTCATTGTATTTATATGATGCTTTTGATAAAAAAGAAGAAAATATTTTTGTGGATGCTTTGTATGCTTTTTATCTTTTGACTTTTTTATTCGCAGCTAGAATAAAAATATTTCCATGAGTAGATGAAAAATCTGATTTTAATTGGTTTGTTGATTTGTACTTTAATTTTTTTGAAATTGTAACATCTCAGTTAAAGCATAAGATTTCTAAAGAAAATATTCAGGATCTTAGGACCAAAATGCTTGTTCATATAGACATCTTTTTTATGATGTTTTATTATGAAAGACGTGTAAATGAATTGTATGTAGGTTCTGGTAGATTAAGTAAAAATTATTATAATGAATTTTATCAGTGGATGTTCTGATCTCAATTATCAATTATTCAAAAGAATTTTTTACAGAATAGGGATAAAATAACAGTTGATTCGAATTTTTCTGAGGTTGAGGAAACTTTATTATTTGAAATAGCTCCTGCGGATATTCATTTGAAATATTTGTTTTTGGAAACTGATGTATCAGATATAATTTCTTGTCTAATTTCTAATATTTTTGATAAAAATATACTGGATAAAAAATTGACTTCATTAATGAAGAATGAGGAAGAATTAGATTTTATATTGGATTATGTGACAGATCCTGATAATTTTAAAAAATGATTTTTTAAGTGAGTGAAACAATATGTTTCCCGTATGCGCTTGCAAAATCAGGATAGTTATGAGGAACTTGATGAAATGATGTCTGAAATTTGAGACGATATAAATAAACTCGATGAGATGCAGATTCCTGCTAGTATAAAAAAAGAATCCAAAATAATGGAGCAGTTTTTGAATTTTTATGTAAGTTATTTATGATGACTTTCCATTTCTAGAGCTGATACATTTTTCTTTAGATTTTTCAAATGAAAGTTAATTCCAGAATTAATGCAATATTTTGATGTACATTTTAAAACGGACCAGGCAATACAATATTCGTGAATGTCACATTTAGTGTATACTAAGAATCAAGCATATTATCAGTTCGTGAATAAAAAAATTCGTTCATGAAAAGAAAAATTTTTTATTCCGGCATGACCAATTAAATCAGATTCTATAAAGGCTACTGCGTATCTTTTAAAATCTGAAGATGAAATTGCGTTGACTACATTGCTTCAGGACTGTAATCCTCGTATCTGAAAATTGTATGTGAAAAATAAGGCATTATTGGATCGATTCCAGGCTCAATATTCTGAAATGATTTCGCCGATGATTAAACTATCGACAAATGATTTTGTAAATCAGTATTATGAACTGATTTTTTCTAACTTTAAATTGTGAGAAAATGTTCTAAAAATTTTACAGAATGCATTTACAGATCAGGATGTTGTTCGTTTGAAAAATTCATTATATGTGTTTGATGTTCAGCTATTTCGCGAAGTTATATCAATGTTCCCATGGAAAAAATTTCAAAACTTGTATAATGATACTGTAATGTTGCAGCATTTAGCATTGCTTCGTGAGACCTTGTTCTGATTTTTGATTTATTATAAATATTTACAAAATATCCAAGAACAAGATAAAGAGAAAATGAAATTTAATTTAACATTATTGAAAAAAATATATATATTACATATTCTTAATCGAGATAATTCATTGTTTGCTGTATGATCTAGATTGATTGATACATTGTTGGAGCAATTTTGATTAGCTTTTTCTATATTTGTAGAATTTGATGATAATAAAGAATTTTTTTCAATTCTGAAAGAAAATTGGATGGAATTCTTAAAAAAGTTATGAAAAAAAACTGAATTAGAAAAAGAAAATTCATTTTCAATTGAAGATTATCTTTGGTTGCGTTGAGTGATTAAGCATATAACATATTATAATAAAAGGTATTTAATACCGAGTTAATTTAAGTTTTATATCTAAAAAAACAAACGATGAGATGCGGGAAATGTAATAACGCGGACACAAAAGTTGTAGATTCAAGGATAGTTGACAATTGACAGACTATTCGTCGTCGTCGTGAATGTGAAGTTTGTGGATATAGATTCACTACTTTCGAACGTGTGGGAATGACAGAATTGATGGTAATCAAAAAAGACTGATCAAAAGAAATGTATGACCGTTCAAAACTAAAAAAAGCTATTCTTTTAGCGTTTGCTAAAACAGATTTTACAAATGAGGAAATAGAAAATTTATTGAATACTCTCGAAATAAAGTGGCAAACTGAATGATCTGAAATCCAGTCTAGTGTGATCTGAGATGATGTTTTGGAATTATTGAAAGATAAATATCCGGTTCCCTATGTAAGATTCTCATCGGTGTATAAGAGCTTTTCTACATTGGATGATTTTAAGCAATTGATTTGATAAATATATTATTATAAAAAACAATTTGAATATTTTGTATAAAATAATATTATTAATTAATTATTTTACATTTTTTCTTCTCTAAATGCCAATAAAAAAGACAACAAAAACAGAATCAAAAACTTCAAAAGTTTCAGAAAAAAAAGTCAAGTCAAAGACTGAAAATAAGAAAAATGCTGCTCAAAAGGTGGTTGTAAAGAGAAGAAAATCAGATTTGAAACCAACTAAAGCAAGTGCAGTGGCTATTGTGGCGCAGGCAAGTCGTGCTAAGAAACAAGCATTAATTGAAAAAGTAGCATCCAGTGATGTTCCATACAAGAAAAAATGATCAGATACCAAAATACCAGTTTGGGTTCGAGTATTTTTTGGTGCTTCGCTATTGCTCTTTTGTATCTCTTTTTATAAAGCAATAATTTGTCCGCAATTAGATTGATGACAAGTAAATCAGGATGAAAATATCGAATTCTTAATGGAATGAGATATAAATAATACTGAAGGTAACAATCAAATTATGGATGATATTGAAAATGAAAGTATTGATGATGTTAATTATATAGAAAATTCGTGACTTAAAACACCAGAGACTATAACGGAAACAATAGAGGAATTTTTTAGTCGTTTGTCTGATCGTAATTTTGATGGAGCTTTTGATTTGATGATTCCAGTATTGAGAAATGCTACGGAAATTAGAGAACATTTTACATCATTTAGAATGAACCCATTCTTAGATTGAATTCAGTGATGAAAATTAATTCCAACGAATTTTATTTATGTATCATCTCCAGCTTATTGAAAAGATACATATAGTTTTGATTTGTCTTATGTGATGAACTCAGATCAGAGCCAATATGATGAAACTTGGGAATTCACGGTAAATACACAATGAAATGATTTAAAGATATCTAGTATACGTTGTACAAGTGCTAAATGCTCATATCATCCTATTTTTTGGCCGGAAAATTTTGGGTTAATGAGATAGATTTATTTTTAAGTAGTTCATTATGGAAATTGAAGATATAGTTTTGGAAGTGAAAGATTATTGTCAGCAGTTTTTGGACAAATTTTCAGATTGAACCATAATAATTCGATGAGCTACGGCTACGTGAAAAAGTAAACTTTCATTATTACTTTCAGATTTTTTTGATGTGGAAATAATATCTGCAGATAGTAGACAGATTTTTCGTGGAATGAATATTTGAACAGATAAGGTTCCATTAGAATATCGTAAGAAGATTCCACATTATCAGATTGATATTGTAAATCCTGATGAAACATATACTGCATGACAACGAAAGTTTGATGTAGAAAATGAAGTGGAAGAAATCCTTTGACATAAAAAACATCCAATTATAGTTTGATGAACGGGTTTGTATATCGATACAATTTATAAAAATTTTCAGATGCCAGAATGTGCTCCAAATTATGAATATCGTGATGAATTGCAGAAAAAAGAAGATGTAGAACCAGGATACGTTTATAAATTATTACAAGAAATTGATTCAGAGGAGGCGAGTAAACTTCATCCAAATGCTACTAGATATATTATTCGTGCATTGGAGATTTATCATGAAATATGAAAGACTAAAACAGAATTATTCCTTCATCAGCCAGTTAAACATCCATTGTTAATGGTTGGCCTTTGGCGTGAAAAAGAGGAGACTAATATGCGTATAAATGCTAGAATAAAAGAAATGCTAAAAAACTGATTAATCGATGAAGTAAAATGACTGTTGGATAAATGATATTCTTCAGATTTACAATCTATGCAATGAATTGGATATAAAGAGGTAGTAGGATATCTCCAATGAGAGTATGATTATGATACTATGGAAGAATTTTTAAGAAAAAATACACATTATTTAGCTAAGAAGCAGAGAACTCGATTCAGAAGATATATCGCTGAATGAATTCAATCTCCTAGAGATAATGTGCAGTATAAAGTTTGGTATTTGTAAAAGTATTTGGAAATAATAAAATTTATTAATATTATTGAGTTACTTATTTTCTCCTTGTTTTTTTTCTTTTTTCTTCTTGGTATTCTTTTTGATATTCAGCATATGTTTTATCAGTTTTTCACATGAATCGGTTAGCTTCTAGTCTCCTGCGAGCTATAAGTCATCATTGGACAACTCATTTTGACGTTGTTGCAAAATGTGATATATAGTTAAATATTGCATTTTTATCATTCCAATGAGAAACAACAAATGCTTTAAGTCTTTCTACTGGCTTTTGATTTCATCCTGATGCAGAAACTAATGAGTCTAATTGATCTTGATTATATTTACATCATTTTCAATCTAGTAGGTTTTTCCATTCTTGAGCTCTTTTATTGTAGTAAGCTTTTGCATTTTTTAGTGCCCATTCTCTAGTTACTCTTTCTCAATTTTTAAACGGAGCAATTTTTTTTAATAAATTTCAATTTTGGTCTATATGTTTGAAAACCATACCATATGGTCATGTGGGAAATTTTTCTCTAAACTTTTTATGAACTTGGGCTTTATATCATTGACCTCATTCCATTATTAATAATTGTTTAAACATATCTTCTGATATTTTATTTCATTCATTATCTATTAACTCCTTTAATTTTAATCTAAATGGACCTCAAGCTAGAGTTATTATATCATTTTCTAATTCTTCATCTTTATTTGTTCAAATATTTCATTCAGCGATATAATTTACCATTTTATCAACTAGAGATTCTGAATATAGAAGTCAAGATCTTATTAAATTTAATTGGAAAGATTCTTCAATTGCCTCTCTAATTTTATCCATATTATTTTTAACTTCAGATTCTTTTGTTCTTTTATTGTCTATTAAGTTTTCTAAATTTTCTACCAATTTTCATATGGTTTCTTTTCATGGCTTCCCATCTTTTCACTGTAATTTGCAGTCGGTTTGGAATTGATTAATTGCAGATTTTGTAATTTCATTGTATTCTCAGTTAATTTTTCAAATATTATATTTTTTAGGGTTTATAGGATCTGTTTCCAAAGCTTTTAGTGCAATTTGGATTGCAAGAATAGTTCATGTAAAATTCTTTTCTTTACTTATTTCTCAGAACTTTTGATTTTTCATTCATGAGAGCCTTTTATGTACATCGCTTAAGTAATTCTTAACATGGTCTAATTGAAAAATAACTTTTCAATTCTCTAGTCTATAGAATTTATTGATAGAATCTGGTGTTTTAAAATCTACTTTTTTTCATCATAAAATTTGAGATTCTAAATTACCTAAATCTGATTTTGCATGGTTTATTGCGGCATCTATCTCTTCTTTTTTGGATTCTGCATTATTTTCTATATATTCATTGTACTTTTCTCCAGGCATCTTGTTAATGATAAGATAATAAATTTGATATATAATCCCTACTAACAATTATATACATAAAGTACAAAAAAGTCAAAAAATTTGGAACATTTTTTAAAAATATGTAGTTTTAGTTTTTATATAAAATTTTCAGACTTTCCTTTGACTTTAATAGTTCGAATCATATAATTCATATCAGATTTTTATAATTAAATTTAGATTATGACTTATTCTTTAGATTCTATTGTTGCATGGGCAAAAAGAAGAGCTTTTGCTTTTCCTGGATCAGATATTTACGGATGACTGGCCAACGCCTGGGATTTAGGACCTTACGGTGCACAATTACGCAAAAATATTTTAGATGCTCGGTGGAAACACTTCGTTCAAGAACGCCAAGATATGGTAGGATTAGATGCTTCTATTCTCATGAACCCAAAAGTTTGGGAAGCTTCTGGACATGTTTCATCATTTTCTGATCCTTTAGTTGATTGTCGTAAGTGTAAATACAGAGATAGAGCTGATAAATTAATTGAAGACCATATAGCTAAAAATAAATTAACATTAGATGAAATAAAATATAAAATTTGAGCTGATTCACTCACTCCAGAAGCTTGGACATTTGATCAGCAAACGGATTTCTTATCCGAATTTAAAGTAAAATGTCCTAAATGTGGAAGCTGTGACTGGACTGAACCAAAAAAATTCAACCTAATGTTCAAAACTCAGCAATGAGTAATTGACTGAGAATGAAAAGATATCTATCTTCGCCCTGAGACTGCTCAATGAATTTTTGTGAATTTCAAAAATATCTTAGATACTACTAGAATGAGAATTCCTTTCTGAGTAGCTCAAATAGGTAAATCATTCAGAAATGAAATCACTCCAGGGAACTTCCTTTTCCGTGTGCGTGAATTTGAACAGATGGAAATCGAATTTTTCTGTGAAAATGATGAAAAAATATGACTAGAATGGTTGCAGAAATGGAAGGAAACTTGTGAAGAATGGTGGATTGAAAAGATTGGAATCAATAAAGAAAAACTTCGCTTCCGTGAACACGATCCAAAAGAATTAGCTTTCTATTCGAAGTGAACTTGGGATGTAGAGTATTTATTCCCATGGTGATGGTGAGAATTACAGTGAATTGCATATAGAACTGATTATGATCTACAGCAACACATGAAATTCAGTGGAAGAGATATGCAATATACAGATCCAATGACTGGAGCTAGATATGTTCCTCACTGCGTAGAACCATCTTGGGGATTGACTAGAGCTGTTCTCACAGCTATGATTGATGCTTATGATGAAGAAGAATATACAAATTGAAACTGAGAAAAAGAAACTAGAACGGTTGCTCATTTCCATAAAAATATTGCTCCAATTAAATTTGCTATTTTGCCTTTGGTAAAGAAAGATGAAAAGCAAGTAGAGATCGCTGAAAGAATTTTCCATGATTTATCAAAAGATTATTTTTGTGAATATGATGATAATGGAGCTATCGGAAAGAGATATAGAAGACAAGATGAAATCTGAACTCCATTTTGTATTACTGTTGACCAACAAAGTTGTGAAGATTGAGAAACTGTTACAATCAGAGATAGAGATACTATGCAGCAGAAAAGAATTAAGATATCAGAAATTGTCGATTATATGAAATAATTAATTTATTATTATATACCATATAATGAAAAAATTTATAAAAAAACTTATTTGTTATGATAAAATATATGAGATATTAAAGGATAGTTTTTTCTATCAAGCATATAAAAGATTTCGTGCAAAATTAGCGAATAACTTATATGATAATCCATCAAAAGATTTTTTTGTTATATGAGTAACATGAACTAACTGAAAAACAACAGTAGTCAATTTATTACATAAAATATTGAATGAAAATGTAGCTCCTACTGTAGCTATTAGTACCGCAAATATTAAAATCTGAAATGAAGTTATGGAAAATACAAAAAAGATGACTTCTTTAGATTGTTATGATCTGCAGCAGACTTTAGCTACAGCTAAAGCTTCATGATGTAGAATCGCAGTTTTAGAAACTAGTTCTCAGTGATTAGATCAGTATAGATTTGAATGAATTAAATTTGATTTTGCTATTCTTACAAATATTACTCAGGATCATTTAGACTATCATAAGACTATGGATAATTATGCTGATGCGAAGAAAAAACTATTTAAATATGTATTAACTAATTGAAAAGATAAAAAATATGCATCTTTCTGTACAGATGATAGAATTGGTAAAAAGTGGTTCGAAGAAATGGCATTTGATCAAAAGATATCATACAGTATATATAATTCAGCTGTTATTAAGGCTACAAAAATAGAAGAATGATTTGAATGAACATATTTTGAATTTTCTTATTTATGACAGAAATATTCATGAACAACCCAGTTGATTGGTTCGTACAATATATGTAATATAATGTGAGCTATTTCTGTAGCTGTTTCATTATGATTAAAAGTAGAACCTGTATTGAAATCTATAGAATGATTCCAATGAGTTTCAGGTAGAATGGAGCCTGTGTATACTGATGAAGTAAAATATTTTGTAGATTTTGCCCATACGCCTGATGGGTTGGAGAAGACTCTTAGTTTTGCATCATCAAGAAAGTGAGAATGAAGATTAATTACAATTTGTGGAGCTCCATGAAATCGTGATAAAGAAAAGCGTCCAATTATGTGAGAAATCGCTGTAAAATATTCTGATGTTATAATTTTTACGGATGATGATCCTGATACTGAAAATAGACTTAGTATTCTAAATCAATTATCAAAAGTTATTCAGGATAAATGATATTCATCCAAGAAAAAAGTGTATATAATTCCTGAAAGAAAGTATGCTTTACAATTTGCGGTAGAAATTGCTAAAAAGTGAGATATTGTAGTTTCTTGCTGAAAATGACATGAACAAGTTCAACTTACAAATTTCTGAAAGCGTAAGTGGAATGATAAAAAAGTTTTGATTAGTTTGTTGGAATCTCAGAAGAAGACGATATTAAATGTGGATGAAATTAAAAGAAAATATTTACAGAATCTGAGGATAGAAAAAAGTGCGAATAGTATTACCACAAAGCAGTATTATTCACCGGTAGATAATCAGAATAATAAAAGTTCTACACAAACTTATCAACGCTCATGAATGTTCAAACCTATAGATTAGATTCTAATGTTATTTATAAAATGCTAGAAGATTTAAAAAATTCTGAATATGTAGTACTCGATTTGGAAACTACATGATTGACCCCGTATAGAGAATGAATTACGGAAATAGCTGCTATTAAGTGTAAGAATTGAGAAATTATTGAAGAATTTCAGACTTTGGTAAATCCTGAAAGACATATTCCAAATTGAATTGTAAGATTGACATGAATTACAAATGAAATGGTTGCTGATGCCCCTACAATAGATGAAGTGATGCCTAGATTTTCTGAATTTCTATGAGATGCTATAATAGTATGACACAATGTAAGTTTTGACTTCAGGTTTTTGAGTTATTATCATTATCAGTGTATGTGAACATACCTTGAAAATCAAACTATTTGTACGCTTAAAATTGCTAGAAGATTACTTCCAGAATTACCAAATAAAAAATTATGTACGATATGTGAGTACTTCTGAATCATTAATGAAAGAGCCCATAGAGCGATGTGAGATACTCGTGCAACATTGAAAGTTTTGCAAAGATATCAAATGATGGAATAAATATAAAATTTAAAATAAAAAAAACTGACTTGGATTTAAAGTCAGTTTTCCATATTAATTTTAAATTAAATTATTCAAAATAAGCACATTGAATATCTCCTAAATCATTGGCTTGATCTTCTCAAATTGTATATCCATAACTCTCAACATATCCGTTGTCATAAGTATTTTCACAATTAGGTAATGTATAATCTCAATACAAAGATTGATCTATTTTTTTATAAAAAGTAATATTATTATCATCTAAAACTAATCAATTTTCTCATGGATAATAATCAGTTTTAAAAATTATTTTTCATGAAGGAATGTCATAAACTAATATTTCTCTTTGAGATGCACTAGTTCCACTATCTAGGATTAGATAATTTTTATATAACACGTATAGGTATTGAGGTTGATCTTTATCATCCAATAAAAGTACTAAATTATTGTTTTCATCGTAGACGTAGATATCTTCTCATGGAATGGAATCTCTAATAGATGTTTTGATAGAATAAGATGAGACATCATTTACCATTCATGGTCACTCTATAATATTTCATGAATCCTTATTTTTAAATAGTAGTATACATATAATGACTGATAAAATGATGGCTGTCAGAGTTATAATTAACTTTTTTTTCATATATAATTAACAAAAGAGATAAAATATAGTATATTTGTATATAAAATTATTGTACTAAATTTCAATTCAATATTTTTTAGATATGAATGATATAAAAATATTTTATACAATGAAATAACAAAAATTTATCATAAAATCTGAATTAAGATAAAAGCATTAGAAATATTTTCTTCATTTTAATTCATCTGGGAAATGTTGATTATTCATTTTGATAGTTCAGTCTGCTTGGCGATTTTCTGGGTGGTCGTGTGCATATTCATATCATTTTCAATATCATAATTCTCACATTAATTTGGTTGGTGCATTACGGATTTGCATAGGGACGGGGAGATTTCAATATTTTTCGATATCTTTCATAGTCTCTCTATCGATTCTGTCACAGACGTTATTTTTAGGAGCTTTTCAGAGATATAGAGCTAACTGGAATAGAAAAACTCTACATTCAGGCATTCAGATTTTTTGTACAGCATCATAGACTTGATTTGCAAGAAGTAGTGCATTATTATCTGCTGGTCAAATATCTTCACTAGCGAAACGCAATAAACGGCGTGCAATATAGCGAGGATCTTCTCATCAGACAAGCATCCTTTGAATCCAATAACAGGCAGCATGTGGATCGCTATCACGTAATGATTTATGGATTGCAGAAATTATATTGTAATGTTCTTCTCAGTCACGGTCGTAGTACATTGGTTTTCCAAATGCTTTTTGGATTATTCCATCATTGATTTTTCAATCTGTACTAAGCATGATTGAAGATTCGAGTAAATTACAAGCATTTCTCAAATCTCAATTAGCTAAATTTGCAATAGTAGTCAAATTTTCTTCTGTAATTTTTATATTTGGATAACGAGAATTAATTTTTTCTTGGTTATTATGAAAAAATGTGATAATATCTTCAGGTTTTAGAGCTTCGAAAACTATAACTTTTGCACGAGAAAGTAGGGCATTATTAATTGTAAAAGATGGATTCTCGGTTGTGGCTCAAATCAATGTAATTAATCCACTTTCCACAAATGGGAGTAAAGAATCTTGCTGAGCTTTATTCCGGCGATGAATTTCATCTAAAAATAGGAGAGTCTTTTTTCAGTAGGCTTTATTCTTTTCTGCATGTTCGAGAATTGTATTCAAATCTTCTTTTTTGCTTTTTACTCAAGAAAGTTCAAAAAAATCTGCCTGCAGTTGATGAGAAAGTACGTTAGCGATTGTAGTTTTTCAGCATCACGGAGTTCACCAAAAAATCATTGAAGGAACTTGTCAGTTTTCGAGAAATTTCTGAATTGAAAGTTTGGTTTGCTCTTGTCAGACTACTTCATCTAGTGTAGTTGGACGAAGATAGTATGCTAATGGTTCGTTATTTTGTATCATTGTCTATTGAAGTGTTAAATGTTGAAAAATATTTCATTTTTTTGTTAATGTCTTTTGTATATTTGTTTCAAATCATGAAATGATGTTTGCAACAAATTTTTCTAAAATCTGAGCATCTCATGTGGAGTAAAATCTATTTTCATTATCTAGTCATTCACTATTTGTATTTAAATTGTTCAATACTCTCTGAGTTTGTAATGCAACTGCTGGAGCTGGATTTATCACTCTGATTTTATTTCAAACTTTTTTTTCTTCCAAAATTTTCTCTACCATAGGAATCAAAAAAGGATAGTGAGTACATCAAAGGACGATATGGTCTACATTTGTTTCAATCATTGGAGTGAGATATTTGGTTAGCAATTCTTTTGCTTCTTCACTGTCAGTTTTATTTTGTTCCACAAGTTCTACTAATCCATCTCAAACTTGTTCAATCACTTTTACATCTCACTGAAATTCTGTTAAAGTCCTATGGTATAATGCTCATTTAAATGTTCCATATGTAGCTAGAACTCAAACTACTCCAGTTTTGGAATGTAGAAGTGCAGGTTTAATTGCTGGTTCCATTCATACAAAGGGAATAGAATATTCTGATCTTAAAACTTCGATAGCTGCTGCAGTAGCAGTATTACATGCGACTACGATTATATCACAGTTTCATTGTTCAATCAAAAAATCAGTCAGTTTTTTGCATCTATTCTGTAATTCTTCTGGAGATTTTCTTCAATATGGGCAATATGCAGAATCTGCAATATAACAAAATTTTTGATCTGGCATAAGTTTTGCTAGCTCTTTTCGTACAGATAATCATCAAAGTCAAGAATCAAATATTCAAATCATATTTTTAAAATTAAGATATATGATTTATTTATAATATTTAATTTACACTTTTCAAGTTAATAAAAAATATCTCCTCTCCAAGGAGACGAGATATTTTTCCCTGTTTAGCCTTTTGTGAAAAAGGTGTAATTAACTTGTAGTAAAATTTTTTATAAATTCAAGAGATTTTTTATTCAAAAATAATATTGCAAACGCAATGATTTTTCCTATAGATAAAATGATTGTAAAATCAAATTTCTATCTTTTATATTATCAAAAAGATTATGGATATAAATGTCTATCAACAGCAAATGGAAAAAGCTATTGCTTACTTAGAAAATGAATTTAAATGAATGCAAGTCTGAAGAGCTACTACATGATTAGTGGAAAATTTGAATGTAGAAACAGATTATGGAACTATGAAAATGAATGGAATTGCTCTCATCACAGCACTCGATCATTCAACTATAAAAATCGAACCGTGGGATAAATCATCTGCAAAGCACATTGCAAATGCGATTTATGAGGCAGATTTATGAGTATGAGTAGATAATCAAGGTTCTCATATTTTGGTAAAAGTTCCTCAGCTTACTCAGGAAAGAAGAGAACAAATTGCTAAAAATATCAAAGCTATGTGAGAAGAAACTAAATGAAATATTAGAAAAGTTAGACAAGATGCTATGAATGATACCAAAAAATCTTTCACTGCAAAAGAGATTTCTGAAGACGAGCATAAAGCAAATGAAGCAAATATTGATGAATTGACAAAAAAAATGAATACAAAGATTGACGACTTGGTAAAAGCTAAAAGTGAAGAAGTAATGAAAGTATAATAAAAATCAGATTTTATTTCTATTTATATAAGTTATGAATATTTGGAATATATTGGTGACTGAAATATTGTACCGTCCTGTGTTCAATGTCCTAGTAATATTTTTAGCAATTTCTGGATGACAACTTTGGATTGCTATTGTTGCACTGACATTGTTAGTGAGATGATTAATGTATAAATCATCTGCTGCCTCAAACAATATGACGCAGTGAATGAGTAATATTCAACCAAAGGTTGAAGAATTACAAAAAAAATATGCTGATGATCCTCAGAAACTCAGCGAGGAAACAATGAAACTTTTCAAATCTGAATGAAAATGACCATTCAAGTGATGTTTGACAATGCTAATTCAGATTCCAGTATTCATTGGACTTTATAGAGTTATTTGGATGATCGCACAAAATTGAGGAGTCCCTGCGAATGTAGATCGGTTATATAGTTTTTTCTATAGCTTTGGACAAAAATATCTAGAAGCATGAAACATAAATCACATGTTCCTATGAATGGATTTGTTTACTAGTGGAAACTGGATATTAACTATAATTGTTACTGCATTGTATTATATACAAATGCAGATGACTCAGCTTACACAGAATAAAAAATCTATGCCAAAAATTCCAGGAGCATCAATGCCAGATATGTCAAAAATGATGTGAGGTATGAATATAGGAATGAGTCTTATGATGTGACTAATGGTATTTGGATTAAATTCAGCAGTTGGACTTTATCTTTTGACTTCATGTTTATTCAGTATTTGTCAATTCTCTCGAAGATATAGAGCTATTATTAAAGCTAAATGGAATGAAAAATTTCATAAAAATGAACCAACTATAATCGAGCCAAATAAATAATAATCAGAATTGTTTTACCTTTTCACTAACTCAACTATGAAAAAGACATTAGAAAATTTAGCTAGAGCTTTTGCATGAGAATCTCAAGCTAGAAATCGTTATACAATCTATGCAAGTGTTGCTAGAAAAGCAGGATATTTACAAATTGCAAACGTATTTCTTGAAACAGCTGAACAAGAGAAAGAACATGCTGAATGGTTATTCAAAATGATGCAAGAATTTGTAGAAAAAGAATGAGTAGAAATGCCATATATCGACATTGAAACTACCACAATGATTAAATTTTGAGATACTAAGACAAACCTTGAAACTGCTATTGCTGGTGAATATGAAGAATGGGCAGATATGTACCCAGAATTTGCAAAAGTTGCAGAAGAAGAATGATACCCTCAATTCGCAGCTAGAATTAAAGCTATTATGGTGGCCGAAAAACATCACGAAGAAAGATACAAGAAACTTCACGATTTAGTAAAAGATGACTTAGTATTCAAAAGAGAGGAAGAAATTTATTGGACATGTACAAAATGTGGATATGTTTGGAAAGGGAAAGAGCCTCCAAAGGTTTGCCCATTATGTGGACATGATCAGGGGTATTATGTAAAAATGAATGAAGATTTCTAAAAAATAAATATATTTAAAAAGTCAGGTTTTGAATCTGACTTTTTTGAAAGTTGCTAAAATAAATTATTTTAGATTATTACGCCTTTCTGCCTCTAAAAATATTTTGTACCAGTAAGTATAATCAAAAGCTTTAAATATAGCCTCTAAGTATATGAAAATTAGGATTCAAGCTGATACTAATATTCGAGTTGTTATTTCTATTACAGAATTATCAATGATATTCATTTGTATACAGAAAATCATTATAATTACTGGTATTCAAATTGCTATGCAGGAATTCAATAAAAATCTACATCTAATAACAGCTTGCCTGAGTAATCATCTTAGCGTTAGTCATAAATTTGATAGAGTAAGACTCATACTTTTTACGACAGCATCCCAAGCTGAATAATCTTTTAATACAATATAATAGTTCACATATGGCCAAAATATAATTTTTCAAAATACACATGCGATCCATATAGCAAATACTGTTATAATTACGGGGTTGTTTAGGTATCAGAGCATTCGAAACCTTACAGCAAAGATGAATACAGACCACATACTTAATCACCACATATTTACTCATCCAAATTCTGCCATAATTCACCATTTTTTCCATCATTTTACGAATGCAGTTGCAGTTCTCATACTTGGATTATCTATGCTATATAATAGAGCTTGTCTTCATATGGGTCAGAATATAGATATTCATAAAAGAAATATTATAGTAACAGCTATAATTAGTCGTAGTATATTGAATCTTTGTATAGCATTTACAAAATATATTAGAGCATTTGAAATATCTACTCATGAATTATATTTTATGCTGACTATTCAGTTTATGAAATATAGTATTCAATAGATTTGGTAAAATGTATATGAATATGATGTCAAAAGGGCAAGCCTTATAATTCTAGGCCTGTTTATAAGTATTTTAACTGTTTCTTTGACTATTTGTTTTAACATTTATTCATAAATTTTGTGATAGGCAAAATCATTATTTTATTCATCAGCTCAGTGACATTTTTTGTATTTTTTACCACTTCCACAAGGACATGGATCATTTGGTCTAATTTTTTTCCTTGTAGGTAGTATTACTCATTCACTTGGAGCATTTTTCCCAATATCATCAGCATCGAAAACTTCTACTCAGTCTTCATCCTCGAATATCATTTTCCTTGGATCATTACTTGTTTGTTTTTGTGCAGGAGCTTTGTTTCATGTTTGAATAACTACTTTACCATCTTTTTTGGAGATCTGAACAGGAATTTTTCATCAAAATTGTTTGCTTGCTTGTTTGAGTTTTTCCATTAATTCTGGATTATCTTGTACTATTTCGAATAATTGATTTTGCATTTCTTGTTCTTCTGCAATTCTACGATAATCAATTCTCATTAATTTTGTAGTAACATCAGCTTTGATGTTTTGTTGTAATAACTCGAATTTTTCGAAAGATTCTTGTTTATAAACGATAAGTGGATCCATTTGAGCATATCCCATGAAACCTACTTTATCTTTGAGATATTGCATATCATCGATATGAGCTACCCAAAGTTTATCAATTACCTGTAAATTAACATCTCTTAAAATATTGAAAAGTAGATTCTGATCATATTTTTCTCGAGTTTCTGTAAAATATTCTACTAATCTACGGTCTAAACTATTTGCTAGAGTTTTGAAATCCATTTGCTCGTACTCCTTTTTCTGTTTTTCATCAATTTCAAGCCCGAATTCTCTATTTAGAACTAATAATAAATCTGAAATATTTTGTCATGTGGCCTCTGCTGTAGAAATTTGAGTATTTAAAATTTCTTGAGAATCGAGCATAAATTGTTGTTTAGTTGTTTTTAGCCATTCTGCTTTTTTTTCTTCATCTTCATTTGCTTCGATAATGCTATCTCTTGTGAAATAAATTCTCTTTCTTTGTTTGTCGATTACAGAATCATAGTCAAATAAGTGTTTTCTAGTACTGAAATGCCAAGCTTCGATTTCTTTTTGTGATCTAGTAATTGCGGATGTGAATTGTTTTTGAGTTAACTCCAATTCTGCTAAATCTTCTTTTGAAAGGAGCATTCATGCCATCGCCTGAATTCTTTCTCCTCACATTTTTCTCATTAATGTATCATCTAAGGCTACAAAGAAAACTGAAACTCCAGGATCTCATTGTCTACCGGCACGTCCACGGAGCTGATTATCGATTCTTCTAGATTCGTGCTTTTCGGTTCAAAGAATGAATAATCCATAATGAAAATCTTTTTCTATAGATTCTTTTGTTCATTCTGTGGATTCTAATGTAATTTTTGCAAAAGCATCGGTCTGTTCCTTCTTTTTATTATTAATTTGGATATTGATTTTTACTCCATCTTTTGAAATACTTGATTTTTCAGCTTTTAAGATATCATCATTTTCAAATCAGAATTGATTTTTTAGTCAATCAATTGTCAATTCATATTCTTTTTTAGAATAAATATTTATTTTTACAGCAGTCTGATTTTTAATTTGCTTTGCACACCATTTAGCATAATTAGCTGCCATTTTTTCGTTCAATCAGTCTTCCAATTTGATGTCGGTTCCACGTCATGCCATATTAGTAGCCACAACTACTGATTGATATTTACCAGCATTGGCTACGATATGAGCTTCCTGTTCGTGAAATTTTGCATTCAAAACGTAGTGAGTGATTGCATCTTTTTCGAGGATACGAGAGACGTATTCAGAAGTGGCAATATCTGCAGTTCAAATTAGAATTGGTTGTCAGATTTCATGGTAAAATTTGATATAATCTTTTACAAACTTCCACTTAATTTGTTGGTTATAATAAACTTTATCGTGTTTGTCTACTCTGAGAATTGGTTTATTTGTAGGTACGATAACTACTTCGAGTTCATAAATCTTTTGGAATTCCTCAGCTTCAGTGGCAGCAGTACCTGTCATACCTGCTAATTTTTTATATTGTTTGAAAAAATTCTGATAAGTAATTGTAGCCATAGTTTGAGATTCGCGTTGAATCTGTACATTTTCTTTGGCTTCAATTGCTTGATGTAGTCATTCACTAAATCTTCTTCATGGCATTGTTCTACCAGTGTGTTCGTCAACGATAAGGACTTCTCAATTTGAAACGATATAATCTACATCTCTTATATAAACAGCTTTTGCTCTGAGAGCATTTTCGATATGGTGAATTTCTTCAAATCAAAAATCTTTATATAGATTTTCAACGTTCAAAAGTTGTTCAAGTTTTGCAATTCATTTTCAGCTTAATGAAGCTGTTTTTGTTTTTTCATCAATATAATAATCTCCATCTTCTTCTTGTTCCTTTGGCTCATCGTTTATCAATTCATTCAAAAGTCATTTACTTACTTTTTTCTTTCCACTACATGGAGTAAGCATATTTACTATATTTGCGTAATACGTGTATTTCTCTGTAGGTTCTTCTCTGGCTTCAGAAATGATTAATGGAGTCCTAGCTTCATCAATTAAGATTGAATCTATTTCGTCGACAATTGCAAAATTTAGAGGTCTCCAAATCAGATTCCTTCTTTCCATTGTTTGAACTAGATTATCTCTTAGGTAATCAAATCATAATTCTGAATTTTCAACGTATGTGATATCTTTTGAATATTCTTCTCTTCTTCTCTGTAGGGGAGTTCATTTTACTACGCTTCCAACTGTTAATCCTAACCATTGGTATAAATATCCAATCCATTGAGCGTCACGAGATGCTAAGTAATCATTCACAGTAACTACGTGAACTCAATTTCATGATAGAGCATTCAAATATACAGGAGCGGCTGCAACGAGAGTTTTTCATTCTCATGTTTTCATTTCAGCAATCTTTCATTGGTGGAGAATAATTCCTCATAAAAGTTGAACGTCATAAGGAATCATATTCCAAGTCTGTTTTTCTCATTTTACATCGTAAGTATCTCATACCATCCTTTTACAAGCTTGTTTTACTACAGCAAAAGCTTCTGGAAGAATATCATCAAGAGTTTCTCATTTTGCTAGTCTTTCTTTAAATTCTGGAGTTTTAGCTTTGATTTCATCATCAGTTAGTGAATCAAATTTATCGTATCGTTCATTTATTTTATTTACGATAGGTCGTAATGTGTTAATTTGTTTTTGATTGTAATCTCATCAAATTAAATTAGTTAATCGATTTAACATAATTCTATATTTAATTGAATATAAAGGTCATATCTTGCTAAATTTTAACAAGTTTAAACATTATATTAATCCTAATTAATAAAACAATCTGATTTTTATTTTATTTTTTCAATTTAACGATTAGCGGTTGGTTTTATTGATGAACCTTTGTAAAAAGCAATTCTTTATATAAAAATATCTTAAAGTCAAATTAAAATCTATTATTTTGCCTTATCTTTTTTGCTTTTTTTAATATAGTGGTTATAATTAAGTGTTTTATTTGCTGTCATCTCGTTAAATGAGAAAAAAACTTATAAAAACGACAATATTTATTGTTCTCTTACAACCTATTTTTATAAATTTCACATATGTTCAAGCGCTGGGTTGATCAAATTCACAGCCGCCAGTTTGTGATTGACCATCTGAAATGATGTCTAATTATTTTGCTTTTCAGCAGGAAATGAAATCGGCACTTTTATGATCTGAAGTGCAGGAGAGACGCTTTAATTCTTCTGTTTGGACTTGATGATTATTTGGGAAAGGGACTCTTAAGTTGCCTAGTGCCTTGGACTTGGTTGCATCAAGTATTGTTGGATGAGTAGAATCTACAGTTTCAACAGCTGGTACTTCTGCAGTTTTGCTTGTATTGGCAGCTATGTCTGTAATGCAGTCTAATACAGAGTGATTTGCTATTTTATTTAAAGATAGGCCTATTGTTAGAGATTATAAAACGATGTTGGACATAGAAACGGATCTTTTTAATTTAGCATATTTCCGTTCTAAACAAATGAATCTAATTCTCCAATTAGATAAGGAAGAAACTTATGATAAACTTAATAAAATAATAGAGAAGTACCAATGAGTATGATTATTATATAAATGAGCAAAAATGCAAAAAACTGAAAGTTTAGCGAGTATTTTGGAGGAATTAGTAATGATGAATACAGTGATGAAACATTTTATATTGTTTTGGGGAGATCCTTGAGATAGAGCTCTTAAAAATTATAATTGATGTTTTTGAAATACTACATCTGAAGGTTGTAAATCTTCTCCGATATTAAAGTTTGATTCCAAGGCGATTGAACAGTTGAAAAAAGATTATGCTTGATTGTGAACTTTTGGAGTATGTAATCAAACTTTTTCAAACTTTAAGAAATCGATAAAAAAAACTATAAATAATAATTCTGATTTTGTAAAATCGTCATTTGATGATGTAAAGAATGCTATGGATAGATTGAAAAAAACATTGCTTAAAAGTCGTAAATCCGATAAATCTAAGCCGAGAACAAATAATCGTTGCGAGGATCTTACGGATTATGAAATTGCACAACTGAGAGCTTATTGGGGGCCTGATTGGACTTGTAAGGAAACGATAAATGTATCTGCTCAATTGTCAAAAACAAAAAAATTTACTAAAGATAAAGCAGCGCAAAGTGACTTTAGAAAGAAAAATGGTAATTTATTAAAGAAGTCTGCGGCTACGAATATGACTAATAATAATGTTGATTCATATGAAAGTTTGAAATGAGAAGATACAACTATGAAAAAATTGAAAGTAATGGGTAGTACAAATGAAAAAACTAATTTTTGGGCTAAATTATATTTGCCAAAAGAATGAGACTGAAAAACATATAATGTAGAATTTAAGGAAGATTTTTGACTCGATTTGGTGTCAGATTATGAGCAGATAATATTAGAATATAATCAAAGTCAGCGAAATGCTGCTAGTAGTGATCTTTCTCCTCAGTTAAAGAAAATGAAATGAGTATTGGAAGAGGTAAAAACAACAATTAGATCTTCAGGTAAAGTGTCGGGTAAGAAGGAGCTAGGACTGGAATATCGATTGAGAAAAATTGCAGATAAACAATGTGTTAGATAAATAAATATGTTATGATTTTTTAGATTCTATTATTACACACTATTATGAAAAATTGTAGAAATTATATGTTGATGCTTTTATTGGTAATGATGATTGTGCCTTTTGGTGGTGCATTTTGATGGTGACCATGGCAAAATGATGCGTGTAAAAGTGTCAATATTAGTTCATGTAGAGATTTATCAAATAATTATACAGTGCCTTATTGTGTTAATTCTTCAGTAGACAATGCTTTGGATTGTGCGTGGCCATCTGTAGTAAATAAGCTATCTAGTATTGAAAGTACTTCTCAGAATTCGGCTAAATCTCTTGGTAATTTTGGATTGAAAGATGTAGTTGAAAAATATTGTGATGCTTTGTTATGAGAAGAAAATTTTGGTAGAATTTATTTTGCGAGACCAAGTGATGTGCATGATAGTTGGGATCGAGAACAAACTTTTGATTCTCGTCAGTCTATTTTTGTTTATGCTTTATGTTCATCGTTTAAAGGTGAAGGATGAATGCCTTTTGTTGAGGAGTCTTCGTATTCTGAAGAATTTTTGGATAAAGTATTTAAAACAAAAGATTTAGTTTGAACATTAAAATTGAAACAAAAATCATGATGAAAGGATTTGTGTAATTTAATAGATGAACCAGATATTAATGATTGTGATATGTCGATTTACGCATCAGAAATTTATTCTGCGATTATGTCAGATATTTTTAAAATAAAGTATGCACAGGTATTGCACGTAAATACAGCAGAAGATTTTAATCCAGAAGAAAAAGTCCTGGAGTTTATGTCCTGATATTTTAATTATTTCAAGAAAGATTGGAATGAACTTAATTCAGAATATCCTTATATTCAGACTATACGTGTTTTACAGTCTAATCAACAATATTATAAAAGAGTATTGGATACGCTTAAAATTATAAATAATTCAGAATTGGCAGATATTGCATTGGATAAGAAAAAATGTCAGAAATCTACTAATATGGCATGAGCTGATTTTATAGCATGTGCACTTCATTCATCTCAATCAGAGTGATCTGCGGTAACTCCATCTTTTGTAACATTAGTGTATAATGAGATGATGAGTTATCGTGTATTTCAACAATATGTTAAGACATGGATTTCGGAAAGAGCTGAAATTATGAAAAATGATGAAAAAAGGGATCAAAAAGATGTAAAAAGGTTTGAGGGGAAATCATTAGATTTTCAATGATATGCTGGTCTTCAGATGGAGGCTACTAAATATGCTTTACGTTGATTTGTGGATTTTAATATGACATATCCATTTCATATTTGATTATTGTTGTATCAAGAAATTATGAAAGATTTTAGAGATAAACATCTATCTCCTATAGTTACTTTATTTTATTCTTTATCTGAGAAATTACAAAATGTACAATTGCCAAACTAAAATGAAATTTATTTTTGTTGTTTTAATGTGATTTTCCTATATAGGAAACGGGGTTTTTTGATTCGATTTAGCAGAAGAGATTTCTGCAGCATTTCAGAAACATTATAATATGTGATATTCTGATTCTTACATGCAAACTCCTTATACTTCTGTTTATTCTAAGGATCCATTTAAAGACTCTTTTGAAGATATAGAGAATATGTCTATGCAATTGAAAGTAGCTTGAGCGGATTATGTTGAAAAAATATTGAAAGAAGAAGGCTGTTCTTTATCTCAGAAAAAAATATGGTCAATATTATATTATTTTGTGCCAGAATTTAAGACAGATTTAGTTAGAACTATGAAAATTTGATTGTGAAATTATAATAGTAGAAATTATATCTTTGATGAAGATAAAATCCTAAAATATTGTAATGAGTATTTTAATTGTAGTAAATCTAAATGAATGACAATCTCAGAAATATGGGATAATGCTTCGGATTTTAGACCAGTAACTTCAGATACAGCTGCTGATATAAGAACTAATTGTCAGGAATTTTTCCAAACAAATTATGAGAGAGGACAGGATGCACAGTCAAAAAAACAAAATCTTCAAGTTTCTCATCTATGAACCGATAAATATCGAAATTCGACTACAGATGATTCTCCTTATGATATTATGTCGGATCTTTGAGAAGTTTGAAAATTATTATATACTAGTGCGGAAAGACCTATAACGCCTGTCTTTTATAAATTACCAATGTTTGCTAATTCAAAAGATTTATTAGAAGAACATAAAGAAAATGGGTGATCTTCTTATATAGCTGAAGATGCTTGATGAGATCAGGATTGAAAGAAATGAGAAATTTGATGAAATTGATCTTCAGTAAATCCTTTACCATTGCCGTTACCTCGTTGAGCAGAGTGACTTAGTATGGAATGATGATATGATAGTTTGGTTGATTGATTACAATCTTCTAGGATAAATGGTGGATCTTCTCTTTGAAATGCATGTGATGATAGTGAAGGAGATTCAGGTGGTGATATAGATGAAGAAGGTTGAGGATGAAATGGAACAAACCCACCTGAAGCAGAGGATTCATCTTGAATTTCTGTTGAAGAGTTTGAAGAAGTAGTTGATTATATGAAATGAGCAGTTGACAAATATGCGTCATTAACTGATGATAAAAAAGCAGAGATGATTGAAAAAGCCTGAGATACTAAAAGATTTCTCTGAGATATAACACCATCGCAATTGGATAAAACAGCTGAGGATATAAAAGAGTGTTGGAAGTCTTGTGAGTGATTACGTATTGATCAAAAGGCATCTTGTATGATTATGTGTACATGTTGAGAGATTGCATCTCCGATTTTTAATCCGGATGAGACTCCATGATTATGACCAATTTTTAGGATTAGATTCTGTGCAGTACCTTCAGTAGATACTAGGTTTTCTATTTGATGAAGAAGGATATATAGTATTGAAGAATGAGTTAATGAGATTTTTGGTGTAGTAGATAAACTTTCTAGGGAATGAAGATTGTGAATGTGGACTCAGCAGTATAATTTCTTGGATTCAACAACAAAGAAAATGAAAGTTGCGGATACAGTTGCGTTTACTATCAGTATAGAGTTTGAAGATATAGCGAATAAATTTCCAAAATTATCGGAGCAATTTAAGAAGAAAGAAATAAAAAAGAAAAATGAAGATTTACAGAAGGAATATAACATTACTAATAATTTGGAAAATCCAGTTGAAAAAAATCAATATCGTGTATCAGGTAAACCATGAGAATGAACAGATGATATTACTACACAGTGAAATCCTCAATGAACTAAGCAATCACAATCAAATTTGGATATTCCTTCATCTAGTGCAGTTAATTCAAATTCAGATTCTCGTGCTTCTCATGAATTTAATAAATCTATGATTTTGGATAAATGGTTGGATCAGCAGGGAGATCTTTGGGCAAATATTAATGAATATATAAATAAAATGGCAGAAGATACTATAGCATTGGATGCTAAGAAAGATAATAAGTAAAATTATATTATATTTTAGTTATTTTGAGAGAATATACGGAAAAATAACTTGTTTTTTGACGTAATTATAGTATATATGACTGTATATATGTATTATTGTTTTTTTTGGATTTATAATTTAATGTTCTATTTTAATATGGCGTTTATATGAAAAAAACAGTTGAGATTTCGGTCGGAAGCGTTTGATTTGTTGGTGTTTTTGGTCTTGGTATTTTGAATAGTATTGTTTATCAGACTTTTTATTGCTACTCCTTATACGGTTATTTGATCAAGTATGGCTCCAAATTTTTATCAGAAAGATTGGATTATCGTTGAAAAAATTACTCAGCGTTTTGGTACTTTTAATAGAGGAGATGTAATAGTATTTGTAGCTCAGTGAAAAACTTCTCCATACATAAAGAGAATAATTGGGTTACCATGAGAGACTGTAAAATTTCAAGATGGAGCTGTATATATTTGTTCGGATAATGTCCCATCTGGATCATTGATTAAAGATTCTGAATGAAATAGTTGTGAAAGATTGCCAGAACAATATTTACCAGAATGACTTAAAACTAATGCAACCTGTGGGAAAGATGAATTTAAAGTAAAATGATGATATTTTGTAATGTGAGATAATAGATGAAGAACTACAGATTCATTATGTTGCTTTGGAATAGAATGTTATGAATGAGCTAATTATATAGTTAGAGATATAGACTTAATAGGTAAAGTTTGGGTTAGACTGTATCCAAAATTTACAAAGTTCTAAATACATAAATGCAGATTCTTAGAGAGAGTCTGTTTTTTTATTTTCTTGAATTTATAAAAACTTTGTATATATTGAAATTGGACTAAGTAGTGCGAGATCGGGTATTGTATCAAATTTCCCACTCTGCTCCAGGGAGCCGGTATTACCTTTCCTAGATTGGTACGAGCTACCCACTTTAACGACTCGGGGGGAGAGATCTATTCGGTTACGGCTACTTGGTTCTTTTTTTGACTAAAATATTCAATCATGAAAAAAATTAATGAATCATTTATTTGTGTTAACTGTAATCAGGATATTCCTTTAGCATCTAAAACTTGTAGGAATCATTGTCCGCATTGTTTTGTATCATTACATGTGGATGGAAATGTCCCTTGAGATAGATCTGCAACATGTAAATGAATAATGTATCCAGTAGAATATCAATTAAAAAATTCAGATTATAAAATACTCTTTGTATGTTCAAAATGTGGGAAAACCCATTGGAATAAGAGGGCAGATGATGATGAAATTACGAAACTACCCGAATTGATTAAATTATATGAACAATATTTTCAATAAATTAATTATTTATCTAATATTAATAAAATTTTATCAAGGGCGTTACTATCTATTGATCTTGTTGCGTTTTTGCGTTCATTTTTATAATTTTTTTCCTCGTCCTTTAGTTGTTTTTTTATAAAATCTAATTTTTCTTTTGAGTATGTGTCTCGTGTCGGAGATCAGTTAATCCAATCAATAAATGAAGTGTCTCGAGTTTTACATCTAGATTCTTTATATGTTCAGAATAGTTCTCACATTGAACATAGGCGTAATTGAACTTCACATGGAGAATCACTGAATCAATTGCTATGCTTATATGCATAGATGTATTGCCCATGTCTGACTTTTTCTCATCGAGGAGTTGTACAGTCTCGGTATGGTCTAGTTGTTTGCTCTATTCATTCAGATTCATGTATGATGTTATCATTATCACCACTTATGAAATCTGTTTTTGATCTATTAGGTCTATCAAAAACAAAAGCTCATCATATTTCGTTGCTTTTTACAGTAGTGCTTCAGTCTGGATTCTGTCTTGCTCATCATTTTATTTCTTCTTGTTCTTGTTTTTGAGGGATTTCTGCTTCTCATCGTGAGTTATATGTATAATTTTTGTTTACGGAACATCATTGTTGAGTATATGTTCATGATAATTTACCATTCCAACAGTATCTCCTTTCAATGTTACAAATATCAGGTGCATTTTCTAATTGTTTATATGCTAGTACACTATCTCAATGCTCTATACTGTATCATCGAGGGGTATAACATTCTGCATAATTATCAATAATAGTAATTCATTTATTACTAGATTCTTTGCTTTCATTATTATTGTTATAGTTTGAGTCAGTATAGGCTATAATAGTTTTTGATTTATTATATAATTGAATTTCGTCCCATTTTACTAAACTAGGTAGGACTCGACCTTCTTTAGTATATTCGAAGCGTTTTGCATTTAGTAGATCTTCTATTTTATTGTTTGTTTCTTCAGAATCTATTTTATCATTATCATAGTTTTCTCTTTCGATGATGAGAGTAGAATTATCTCATTCATACGCTTCTTCTTTTATTTTATATTGGGTATTGTCATTATTATTGTCATTGTTTCATAGACTTATTACTAGGTAATCGTTATTATTATCAGTTCAATCTATTCAAAGATCGGACATTATACTTTCAAGAGAGACCTGATTGTCCTTTATATCTCATCCATTGTCAGAATCTCAGTTATTTATATTCTTTCAATTGTTAGCTAATGATACTTCACTACTATAATGTTGATTTTCATCTCATTTTATTTCATTAGGGACTTCTTTATCAAATAAAAAATCTAAAGAATCTGAAGATCAATGAGATGTATTATTTAAAATATATTTATTTCAAGCGTAATCGTGGAATATATACATGATTTCTTTATTGTTTTCTATATTGTTAGAATTATTTGAAGTTTCTGTAGGATGGATATTGAATATGATAACTGAACAACAAGCTAAAATTCAGAAAATTATATAATTTCTAATTTTATTTCATATTATTTTGTTATTCTTCTTTTTTATAATTTTTAATTTATTCATATTATATGTTATGTCAGAATGGTAAAAATAAGATTCTAATCTTCATTATAATTATACTTAGTATTTAAAAAAATGCAAATTTTTAGCCTTTTATTTTCTCTTGAAATTATTGTTGGAAAATACTACATTAGCTTGTGGTTTATTTTGTAAATTTAATGTTATGAAAATTCATTTTAGGCGGTTATGATTTGGTAAAATATTAGTTTTATGAATGATACTAATTTGATTTTTTGTGAATTATACATCAGCATACCAAGAAATCTTGATAGAGAATCGTGGGTGACATGCAATTAGAGTAATAAAAGTTATCTTAGATTGAGAGCATTTTGTGATTTCGTCAGTGGCAGGACAGTGATGAGAAACAATTCAATCTCTTACAAAGAAAGTTGGGGGAATTTCTTCAATAAATTGAGCATTTTTTTGTCCAAAAGATTATTCAAATTGTCCAGATACGGTCAGTTATTATGAAAGAATTTTTAAATGAGATTGAGCAAGTTATAGCCAATTCCGACCAGATACAAGTATAAGATGAATATTCTGATTTACACAAGATGGGAATCCATTGTTTGTGCAGAATAAAATCAGTGATGGGGATGTATGATTGATTAGTAATATAAATTCTGATCGTATTTCAGATTTATATTTTTGAATCTCAAATTTTCCAGTTTTGCTTATAAACTGAGAAGATGTAACGGTTTGAGCATCTGAATATATAGATAGTAAGATGACATGAAGATGAAATAGAAATTTTATATGTTCTACTGAGGATTGAAAAACAATATATATGTGATATGTATGAACTATGAGTGTGCGAAATATGGCATCATATCTTAGAGAAAACTTTGGATGCTATAATGCATTATTCCTTGATGCTGGAGCTAGTTCTGCGATGGTATATTCTGGTAAAGTATTATCTCAATGATCCAGAAAATTGATAACAGATGCTTTTGTAGTGGTGGATAGAGATACATATTTAGGATTAGGCTGAACTCCTAGTGATAAGTATACTCCATATGTCCCAGATTATGAAATGACAGACGTTGATTGGAAAAAAGTTCAGTTAATAGATGAAGTGATAGATGAAATCTTTATAAAATATGGAAAATCTACATATCAGACTGAATTAATAAAAATGGTTAGATGATTGGCAAGTAAAGAAGGTATTCCATCTTCTAAGAAAGCAATTTATAATAAGGTGTTGATCTATCTATTTACTATCGGAGATTTATAAAAAACAAAATCCCAAACCGATTACTGATTTGGGATTTTTTTAATTTAGAAAATATTATAAATTCTATTTTTTTGTAGTTTTTTTCTCTGTAGATTTTGTAGGTGAAGAAACAGTTTTTTTCTTATTTGAAAATTCTTTTTTGCAGTAACGAATTAGATCTCTAAGAGGACGATCGAAGAACCCAGAAACTGAAAGTAAACCAATAGTTAATAATACGATTCCCCATAAAATAGTTTTTAACTTTATTAAAGCTCGAACTAATAAAATAATACCTACAATCATTGTAATCTTTTCTTCAATTGTAGATCTAGTCCATCGATTCCCGATGTCTTCAGCTGTGTCTTTTACGTCATCTGCAAATTTTTCAGCTTCTGCAGAAACTTTTTTCATGTTTTTGTCGAAATTAGATTTTGGCATATTTATGTTTATGAAAAAGTAAAACTAATTTCATAGTAGAAATTTAGTACCCTTAGTCAAGGGGAAATATTATCTATGTTATAAAATTCATCATTTTTCGATTTCATTTATTTTGGATACGTCAAGTTCTTCTTTAATCTCGATTCTCTTTTTTCATTTTTCTTGTTTAGATTTTGATATAGTTACTTCTGTAGGATCAATTCTTGGATAATTCATTTGAAACTTTTTTGGCACATCAAGAAAGCTGTCTTTAATTTTTTTAGCTATAAAAGCTAATAGATTTAATTCAGAATATTTGAAAAAAGCAATGAATGCAAAAATTCAGAAGATTATAACAGCAAAGATTACTCAAGCTCATTTTGCATCAGAATTATTAAACGTGGAAAATACTCATAAAGCAAAAACGACTCATATAGCTAGAATAACTAATTGTATGAAACTAATTGAAAATCCCATCACAGAAAAAGCAACTCAAGAGAAGAATCATTTTTGTATGTGCTGAGGAAACATTACTTTCATCTATAATATCTGTAGAATTAAATATTCTACATAAATTATATTCATTTTAAAAAATTTCGCAAATTTTGGGGCAGAATTTTTATATTCATTCTGGTAATTTAGTAGCTTTTGCAGAAAGTGATATTTTGAAATTAATTTGGCTAGAGAGTATGATAAATGCAATTCAGTTTACAAACATCCAGAATGGAATATGGTTTATAAAGCTTATTAAGAATCAAAAAGTTCATGTTATTGATTTCTCTATAAAATTTAGAACTTGGATTCAATTTGATTGTAAAGCAATGTATGGACCTATGATGAAACTTAAAACTGTTATGGGAATAAGAATAATGAAGTATAACTTTTCTGTGTTTGTACGAGTACTATAAGATACTTGAAATTTACCACAAGAATAAATTAGTCGAATTAATATAATGTATAGTAGCAAAACTAAAGTTAATTGGCTAGTTGATAAAAAATTTGCGTATTGAGTGTATGATAGTCAGATAAATTTAGCATCAGGACTTGCCATTAATCGATTAATTCATTGGTGTATTAAATTTCAAAATGCGAAGCAAGTAATTCATGTGACGTAATTTCAAATAATTACTTTGGACATTTTATCGATTCACATTAAAATAGCCCAAAAAGTAATCCCAATATATATGCATAAAATAAAATATCACGTTCGTTCCATTGTTTGATGAAGGAAATTAAAATATTGATTTATCATTTTCATTTTGTACTATATGTTTTATGTAAAAATATGCAAATTAATTTTGGAAAAGATAAATTTGTATATATTATTGTTTTATGAATATATTTTGTTTTATACTGTAAAGTATGAAAATATGATAAAAGCTAAAAGATATTGATTTACGTTGGTAGAAGTAGTAATAGCATGTTCATTATTTGCTATCGTGGTTGTATGAATAATCCTTGCAATAAATAGATCGTTTGCTTTTATGAATAATACTAAATTGTCAGTTAGAGCTGCAAATTTTGCGAGAGAATGAATAGAAATGGTGTATAATATTAGAGATACTAATTGGAGGAAACATTCGTGACAGAGAGATAAATATTGGTTGTATTTAGGTGCAGGTGATATAAATCAAGTGAATTGAGGTACAAATTCTCTTTTTTCTCCGTGAGTATATGTTTTAAAAGAATGAGAAGAGAATGAAAATTCTTATTTGTATGCTGAGTCTCTTGGTGTGTCAGAATCAAATATTGAAGATTTTTATTCAAATGATGGATTTTGGAAAGAATGATATTTTGACTTTAGAAAAAATGCTAAGATTATGTTTTGTGATGTTGATGCCGAAGGTAATTGTAGAGACGGAGGGGAGTCTGATAAATATAGGTATTACGATAAGTACTATTATTATGATGAGGAAGAAAATTCTCAAGAATGAAAAGTTCAAGATGTCTTAATATGAGACTGAATAGAATTTTATAGAATTGTGCGTGTGTTTGGAGTCTATAAAAAAGATGCAGAGAATTCTTCAACGAAATTGACGGACTTTACAGATTGAACTCCAGCAGAAATGCGTTTTTGTGTAAAAGTTTTTTACAGATGAAATTGAGAGCATTCATCAGAACTTTGTAGTATTATGACAAACTTTATGGAATAAAATAAAAAGATTGAAATGCAGATAACGGGAATACAGCAGACCACATTAGTTGATTATCCATGAAAAGTAGCAAGTATAGTTTTTACGGCAGGATGTCAGTTTCGCTGCCCGTTTTGTTATAATCCACAAGCTGTACTTCCAGAGTTGATAGCTCGTTATCGTAATCAGCAAATCCCAGAAGAAGCAATTTTTAATTTTCTAGGACAGAGAAAAGGTTTGATAGACTGAGTAAGTATCTGCTGATGAGAACCAACACTTCAGCCAGATTTGTATGAGTTTGCCCAGAGGATTAAAAAGATGTGATTTTGTGTGAAGCTAGATACTAACGGACGTGATGCAAAGATAGTCAAAAAAATGGTAGAAGACTGAATTCTGGATTATGTAGCAGTGGATTTGAAATGACCGCTTTCAAACTACGAAAAACGATCATGAGTTTCAGAATTTTGAGATTTTTTGGAGAATTATAAAGAACTTTTAAACTTCCTAAAAAGTGGGGTAGTGGACTACGAATATCGTTCTACATTGATTAAATGATTTCATGAAAAGGATGATTTAGAAGAAATGGGAATGTATTTACAATGAATAAAAGCTCGATATTTGCAGAATTATTTACCAGAAGAAACATTGGATCCAAATTTTGTAGGGGAGCCATTCACGTGAGTAGAACTTCAAGAATTGAAGAAAATCGCTAGTCAATATGTTGAATTTTGTTCGGTGAGAGGATAATGTTTTTATACAACCCCCTCTGGCTTTCAGCCATCTCCCCCTCACAGGGGAGTAAACGTTAAATGTGGTTTTGCTCCCTGTTAGGGGAGCTGGCGCGTAGCGACTGAGGGGTTGTTAGCATCACGTTTCCCTGGATTCTTCGCTAACGCTCAGAATGACAAAATATCATTTCATTCAGAATGACAAAAGCGTTCAGATTTTTTTATTTATTTGAATTTTTGTGGTGAAAAATTATAATTAAAGTACACATGGGGGTGAATTTTGGATTTGATGGAAGGATGCCGTGTGTATAGATAGCCACTTCTCGAGGGTTCCTAGAGGCTAATCATGGACCAAAAAAACAATGCTAAAACTAGCGCAAAGTCTCTTCTTGCAAGAGCTGGATTAGTTAAAGCTTACGCTTACTGCTAATTCATTAACCTTCATTTTGACTCCTGCTAGAATGAAGGTCGACCTATAGCAGGAACTTTATAGTTGGATTGATAAAAAGTGAATAAGTTTGATTCTTTTCTTTCACTATCCTGTTAATTTAACTTAAAAAAATCTGGATGAAATGAAATCTATAGTGGTAGAAGTTTATATGCATGCCTTTTAGACCGGAGTTCGACTCTCCGCACCTTCATGAATTTAGAAACATATTTAGAATCTGTATAATATATGGATTGCTGAAATTTTAGTATTAGCTATCTGTTAAAGAATAAAAATATACAATATCAGGAAAATGATTTTATTTTTTCTGAAGTTTTTGAATGAGTAACGTTACTGCCTAAAATATGAATAGAGCTTTTGAATTATTATAACGAAGTAATAATTATGCATGAGTGCGAAGATGTTTTTATTAATTTGAACGAAGATGAAATCCCTTTGAAAGATGAATATATAAAATGGCTTGAAGAGTTTGAACATCAATGAGGACGTTATGAAAATAAAATAATATCATTAATTTTTCTGGAAGATAAATTAAAAAAATACGATTGTATTATCCCAATTAAAAAAGGGGAATGATCTCATTTAGTTGTATTAAAAAAGATAGACAATAATTTGGTTATTATAATTGATAATAAAAAATGAGAATATACAGTTACTAAAGAAAAATTTGAAGATTTAATCAATCTTCATAATTGAAAATATGTATTATTTTGTAAATATTAATTCATTATTCACTCACGTCATTATCAATAATCACGCTATATTCGTAATCGGGGAATTTACTTTTAATTTCCTTTTTTATTTTCTTTACGATTTTCTCTGGATGCTCTTCTTTGAAATCAAAGATTAAATCGAATGAAATATTATTAGTCGAATCGTCCACATAGAAACCGTGCATTTGAATTATATTCTCATAATTTCTGATAATTTGATTTAATTCTTTTTGAATCTTTCCAAATTCTCAATCATTATTGCTAGCATAGATTCAAATTGTGATGATAATTCCAAATTCAGAATAAATTCAAACCTGAATATTTCTAGTCAATCTGTGAATTTCTTTCGCAGTCATATCATCATTTACTTGAATGTGAGCCGTTCCGATGATTTTATTTGGTCCGTAATTATGGAGCATCATATCGTAAACTCCAAGCACTCATTCATAGGATTGAACTTTCGCTTTTAGTCTATTAGTCAAATCTGAATCAGCTCTGGTTCATATCATTTCATTTACTGTATCTTTGAGAATTTCTATTCATGCTTTGAGGATAAAGATAGAAATAATGATTCACAAATATCACTCCAATCATATATGAAAAAAAATGCTGATTAATGCTCAGATTAATGTAGATAACGAAATGAGAGAATCATTTAGGGCATCAATTCCACTCGCTACTAAGCTTCCAGAATTCAGCTTTTTTCACTGCTTTTTAAAATATCTTCATAAGATGATTTTCACAAAAATTGCAACAGTCACTACTAATAGTGTAATGATTGTGTAATTTGTAGATACTGGATGAATGATTTTTTCAATAGATTCTTCTAAAGCGACAATTCATGCTATTAGTATGATTACTGAGATTATTACAGCTGCGAAATATTCAATTCTACCGTGTCAGAATGGATGCTCTTTGTCTGGTTTTTTATTTGAAAGTTTGATTCCAATTATTGTGACTAAAGATGAAATCACATCGCTTAGGTTATTCACTGCATCCAAAATGATAGCAATAGAATTTGCAAAAAGTCAGACTATTGATTTAAAAATCACCAAAGCAATATTGGTGAGTATTCCATACAAACTAACTTTGATTATTTGTTTATCTCTATTCATTATCTTTTGTTAAAATCCAAATACATCATTAGAATCCCATTTTTCTTTAATAGATTTAATCTGATTTTTTTCTTGTTCAGATAAATATTTTTGCTTTTTCTTTCAGATTCAATGTTCTCATGATACATTTCATCATAATTCTTGAACTAATGTATACATATCATCCATTAATTCTTTCTGCTCAGAATTGAAATGTGGATGTAAAACTCCGATTCAGATATGCCCATAAACAGGAATATTATTATTTTCACACCATTTGAATAATTCATCTATATTTTCATGAAGTTCTGGATCTTCAATCTGTGGATATCATAAATTCAGAGTTGCAGGGTAGCAAGCATCTCTTTTTGCCCAGATTTCTTTAATCTCATTTTTGTCCGTAATTTCTCCATCAGTTGAATTTTCATATTCTACGATTACATAATATTTGTTTTCTAGTCAAACAGCTTGAGATACTTGTGGATTGATAATTTCTAATGCAGAAAGTTCAGAATTTTTTTTACTTTTCACACTTTCTACAAACATCAAAGCATTATCTAAATTATCAAAATCTTTAAAAGTTAGACTCGTTGATTCAGGCTTCTTTATAAGTTTTAGTTTAGCATTCAAAATAATTCCTAAACCTCATTCAGCTCAGAAAAAATCTTTAGCATCATCAGCATTGAAAGTCTGAATTTTTATTCCTTTATTTTCATTCACAGTCAAAATTTCCATTTCTTCCACCCATTTCTCCATTTTTCAATATTTAATAGCCCTCATTCATGCTCAATTTGTCGCAATCATTCCTCCGATTTGGGCAGATGCATGAGATCATAATTGAACAGGGAAATATAAGTCGTATTTATCTAATATATCATTCAATTCATCAGTAGTTAATCATGGTTCAACTGTTATGCTTGATGCATTTTGCTCTAAAATCTTATTCAAAGCTGATAAATCAATTACGATAGTGTTCTTACTAGGTAAACAGTTTCCAACTAGGTTAGTTCCTCATGCTCTACAAACTATTTTTTTATTTTCTTTCACGGCATTTTCTACGATTTCAATTACTTTATTTCTATTTTTAGGTAAAAATACTTCAGTTTTTTCATTATTCTCAAAATGTGAAGCATCAGTATTGTAGATTAAGTTATGAAGTGGATCGTTGTATGATTGCATAGGTATGTAAAATAGATAAATATTTTGTCCTCCTTTATTGAAAGGAGGTGGCTCGTAGAGCCGGAGGATTTTTATACATCATACACTTAAAAATCCCCAGTCACTTCGTGACAGCCCCTTTCGTAAAGGGGCACATTCTTGATTATCTCTTTAAGAATTCGTATTCATATACTTTTTCAGCGATTTTATCTCAAAGAATTTTTAGTTTTTCTCTGAGATTTCAAATCAATTCCATATATTTTTCATCATCACTCTTGTTGTTCATTTTTCATTTATCATTTCTTCATTGGAAATACTCTCTAATCTCATATAAACTCGCATTTGCTAAATAGTCTGAATTACTACAATTTTCGTGATAGTAAGTCCATAATTTCTTTCAAGCATCAAATACATCTTTTGCTTCTGGTGAAAACTCACGACCTTTGAGGAAATCTGTCATAAAATGAGAGGCGAATTTATCTCTCGCATTTACTTCATTTTCTGTAAATGGAATCCAGTTATTTACTCAGGTTATGCGAGAATCAATATAATTTTTTCAATGAAATAGCGAAAAAGCTATACAATCATTTTGAAATTCAATATCGTTTTCTCGTTCATCTTTTGGTTGTAAGAATTGATCGTTATTATTAAGTCGTGAGGCTTCAATACAATGGCGACAAGCTAAAAGAATAAGACAAACAATTAAATTGTAATTGTTTATCGGTAGATGTAATCATCAAAAGGTTTTTTTGGCTACAGCGTTATCTATAAAGCAATCTCATTGATGTTGAAAATCATTTCAATTTGAATGAATATTTCACAACTCCAATATCTCACTTTTTCATACAATAATTCATTGGGAATATTTTTTTGCTCGTTCATTTATTCTTTTAGTATTATCGTTTTTTAATTCTTTCGTTCAGATATATTCTCAGTTTTTATTAAATACATCAGCATTAATGTTTGTAAATTCTTCTTGTTTTTCTCCGTTCCATATAAAAAATCAAATTGAGAATTGCCCGTTTACATTATCAAATGTGTTTCACGGAACAACAAAAACATTTTCAAGTTTAGGCTGAAATATTTCTCTAAATCCATTAAAATTAGGTCATTGCAAGTGCTTTAGAGTAGAGAATTGTCATATTTTACATCAAGGAATTTCTTTATAAATTTTAATTAAAAATTGAGCAAACAGTTCATTACTAGCCTTTCATAGCTCTGTTTTATATTTTATATATGTTTTATTTCCTAATACAGTTCATCATTTATTTTCTCACGTTCAGGCAATTTGTTTTCTGTTTCCAGCTTCAGCATAAGGAGGATTAATATAGACAATCAGCTTTTTTCTCTTTTCTTCATCATTGATAATATCTTGCAAACTTTGTGGCAATTTTGAAAAGTTGTCATTCAAAAAATCAAACTGAAAGACATGATTTTCAAGCAGATTTATTGTTTTATTTTTAATCATATCTTTCATTACAATTACATCAGCATTATCAAGAGTGGATGCATAGATATTGTATTTATTTGTCAGTCAAGCGAGTAAATTTCCCGTTCAAGCTGCACAATCTCGGATATAATATTCATCTTGATAGTTTTCTCCAAAATATTCAGCCATATATTCTTGGCTCTTTTCTACCCAAATTCTTGGAGTAAAAAATGCTCATTTTCTCTCTCTGATATCTTGTGGAACTAATAAATCTCTCCTTAGAATTATGTATTCTTGATATTGTCTTGCTGGTGGTCTTTTGTAATTTTTCCAAAAAAATTCATAAGCTTTTTTATTCTTTATCTTGATAATAGCATCAAACATGCTGTTTAGGTTTGTTCTGGAAATTTTATAACCACTATCTTCAAAAGTTACAAACAAATCATTTTTTATTGATTCATCGTCATTTATGACATCTGTTCAGCGGTCATCTACAAATAAATCAGCCAAAAAGAAATCTGAATCCAAAATATTATTTTTTTTCAAATCATCTCGGTTTACATCAATTTGTGGTTTTACAATTTCTAATCGCCTCAAATATATTGGTAAGAAGTTATTTTTATTTATTCTTATTTTTGCTGTACTTCCTGCTTTTCAAATTACATTTTTGATAAAATCTTTAAGCTTTTCTTCATCTTGTTCATAATCAAAAGTCCAAGTTTTTTTCTTTAGAATATTTCCAACTCTTTGATAAACTTTTTTGAATTCTTTTGTATCGTGATTTGATGGAGTAACATTTCGGTTGAAATCATTTTCATAGAAAATATCTTGAATTTCTATGTATTCAACGAAAGCAATTTTCTTAAAATCAAATGCTCACAAAAAAGCAGGTGGCAAAGTTTTATCAAAAGTTCTCGCTTTTCAGATTGTTAAAATCAATTGAGTAAACATTTCTGGTACATCATAATCTCATGTTTTTGCTTCAGCCCACACAAGTGGGGCAGTACTTGAAAAAAGGTCTACTTGTTTTGATTTTACACAAAAATCTATATTTCATGGAATATCTGTCGTATCAAAATGGGCGAAAAAATCCGCTCAAACTTTATTTTTTAATGCTTCTTCACGAATGT
>DETJ01000015.1:6926-19863 GCA_002361595.1 Patescibacteria group bacterium UBA3291 | reverse complement strand
CTGATCGAAATTTTATCTCAGAAATTAAAAAGAGTATCGAAACCAACTGAGGTTTGGGATGCAAAATTATATGAAATGGATGAATCACTTCTTACGATGATGCTGAGAATAAATTTTCTCAGTTCAATTTGGACTGAATCATGATAGGTCAAGCTGCGATTTGAAATCCACGAATATTTACTCCACACGAACCGACTCCTGAAGAAAAATTTGAAACTATATTGAAGCATTTGGATTATAGTATTGCCTGTGATCAGTGGTTTGATGAAAAAATAGCAAGCAAATCATGAGAGATTTCGATTCAAGATTTGAATATTCCTCTTCAGCGACTTGAAGATAGAATCAGAGAAAATCAAAATAAATCTGATCTTCAACCACACACGATAGTGGAATTCAGGAAGTTTCTATTCCAATATGTAAAATGAATTCCATGATCTAAAGAATGGAAGCAGAAAGTTCTTATGTGTAAAGATTATCAAGAATTAAAAGACCAAATTATTAATTTGTTTTCTGTACGTTAGTTTGTCATTCTGAACGTAGTGAAGAATCCAGGAAAAAGGCTGAGAGTCTTGTAAGTCCTCTCCTATTAGGAGAGGATTTAGGTGAGGTTTAATATAAACTAGATTCTTCGGTCGTTTCACTCCCTCTGAATGACGACAAAATACACAAGATTCTTCGTCGTCATCACATTCCTCCTCAGAATGACAATAGTAAAAAAGCCAAAACCACACGGAGCGGTCAGCTTTTTTATATTCTGATTATTACATTCCACAAGGACAACTAGTATTCCCGAATTTTCTAAGGAATTCTGAATTATCTACTAAATTTTCTTCGAAATATTTTCTTCCATAAAATTCTGATTTTTTACCTTGATTGTAATTTGAAACTGGTCTAATGTAACCCATAACTCTTGTATAAACTTCACAAGGAGTCCTGGAAATTTCTTTTCCTTCTTTGTTTACGAATGTTGCAGCCATTTTTTTATTAGAATAGTGAAATAAAAGAATATATTAAGAATTTAATTGCATTAATCTTTTTCTACTTCCTTTCAATTTTCCATTTGCATTCTACGTAAGTGTTCAAGTTTATCTGGATCATCTGTATACTTCTTTCTGACTTCCATATTGTATTCTTCTCAAGTGTATCAGATTTCTTCATCACATTTTGGACAGTAATCATGCTCTCATGCTATATATCCATGCTTTGGACAGATAGAGAATACTGGAGATACTGTAATGTATGGAAGCTGATAATTTTCTATCACTTTCTTGATTAGATTCTTACATGCTGAGGCATCTGAAATCCTCTCTCACATGTATAAATGTAGAACTGTTCCACCTGTATATAAACATTGTAAATCATTTTGCAACTCCAATGCTTCAAATGGATCATTAGTATAACCAACTGGGATTTGAGATGAATTTGTGTAGTAAGGAGCATCATCTGTACCAGCCTGAATAATATTTGGAATCTGTTTTTTATCTTCCTTTGCAAATCTATAAGTTGTTCCCTCTCATGGAGTAGCTTCTAGATTGTAAAGATTTCATGTTTCTTCCTGATATTCCTTAAGTTTCTCTCTGATAAATTCTAAGATTTCTTCAGCAAATTCTCTTCCCCATGGTGTAGTGATATCTTCTTTTCAGTTAGTGAAGTTTTGGATAGCTTCATTCATTCCGTTTACTCAGATCGTAGAGAAATGATTTCTAAATGATGGTAAATATCTCTTTGTGAATGGATATAATCCTGAATTTAACCATTTAGTCATTTCCTTTCTCTTTATTTCAAGAGATGTTTTAGCTAGATTCATGAGATACAAAACCTGATTTTTGAATCATTCTTTATCTCATTTGAAGTTGTATCAAATTCTTGGGAGATTGATAGTAACTACTCAGATTGAACCAGTCATCTCTGCAGAACCAAACAATCCTCATCCACGTTTCTCTAGAACTGTAAGGTCAAGCTGTAATCTACAACACATTGATCTAACTGCTCATGGTTTATAAGCATTTGGATTTGGAACTTTAACTATATTTCAGTTTTCATCTTTCTGCACTTTGAATTGAGATCCTACGAAATTTTGGAAGTATGGAATTCCATATTTAGCAGTCATTTCGAATAATGCATCTACATTTGGTCCATCCCAGTTGAAATCTTCTGTAATATTGTATGTAGGGATAGGGAATGTAAATACAGCTCCGTTTGCATCTCATTCTGTATAAATTTCAATCAGAATTTTATTGATGAGATCCATTTCTTTTTGAAGTTCTCCGAATTTCTTTGGATAATATCAGCATTCAATTCCTCCGAGCATCAATGATTTTTCCTTCAAATCTTCTGGGCAAGTCCAATCTAGTGTGATATTACTAAATGGAGTCTGACTTCACCATCTAGAAGGTACATTCATATTGAAGATGAAATTCTGAAGATTCTGCTTTACATATTTATATGTTCTTTCATCGATGTATTTCTGTCTTTCTTCTCCAGTTAGTGAAGATTTTGTATCTTCTAATTCCTGCTCAACTGATACTTCATATTTATGTACAAATGGTGCTAGATATGTATCAAATGAACTGAAAGCCTGAGCTCCAGCCCATTCATTCTGTAATGTTCAGATGAAATTTACCATCTGATTTACAGCTGACTGAAGATGTCTAGGAGGTTTAGAAGCTAATTTCCCTGAAACTCCATTGAATCATTCTTCGAGCATTTGTCTTAGACTCCATCCTGCACAGTATGGAGTAAACATTCCTAAATCATGAATATGATAGTCTCCATTTCTATGTGCATTTCCTACTTCTTGTGGATATATCTTAGATAGCCAATAATTAGCTACGATTTTTTCTGAATTTTTGAGGATTAGTCATCATATTGAATATCATACATTTGCATTTTCATTAATTCTCCAGTCGAGATGTCATAGATATTCATCCATAGTTTTATCTACCTCAACTACGATATTTTTTACATCACGAGATTCGGCTCTCTTTTGACGATAAGTAATATAAGCTTTGGCTACATCTTCAAATTGCTGCTGCATAAGTACATTTTCTACTTCGTCCTGAATAGTTTCAATATCTGGAATTTCATTTCAGATTTTTGACTCAACATTTGATATAATAATATCAACTAGAGCTGGAATCTTGTCAGTTTCACTATTTTGAACTGCTTCAAATGCGGCCTGAATCGCTGCTGTAATCTTATCTTTCTCAAAAGTCACGATAGAACCGTTTCTTTTTCTAATCTTATAAATTGTCATTTTTCTAGTGTCTAATAATCCATGTAAAACACAATATATAGTGATTTGTTTTTTATTTTGACCACTATATATTGTAATTAATATCAATTACAAGAGAAAAATCTATAAAAATTTTTGGTGGGTGATAGCTTTTGGTTTGCACAGATTTTGAGTTTTTAACATTTTTTATGTTTATAGAATGCTTATTTTGGGAATTTAATAGAATTTTATCAGTTCTCAAGCTATAAAATTAAATGTTAATTTTTTATCTTTTTTTTAACATTTTTATATTTTGAAATGTTTATTTACTTTATACCTTATAATTCGTATGTTAAAAACTTATTAATTTTGTAGTAAAAAGCCTTAAAATATTATCTATATATTTTATGTTGACATTTTTAAAAAAAAATTTGACTTTTGTGTCTAATTCATTATACAATACATTGTTAATGAATACATTTTATATTCTTTCTCCTTATAAACATGAAAAAACTTTTATGAATCATGATTGCCTGAATATTTGGTATGGCATTGTCTGTAGGATTTGTATCCGCAGCAGACTGTCTCAATGTCAAATTTGATAATTGAGATAGCGTTTGTTTAGGAATATCCAAGAGTAGTTCCAACAATTTCAAGCTTTCTGTGAGCAAGAACAATCTCAGTAAGAATGCTTCTGCAACATGTAGTATTATATTACCTAATTCAAAAATTGCTCAATTGAATGCATGTAGAGGTAATTTTTCTTACAATTGAAGCTCTACAAAGGAAGTAAAAGTCTACGTTGTATATGTAGACAATAAAGGGAATAATCACTTCAAGAGATATCCTGTAAGCATCAATTTCAGTAACTGATCTTGGGGATCTGATAAAAATGTCATCAGCGTATCTTCATCCAGCTCATCTAAATCATCTAGCTCATCTAGTAGCTCTAATGATGATATCGAATTGTCTACAAATAGAAAATCTCCTTCTACTAATCAGTATGTAAATCTGACTATCGAAACTGATAGAAATTATACTGGTAAATTATATTTAAGTGCTAAATATAGAAGATATTCTTCTGATAGTTGGTCAAATATTTCTAATGTATCTAGTACTTACTTTAATGATTATTCTAGTGACTGGAGTAATGAATACTACAAAATGACATCTTCTGATAGAGGAAATGTAACATTAAATAATTTGGTTAAATTTAGAAAAGATGGATATTATAGAATCTATGTAAAAGATACTGACTGAAATGAGAGTTATATCCAATTCTCTGTAGGTGATACAGATTCAGGTTCTAGTAGTTATAGCGACGGAGATCTAAAGGTTTCAGCATCACCATCTAATCCTGATACTTATGAATGGGTTAAACTAACTATCGAAACTGATGATGACTACACTGGTAAAATTAATTTCCCAAAAGTTCAGTATAGATCTAGTAGCTCAGATTCATGGACTACACTCTCTTACAATACATCTAGCACTTATGTTTCAGACTATTCTAGTGACTGGAGTAATGGATACTACAGAATGACATCTTCTGATGATGGTTATGTAACTTTGAAAAATTTAGTAAAATTCAAGAAAAGTGGATATTATAGAATTTACGTAGAGGATACTGATAGAAATGAAGCTTATGTTCAGATTAATGTAGATACAAGTAGCTCTTCAAGTAGTAATGATGATTTGGAGATCTCAGCATCACCATCTAATCCTGATACTTACGAATGGGTTAAATTGACTCTCGAAACTGATAGAAACTATACAGGTAAAATCAACTTCTCTAAACTCCAATACAAATCTAGTAGCTCATCTAGCTGGTCTACTATCTCTAATCTAACAAATAGTACTTATGTTTCAGACTATTCTAGTGATTGGAGTAATGGATACTACAGAATGACATCTTCTGATAATGGTTATGTAACTTTGAAGAATGTAGTAAAATTCAAGAAAAGTGGATACTATAGAATTTACGTAGAAGATACTGACAGAAATGAGAGTTATGTTCAGATTAATGTAGATACAAGTGGTTCTTCAAGTAGCTCTAGTGATGATATTGAATTATCTACAAATAGAAAGTCACCATCTACTAATCAATATATAAATCTGACTATCAAAACTGACAGTACTCGCTACACAGGAAAATTAACATTCTCTGCAAAATACAGAAGCTCATCATCTGATAGCTGGTCAAATATTTCTAGAACTTCTAACTCTTATTTCTCTGACTATTCTGATGAATGGGATGATGGATATTATAGAATGACATCTTCTGATAGAGGAGAAATCACTTTGAAAGATATAGTAAAATTCAAGAAAAATGGATATTATAGAATTTACGTAGAAGATACTAATGGTAATGAGAATTATATTCAGTTCTCTGTAGGAAGTTCAAGCAGCGATATCGATGATGAAAGTAGCGTAAGCTGATTCTCTACTACTGAATTGAATAAAGTAAAAACTACTTACAAAGAGCGAAATAGTATGATCGCTCAAATGATGAGAAATTATCCTAAATTGAAAAATGATACTTACTGGGAAAGATTGTCTAGCAATTTCTACAACGATATGAAAGATGTAGTTAATAATAAAAGCACTAGAGATTTCGATGATTTCGAAGATTTCCAGGATGCATTTGATGATTGGTACAAATATACTATGCAAAATATATAATTGTACAGAAAAAAAGGAGAAAGAAAAGCTGACCGACTTGTGCGGTTGGCTTTTTCTAAATGAAAAAATAAATTTGGAAAAATCTTAAAAAATAAAAAAGCACTCTGTGAAGAGTGATTTTCTACTCTACCGGGAACAGGACTCGAACCTGCACACCGTAAGGCACTTGGTTCTAAGCCAAGCGTGTCTACCAATTCCACCATCCCGGCATACACTATATGCTTACGTTTTCTAACTTATTTTTCAACCATTTCCTTCAATTTCATCATTTCAAATATTTTTCTCTCTTTCTTGCTTCTAAACTATTTTCAACCTCTTCTAAATATATTAACTCAAATGGTTTATACTTTTTATTAGATTTTGTTTTTCAAAGATTATGTTCCTCTAATCTTCTTTCTATATTATTAGTCATTCATGTATAAGTGTAATTATGATTAATACTTCTTATTACATATACATAGTAAGACATACTATAGTTTCACTATAAAATGGTTCTAAGCTTTACCGCGCAATGCGTGGTTTACCACGCTACGCGTGGCAAGCGTGTCCAGCGTAGCTGGATAAATCTACCAATTCCACCATCCCGGCACCTTACTAATAATTTTTTTAATTTTCGGGACCTAGGATTCGAACCTAGAACCCCCAGATTCAGAGTCTGATGCTCTACCAATTAAGCTAGTCCCGACTATCAAATCTTTTTTTTTGGTTGCGGAGGATGGAATTGAACCACCTACCTTCGGGTTATGAGCCCGACGAGATACCGTTTCTCCACTCCGCAATGGTAAATATTTTCAACTCTGGGGAACCAGGATTCGAACCTGGACAAACGGAGTCAAAGTCCGGTGTCCTACCTTTAGACGATTCCCCAATGTAAGGTATTTAGTAACTGCTGAGGAAGGGACTCGAACCCTCAAGCCATAAGGCATACGCACCTCAAGCGTACATGTATACCAGTTCCATCACCTCAGCATCAAATATGCTGTGAGTGTAATATAGCAATCTTCTATGAAAAATCAATCCTAAATAAAAGTTTTTGGTTGTACTTGTTTTTTCTGATTCAATTAATAAAAATAAATCAGATTTTTATTCATATTACAGATTATGAATATTCGAACGACCTGTCTATGTATTCTCTCTTTGACTACATTTCTATCTCGATGCGGAATCAAGATTTTCAGAAAATTAAATATTCTAGATAAGCCTGGGAAAGATCTAAAATGAACTAGAAAACCTGTACCTACTATGCAATGAATCGTAGTTTATTTAATTTTTCTCATCATAATCGCAGCATTCTTTCCTGAAATGTGGACGAATAAATTATTGCTCGGATTTTTGGCATGAGGAACTCTGATAGTGATCGTGGAAATAATCACAGAACTCGAATATATCTGAAAAATAAAATTTAAAATTCCAGCTCGAGCTAGATTTTTAGTCCATTTAATTGCTGCTTGTCTGGCTCTATGGATAAGTGGAGTAGAAAATTTTGAGTTTATGCTATGAGATACTGGAATCGTAGTTCCACAGCGAGCTTTGTATATTCTATTCGCACTTTGGTCAGCATTTGTAACTAACGCTGTGAATTGGATAGATTGAATCAATGCTCAAGGAAACTGAGTTTTAACAATCTGATTTTTCACAATATTTGGACTTATTCAGCGAGTAGTTCTTCCATCATATACAGAATATACGAATTATGATACTTTAATCTTTGTACAAAATTTATCACTAGTTTTAGCAATAATTTCACTAGTTTATACCGTTATAGAATTTAAACCTAGCGCATTGATTAGAGATATCTGAACAATGTTCCTTGCATTCGGTTTAGCGTATCTCTCTGTCCTCGGAGGAACGAAAATATGAACATTAATCGTTGCTTTGTCGTTAGTGATATTTGATGCAATATGGATCATCTTTTACAGAGTCTTTATCCTCAAAAGATCTCCAATGCAATGAGATTACAAACATATGCATCATCGCTTATTACGCCTTTGATGGACGAGATGAGAAGTTCGTGCATTTGTGCGAATCTGGTCAATCATTATGATGATACTCATGCTCATGCAATGAACCAATAGAACTCACAAATTGATAATTTTTGCTATTATGGCTCTGCTTTTCTTTGGGGTAAATACATATCTTTTCCTTGTAAAAAAACTTCCTTGTTGACAGGACGACAAAAAGGAAGATCATTTCAAATGAGAGTATAAGAATTAGTCTATAGGTTTAAACATTCACTGTCTCTCCATACTACACAAATACTGACCATTATCTGGTGGTGGAGGTGGAACTGCAGGCTGACTAATATTTTGTTTATTGGTTGGAGATGTAGTACTTTCTTTCATTATAGAAATCACTCTACCATTCCTTACATCTACATGGATTCTATATTCACCTCATCTAAATCATAACGTAATCATTGACTCAAACTGCCATTCATCCACCGAAAAGTGTTTGTGTGGATCAAATTTTACTATTTTCATATCTTTCATTTCTTCGCTAGTTAGTCATAGGAATTTAATTAAACATTCCTTAGCACATCGCTGGATATAGAAATTTTCTCGTTTGGAATATGGAGATTTAGTAATCTTTACATTACGGAGCAAAGAAGCATCTCTACGATGGATAACTTCGATATCTACTGCTACTTTTTTATTGTCTATCGCAAGCATCAAAAAATCATCACAATGAGATGTAGAGAAAAATAATTCTTCAAACGTATATACTCAGTCTATGAACATGAAATTCGGTTTTCAATGTTCTCTGAGATATTTAGTAATCAAATATGCTCAGATTAAAGAATTCTGGTCTTTCACCATCAAATCGCTTCTTCACTGTTGTAGAAAAAATCATTTAGCTTGTTCATACAGATTTCCATCGCATATTACTATAGATAGATACATTTTGTAGCAAAATTAAATATAAATCCAAAATAATTTATTATTTTTTTGTTTTTGTTGTTTTTTTGTTTGCAGTAGTCTTTGATATTTCTTTTTTGGTATTTTTTGTAATAGTTTTACTAGTTTGTTTCGTCTCTCAAGATTGTAGAATTGATTTTAATTGTACATGATCGACCTTTCATGTTCCAAGCATTGGAATTTCTTTTAAATTGATAACTTCATCGATACTAACTAGATTTGTAACTCATTGAGAATGTAAGTAATTGTTTGCTTCAGATTTTTCTATCTTTTCAGTAGTTAATAACGTAAGTTTTACTGCTCATTCATTTTCTTCAGCTTCAATAGCTAAACATTCTGTTCAATCACTATGATTCCATTTACGAGCCAAAACAGTTTCAATAGCAGGCAAAGATACCATCTCTCATGCGATTTTTACAAATCTCTTGAGTCTTCATGAGATAGTGAGATATCCATCCTTGTCTAAATATCACAAATCTCAAGTCTTGTACCATTTTTTACCATCAAATTCTTCAAATGGAGATTCGAGTTTTTTGTCTATATATCATCCAAATACATTTAATCAATTAACATAAATCATTCATTCTTTACCAGCTGGTTGCTCCTGATGAGTATCCAAATCTAAGATTTTAACAGTTTGTCCAAGAATTGGCAGTCAGACTGTTCATCTTTTGATTTCTACTCATTTCTTGAATGGATTTACTGCAATCACTGGACTACATTCTGTGATTCCATATCATTCTATAATCGTAGCGTTTGGAGATTTTTTGGAGAATTTTGTAAATAATTCTTTTGGACATTTTTCTGCTCAAACAATAGCTATACGTAAAGATTTAAGCTGATCATCTTTTGCAATTTGGACTATTCCATTAAGGAATGTTGGAGTAGAACATAGGAATGATGATTTAGTATGTCATATTAAATCTGCGATAGTTTTGGAGTCATTTGGATCTGGCGTGAATACGATTCTAGCTCATGAAATGAGTGGCATCACGATTCCTAGAGCGAATCCAAATGAATGGAAAGGAGGTAAATAGCAGATTTCTACATCACTATTTTTGATTCAAACGATTCCAGCTGCTCATAGTAAATCATGCAAAATGTTTTCGTGAGTCAATTCTACAGTTTTTGGTAAAGATTCACTTCATGAAGTGAATAAAACTACAGCAACCTTGGAAATATCTGTAGGAATCTTAAACCTCATAGCATTGCAAACTGCTTTTAATTTCTGGAATAATGAAATATTTTTCAATACATCTTCAAAGAAAGTCATTTCATATTTCTGTAACCATGGAGTCTGAACTTTCTGGAAAAATGATTTAGCAGTCAGAATTACTTTTACATTTTGAGATTTGATACAATGAGAAAAAGCTTCTTCTGATTGTGTCCAGTTTAGCATTACTGGAACTTTTTTGGCTAAATAGCATCATACTACCAAAAGTGAAGTAGCAGATAATGAAGGCAGCATTATCGCAATCTTTTCTCATGGCATTTTTTTGAGTAAATCTGCAATTAAGTAAGCTTTGATCAAAAAGTCATTTCTACTCTGCACTCCAAATATTGAGTCATAGCAAAAACTATCTGATCTATTTTTTTTCAAAGATTCTTTCATCAGAGTCAGAATAGTAGCATCTTTATTTATCAATTCTTGTATATGAGCATAAATTAGCTTGGAATCTCATCTATATTTCCATTCACAAGGTTTCATTTCTTCTGTCGTAGCAGAGTGTCCTATCGCCATCATCGCTACATCTCCTACAGTTTTGAGATCCAAAAGTGGAGGATTAGAAGCATCAGAAAACGCTGACTGAACTGATGATTTCAATTCTGCCATATCAAGAGAATCAAAGAAACAATCAAGGACTAGATTAGTATTCAAGTCTATTTTTCATGTAAATTCAGGTTTAATCTTTTTTACGATAGATGAAATTTTATTCAAAACATCTGCAGGAATATCTACTTTTCAGTTAAAGGATGTTCTCTTTAAATCTCTAATAGATCATTCGATTACAGCTGGCTGTTTATGATGTTTGGTAGTATTATACCAAAATAATCCTGAAAGATATTTTAGTCTTTCTTCTCATTTTGCATTATAAATCTTTTCAAGTTCTTGATTGAAAGCATCGATTCATTTTTTCTCCACCTTATGAAGTAGCTGAGTAGAATCTTGGATTTCAATTTCTACTTTTCTCTTAGGGACAAAGAAAAATAGATTTCAGAGTAAGAATCGTAATCCTTTAAGTGCAAATAATGCGAGATTAGGAGCTTTTCATGTCCAAGCTCGAGATGAACGAGATCCCCAAAGTCAGCGAATACTTACAGTCAGAATCTTGGTATCTTTTGGGGCCTGCTGCGTAATATAATATGCTGTCTTCTTTCACACGATAGATTGGAATCCTTGACGAGCCAAAGCTCACTGGGGATAGAGCAAAATATTACGACCATTTTCCAATGCTTTAGTAGCATTGCCTACTATAGCAGAAGTATCTAATTCTGTACTATTTTTGGTCAAATCTGGGACAGAAATCGCTCAGATTGATTTAAAAATCTGTTTCAAAACCGGGATATTGAAATAATCTTCTGTAACTACAGGACTCAATCATTTTCTGTCTCATAAATATGCAAACATAATAACTGGATCCATCAAAGCCACATGTGATGGCAAAATCAATTTAGATCCTTTTTCATCTAATAATTCCATTCATTTGATATTTACACGATAACGGAATCTAATCAAAGTCTGCAATAAGTTAGAAGAGAAAGACATTATATTTTTGTTTGAAGTAAAATATATCAAAATACACAATATATATAATAATATTTGTTTTTATAAAAAAATGCAAATTTTTTGGGAGTTTTTATAAATCTGAGAATCACTTGTCATTCTAAGGCTTTTGCCGAAGAATCTATGAAAATCTCCATCTAGAGGTGGAAGCCTCAGTAGTCTCCCCTGATATGGGGAGATTTAGAGGGGCTGTGGATAGAAACTGAGGTGAGGTTAAAGAAAAACTCCAATTCAATTTAAATGATAATACTAGTTTAACAAAAAACTGTAAAAATATTTGCATTTATTAAAAATAATTATATTTTAGATATAAAATCCCTTCGGGATCGCTCCGACGCTGTCGGAGCATACAATATCAAAGGCTACAAAAGGTCTTTGATTTTTTGTTTTAATGTCAAAAAATCATTTTCGCTAATCATTCAGATTTTTTTGAGAAGTCTATTCTTATCATACAATCTTAATTGAGATATAATCGCACACTGTGGCTTATCATTAATGCAAAAATTATAACATATTTTTGACAAAAAAGTATTTACTTTTATTACCTAATAATTACTATGAAAATAATTTATATATAAAATCGAAATGGCATATATTTATATGGATGAAAGTTGAGATTTGTGATTCGATAAAACAAAAGAGCGTACAAGTAACTACTTTGTTATAACTTTTTTGATTACCAAAGACGATAAAACTCCAAATATGGTTGTTAAAAAATTCTTTAAATGGCTAAAATGAAAAAATATTAAAATCAAATCATGAATTTTTCATGCTTATAAAGAATCTCCTGAAAACATTATAAAATTCCTAAATATGGCAACAAAAAAGGATGTAAAAATAATGACATTAATTCTTAACAAAAAAAAGATTTATACTGCATTTAAAGATCAAAAACATCTTTTATATAATTGGGCTGTTAATGTATTAATTGATTCAGTAATCACAAAAGATTTATTACCAAATGATGAAAAAATAGTTTTTGTAGCCTCAAGAAGAGAAACTAGTAAAACATTAAATGAAAATTTCATAAATTATCTTCAGACAAAACATAAAGATTGGCCAAATATAGAATTTCAAATAAAATCTCCAGAAGAAAAAGGATTACAAATTGTCGATAGTTGTTGTTTTGCTGTATTCCAAAAATATGAGCACAAATATATCCAGTATTATGATATAATTGAGAAAAAGATTATTGAAGAAAAAGAACTTTTTGAGTAAACAAAAACCCTATGCACACTTTATGAGGAACCTCCGGAACCCCGTACATAGGGAATTACTTTGTTGACTATAGTATAGTTATTTTTTTTAAAATTGCAAATATTTTTTGACAAAAAGAATGAT
>DETJ01000015.1:0-6793 GCA_002361595.1 Patescibacteria group bacterium UBA3291 | reverse complement strand
GATTTACACCCCACCTCAACCCGGGTTCTACTCAATTCTCATTCTAATTATTATTTCAATTCCGATCAGCCATCAACGCTGAACCCGGGTTGTCCTCCATATAAAAAAACTCCCAACTTTCGTTGAGAGATTATAATTTAGGAACTAAAGATTTAATTTTAACGAAATCTTATATCACTGTAAAAGTTTTTCTCATATTTTATAGTTCAATTTTGTCACTCTTTTCATTCTCAAGCCAAACAAACTCAAAATCCAATAAATAAAATTGAAGTTATCAATAGAACAGCAACAATAAAAATTCATATCTTATCTTCTTTATAAGAAAAATTTTCTCTCAATAATAAAACAATTTTAATTAATAACATAAAAAATGATAAAGCTCATAAAAGAATAAGAGATAATCATGCCAAAACATTCCACGAAGTAGCAGTTTTTAATACTTGAACCTCTACCAAAAGAAAAGCAACAACTGAGGCAAATATTCAAAATAATGTGAACATTTTATTAGATTCTTGTCTTACTTTTTCATCAACTTCTTTTTTTATTTTTGGAACAACTTCTCAATTAAACTTTCTTTCAATTTCTTCTGTAAGATTATTTTTTATATATTTTTCTACAATTTCTTTGGTTTTATCTTCAGAATTCTTTATCACAACAGGATTATCCAAATCACCATTGGATACAATTTTTACATTTAATCCTGATCATTGTAAATTAGATTTTACAGGCTCTCCTATTTTCACTTCTTTCATATTTCTTCGAATAGTTTAGGAAGTAAAACTTTCAATGAGAAAAAATAAAGTCTTCAAGAATTTTCTCAGACAGCCGCAACCATAGGAAGAGATGTTCCTAAAGTTATATTTTTTGAAATCTCATTATTTATAGGCAACATACAAACTCAATAGACTAACTGGACACTTTCAGTTATTCATGAATAAGGGAGATGTTGCTTTATTGCTTCAATGATTTCTTTTTCATATTGTTCAAACTTTATAGAAATTTCTTCTATTTCCATTTCTTCTGGCATTTGGAATACAAATAATAAATAAAAGCATAATTTAAAGAAAGAAAAGACCTACATATGTAGGTCTTTTCTAGAATAGTACAAGAAATTATACTAACTCTTGTATGCATATACTCTAAGCTGTGATCCGTTGTAATCTAGATAATCATCATACTTATCATATCATGCAACAACTACAGTTTCACATTTATCAGCATCTACTACTCCACATACTTGGTATGCAACAGCATTTATCAACTGAGCAGATTTATCATTTGCAGTAATAGTTACTTCAAGAGTTTTCTTATTAGTATCAATATCTCACTCTTTTATAACTTTTGCTTTTCCTCTTAATTCTGCTGAAACTGATCAATCTTTAGCATAGTATCTTGCAATTGTGTCAGCGTAGTCTTCCATATCAACACCTGCAAGAGTAGTAAATAATGCAAGATTCTTTAATGAATAACTACTATCATATTTATCACCAATCTTATATTCAAATACAGTTGATGAGTTGTTACTATCTGATGCTTTAGCACTTGTAATAAATACCTCAGCATTTACTAATTTCTTTGACCATTCACGAGATACAGTAGTATTTACTTTTGTAAGATTAACTACATATTCTCCAGCTTCTCCACCATTTAATGATAGAGTTACTAATGTTTTACCATCAATATCTTTACCTAGACTATAAGTAATAGAACCATCATAATTATCTGTTCATTGTACATCAGACTCTACTCCATCTATATCCAATGTGAGTCAAGCAGCTAATACAGGAGTATCATTTTTTGTAACGCTTAATTTAATCTCATCTAATTCAGCTGAATCGTTTCCATTAGATGGAGTTATATTGAATGAAGCTAATACAGCATTTGATTTTCTCAATGTGATAGTGTTTTTATCATCAGTAGCCTTATCTATAGAGATTCCAGCAGTCTCTTTTACACTCATATCTACTGTAATTGCTTTTCATTCACCAGTATCTTCATTTCCATTACTGTCTGTTCCATATAACCAAATCTTGTAAGCTTGTTTTGGAGCAATATCATTATATGCCTCAACTTCTGCTTTAACTTCTACATCTACAGATTTATCAGCATCTACTCTAAAATCTGAGAATGTTTCTTCAGAATAAAGAGTATCTGTATCTGCAACTTCTTCTCCGTTTAAGAATAAGCGGAATGTAACGTCGTTATCTTTAAGTTTTGCAGGTTGAGCATTTTCTTCATCTACTGATTGTGCACCATTCTTAGTTACATAGAATTTATTCAAATCTATGTATCCACCCTTCTTAGCTGTATATTTACCTTTGAATACTGTTAAAGTATCTGTCTTGTTTAAGACGAAGTCTACAGCTTTTAGATCATCTGCTTTAAGTGAAGCCTTAGCTTTCTGAATATTTACTTTAGAGAAAGCGATTGATCCACTTACATCATTAGATTCTACATATTTATTTGTATTGTCGTATTTAGCTCCAGCCAAAGCAGATTTTGCGAATGAATCAAATTGGAAGTTTCCTTCTTCATTTCCTGTATCAGTGATATCTACTTTGAATTGGATTTTACCAGATTTTTCAATATCTACATTCTTGAATTCATATACTGCATTTCAAAGTTTTTTAGCAGAGTCAATCTTACCTTTTCCTTCTTCTGTCATTACGTAAACATTACCAGCATTCTTTACATAATCTCATTTAGCATATTTTGTTTCTGCATCATAAGCAGCAGCTTTAATTCTGTTTCCATCAAATTCATCACCATTAACAACCATAGTTAATGAGTCAATATAATCAAATCCATTAAGATCTCCATTAACAGGTAAGATGAATGATATTTTGCTAAGTGGTTCAGTAATTGTAATATTTCATTCTGCAATAACTGTTCCCTCACTAGCTTGTGCAGCATCTATATTTCACAATTTAGTGTTAGATAATTTAATCTTTCCACCAGCGAATACATGCTTAATTCATTCTTTAGCGTTATTATAATTTACTGTAACTCTAGTACCATTTTTCTTTTCAACGGCATTTAAGTCTCACTCTTTAGCTAACTTATATTTTACAGCATCTCCATAAGCATCAAAATCTTTGAATGTTGCAGAGATTACGAACAAAGCTGATTTATTCATAGCAATTTCAACATCTTCGCTGAAAGTGATAACTAATTCATCATCTTTGTTTGCAGTAGCTTTAGCTTTAATTTCCTTTGAATCAACTGTTACAGTTACATCATCAAGGAATTCTTTCATATCAAGAGCTTTTTCATCTTCATCTTTAAGATCATTAGTAAGAGTAAATCCTTTTACTAAAATATCTTTTCCTGCTCCATCAACTGTATTAGCTTTAATCTTTAATCTAGCTAATTCAAAAGATTTTCCTTCTTCGTAGTTATAACTCTTTTCAGTTCCTTTTACTTCAACTGTAACTGGAGCTCCAGTATATTCAATTATTTCATAAGTATAAGGACTGTAGTTATCTACGTTTAGAGTCTTAGCTGTAGAATCTACATCTGTAACTTTGAATCCGATAGTTCCTTTAGAAGCTCCTTCTGTTTCAATAACTATTACAGCTGTATATTTTCCATCTACTTTTTTGTAATCTCTCTTTATATTAAGAGTTACTTTATCTTTAGAAAGAGTTTTAGATTCAGCTATGATGTTTCCATCTTGGTCTTCTAACCAGATTCATTTAATCTGATCTGTACCATCGCTGTTATATCCATATCTCTCAAGAGTAATCTTACTGATTTCTACTTCTTCAGATGTCTTGAAAGTAAGAGTATCCATATCAGAAATTCCTGTTGAAAGAACTCTTTTACCTTCAGCAGCTTCAGCACTAACAGCTAAGTCTCCAGATTTAACTTTAGTGTCATCATCTGTTTTTTCTTCATCTTTACATTCAGCTGGACATTTGTCTGAGTCTAATAGACATGCTGCTTTAATCATTGGATCTTCACAGTCTGCCTTTGCTGGCTCGCTTCCTTCGCTTGCTCTCATTAGCATTAGCATTACATATAATTCATCATCAGGCAACTTTTTACTTTTTTTCAATCCAAAAACATCGATGAATCTTTCCATCGTTAAAAATTATATCTCAATCCAATTCTTCCTCTTTTAGTTCTTTAGTGATAATCAATAATGATCGCACCTGGATATGTCCGTTATATAGGAGTTAGTGAATATATAAATATCTATTCACAAGTTTTTAAGAACCTACTAACCCAATTCATCTCGTACTAATCTATTATTAATTATTTGGTTAATCTAGAATTAACCCAATTGACCATCTTGTGAAGTACACCGTTCATAGTTTTTCTGTATCTTCACGTGATTTTGTTTAATTTTTTTGTTTTACCCCTGTTTTGTCATAAAGTTGAAATGAATTCTTCGACCTACCCCGCTCTAACTCGGTATACTATCCAATCGATGCACCATTGATAGCTACCCCAAATATGTCCGATATGATTCCCGAATCTTTTTTCTTTTTTTATGACATTCTCAGTGTATGATTTTCAGATTTTATGTCAAATTTTTTAATTAAAAAAAACATGAGCTTAATGGTGGGGTAGCTGGGGATCGAACCCAGGACCACCAGCTTAAAAGGCTGTTGCTCTACCGACTGAGCTACTACCCCATATCACTCATGTTTCCTATATTTTTTCTGTAGGTGAACTATATATACAGATTTCCTATCAAAATTCTAGAGAAATCACTTAAATTTCTTGTATAATTTTGAATTGATTTTTACCTTTACAGAAGAACCATCTTCCAATCTAACCCATTTATTGATCAAATTTGGTTTGAAAGATCTTTTAGTTGCTCTCATTGAATGAGATCTAGAATTTCCGGATTTAGTCTTTTTCCCGGTAAAATAACACACTCTCGCCATTATATTTTCTTAAAAGATAGCTAAAATAAATTCTGACTACTATTCAGCTTTTGGAGCTTCAGCAGCTGCTTCTCCACCTTCCTCAGCTGCAGGTTCTTCATCTTCAAGAACTGAAACTGTTAGAATAGGTAACTCAGGATCATCTAATATAGTAACTTTATCTGAAACCTTCAAATCTTTAACGAAGAATACATCATTTACAGTCTCTAATACTGAAATATCCACTTCGAATTTGCTTGGCAAATCCTGAGGGAATGCTTCTACTTCTACTTCATCTTTAATAAGCATAATCTTACCTTCATTAAGTTTCTCAAGTTGAGATTCTCCGAATGTAACTACAGGAATCTTTGCAGCAACTTTTTCAGTTCTACTTACTGCCAAGAAATCTGCAGAAATTATTTCATCAGATACTGGATCTAATTGTAATGAGTTGATAAGAACTAGGTGATCTACATCTCCTGTAAGTTCAACAGGTGTAGAATATCATGCAGTTCTATAAACCTTGAGAAGATCATTTTTTACACAAGATATAGATTCAGCTTGTACATGTTTACCATATATTACAGCTGGCACTAATCCTTGAGCTCTCAGATTCTTAACTTTCTTCCCATGGATATCACGTTTTTTAACTGAAAGTTTCATTTACACAATCTATTCAATAGATAAAATGATATTTATATTATTCTGCAGCTTCTGTTGCAGGAGCTTCAGGAGCTTGTGGCTCAACTGGAGCTTCAACTTTTTCTTCTTTAACTTCTTTTACTTCAGCTTTTGGAGCATCAAAAGTTTTAACTTTCTTGAGTAAATCTGAATCTCTATTATCAGCAGTAATAATACTCTTGAGTCTAGCATCCTTTCAGATTTTATTTCTCATATAATAGAGTTTAGATTTTCTAACTTTGTATTCATCCAACAAAAGAACTTTTTCAAATTTGTTGAAAGAGAAAGGATAAATCTTTTCTACAGTCACTCCTGAACAAGTTCATCTCATAGTGAATGTTCCATCAGGATGGTTTTCTTTTTTGGTTTTGATAACCAATCCTCTAAATTTCCAAATTCTCTCAGTAGAACCTTCTCAAACTTTTTCGTGTACTTCAATAAGCATACCAGTTCTAACAGGAAGAATTGGATATCCATTCTTGCTATATACGCTTTGTAATCTTTCGTAGTTCATGGGAACAAAAGCATCAATAATTTAAAATTTATTTAGCAGATTTGCTGTTTACAACCTTAGCTTTCCATTTTTTCTGCTGATCGAGGTTCTTACGAACATCCATAATCACAGTTTTTTCAACTCTAACCAAAGCTTTATTTAGCTTTCTTTTTGCATTAGTTCTAAGTCTCATAGTGTTAGGCAACTTTAGATGATAAATCTTTATGTCCTCTAGATTCGAGAACTTCTTTGATCTTTGCATGAGATATTCCAAGCTTCTTTAATCTAAGCTCAGCTTTTTCTTTAGTTCTTTTAACCCATCTATCGTCAGCTCAGAATTTCTGCTCCTTCTTTAGGATTAAAATATATCGATCAATTGCTTTATCATTTCTTGTACAAGACTTTTTTCTATGCCAAGTTAGTCTTTTAAGGAAATGTTTAATTTTTCTTCCATTTGTATCTCACATTATAACACAGATAAGAGATAAAGTTTAATATTATTATCTTAATTAGTTAACATATTTTGCCATATAAGCAAAAGCTTTGTTGGCTTCAGCCATTCTATGAGCTTCTTCCTTCTTCTTTACAGCAGCTCCTTGATTTCCGTAAGCAGCAATCAATTCTTCAGCTAATTTCTGAGACATTGGTTTACCAGCCTTTGCTCTAGCAGCATCAAGAATCCATTTTGTAGCAAAGAAAAATCTTTTAGCAGGTTTTACTTCTACAGGAACTTGGTATACAGCTC
>DETJ01000007.1 GCA_002361595.1 Patescibacteria group bacterium UBA3291 | reverse complement strand
GCTCCACTTGAAAGAAGTCAGAAATGTTCAACCTCACGGTTGGATTTTTTTAATTTTGTCACATATCCAGATTTTTATCGTATTTTAATGTGAAAATGTTTTTATTTTTTTTATTTTTTGCGATATGAAAAAAACTTTATCATTAGTAGCAATCCTATGATTGTGAGCAGTTATCCTCACAGGATGTAATTCAAAAGAAATCTGGGATGTAGATTATGATCTTTCTACTGAAATGTGACGCCAATTACATTGTTATGCACAGTTTCAAAAAGACCATCAAGCTAAACAATATTGAGCAGAATGGGTCAAAGAAGTGAATAATGGATTTGGAGCAATAGTTGAATGAAAAGTAAAAGCTGATGAGGAAGAATACAATTTAGTATGTAATTATTCAGATGATTTATGAGATTGGACAATAAATTATACTCCAATTAATGAACCAGAAATCTGAAATCCAGCTTCAGAATATTGTATATCTAATGGATGAAGCTTTGAAATCGTATCAAATGAAACTGACATATATTGAGAATGTACATTACTAGACTGAACTAAATGTGAAGAATGGGAGTATTATAACGGAGAATGCTGAGCATGAATTGATGAAAAATTTCAATCTCCAGATTTTGACTTGGAAACGGCAGAAGGTCGTCAACTAGCTTGTGAGGAGAGAGTGGGTTATTATCTAAATTACAATGAATGGAAATTTGAATGGGAAGATGAAAGTGAAGGTTGAGCATCATTTATTAGAAATGGACATGTATCATACTTAAAACGATGAGAAAATGCGGAAGATGATGTAGAATGTGTAATTGATATGGTAGATAAAAGTGTAAGTGTAGAATTTTCAAACCATATCTATAACTGAGAATTACAAAAAACTCCAGAAATAAAATAATAAATCTAATCCAGTAAAATATATTTTAGAGAACTTCAATATGGAGTTCTCTTTTTTTTATATAAAAAAGTCCACTATTTTTTTGTGGACTTTCATAAAATATAATAAATTTATTGATTACTCAATATCTGCATCATAAACAAAATTGCTGTACAATGTACTTAAATCTCCATTTTGAATAGAAATTGCTCTACAAAATAAAGTATCAGGTTCATTTACGTACAAGACTTGCAATTTATTACCATCATCCAAAGTGATGTCTGTTAATGTATAAATCATATCATCTTCAATTCATGAATTAGTAACTTCTCTGCTAACCATGTGTTCATATTCAGGAATAGAAAAAACAGGATCTTCTCATTCAGCTACCTTATAATTTCCAGAATTTGTTATAGTTTGAGCTTGCATATCATAAGTTTCATATGCATAAGACAAAGGAGGTAAAGTTTCTTCAATATGCTCCAAATCGGCAACAGTTAAACTAGTTTTTACTCGTTCTGGATGATCTTGATCAACAGTGTCTGTAGCTATTTCACCTTGATCTGGAATTTGATCTTGATTTTCAATTGGCTCATTTTGTCCACAACCAGCCAATAAAACAATTACTGATAAATACAGCATTAAAAGTAGGTTCTTTTTCATATTTAATAATTTTTATGTAAATAAAAACATATAACTAACGTAAATGAATAATAATTCTACATAATTATGCAAGGGAAAATTTACTATTTTGTGTAATGAAGTATAAAATATACAATTGAAATTACACACAAAATTTATACACTAAAGTTAATTTCTTTAAATGTTAACTAAGTTTTTTTTATTTGAGTAGAATATATTTTAATGAAAATTTTAAAATCTTTTGATACAAAAACTGATGCTGAAGAACTTTTAGAGGCAACTGAGATATATGGAGAATGAAATGTAATTCTGGTGAAAAAACATTGGGTAAAATTGATTTTGCCGTTAATATTAGTTTTCATCTCTATGATGTTGCTCGATTTTATGTTGTACGTAATATATGTACATCTTTTCGATGATCATAAAATTATATTTCGAACTTTAGCGATATTTTATGTTTATACTAGTATTTCACGGAGCCTGTATGCGATACTTTGAATTATGACAAATATACTATGACAAGTAAGGGCAAAGAAAAAATATATAGATTCGATTTCATTAGCAGAACTTAAACAAAAGAGTTTCGAAAAATTTTTGAAACGTACGTTTATAACGTTTGTTGCTCATGTTCTAGTTTTCTTTTTTAATGCTATAGTTCCATTTCTGATAAATGAGAATTCATGGAGGAATACAGCTATTACTATATGAGCATTAATTCTAGATTTTGTATTTATATTGATACTCAATAGAGTCATTTTCAGAATTATAGATTATGAAATGAATTTTGATATTTGTACGAAAGATGGAGTAGTATCATACAAACAGGATTGATTCTTCAGGACAAAAACTATGAATATATCCAAAGATGCAATTAGAGTAATACAGCATTCAAGAGAATGAATAAAAAGTGCATTATTCCAATATGGGAATATAAATATTTTCACGGATTCAGAATTAGATAAAAAATGAAATAAAAGTCTGGAATTATCATATATCCCAGATCCTAAACGTTTGGCTAAGAAACTTAATTCAATGATGGAAAAATGATGAGAAAATTTAAATAAAGCTGGAGCTTAATCCTCAAAAAATATTAAAATAAAAACTAGCGAAGAATTCTTCGCTAGTTTTTTCTTCTTTATTTTTCAGAAAAATTTTGTATATATAATTTTTTCTATAACAAATAATAAAAAGAATAATAAAATATCTTTTAGAAACTCAATGATAAAATGGAAAAATTAAAACAGATTGAACAAAGAAACACAAGAATTTGTAAAAAATGATTGGTAATGGAAAGCTGTTCAGCTTGTCTATTTGAAACATTATGTAGAGTGGAAGAAAATAGAAAGAGAATACAGGATCAAGAGAACTAAAAAAAGGAGAGGATACCGAAACGGTCACTCTCCTAATAGATGTTAGAACACCTCCTTTCTGTTTAAGAAATTAAACAATAAATACGGTTAGATACTAGATGAAATTAATCGTACACTGATTTATATACAATTAGTTTTTATAAATGCAAGAGTTTTTTGTAAGAAATAAAAAATGGTTATCTATCATGGATAACCATTCTTTTTTTAATATTATTTCAATTATTCAATATTTACTACAGATAAAGATTCCATCAAAGATTTAACTTCTTCACCATCAATAGCAAAACCTCCATCTTTTTCAGGCATTTTAACAACAATTTCCCATCCTCATTTATATCCAGCTAAGAAATAATCAGTTCCCCATTCTGTAGAAACTTTAATTGTTTGATATTTAATTCCAGCATATTCAACTTCATCCAATAAATCAGCAGAAGCTCAATTTGTATAACTATCTAAATTCTGTAGTGCTATAGTATGTTCAATTGCTTTTTCATAACTATCAACCATTCCTTGGTTAGTTATTCTAATGCTTCAGAATTGAGTGGCTTCTAATGGTTCTAATCATAATTCAATTGTTGCAGTTTGACCATCATCTGAGATATAATCAGATTTAACTTCATATTTCATTCCTGCAGGAATAGTGAATTTAGCGACAGCAGTATCAACAGCAAATTCTCATTCTCCTTCAGCTCCATAAACGAAACCTTCTTCGCCCTCAGCTTCTTCAACTTCTTCAATTTCATTTTCGTCAGTAGGTTCATCAATAATTACATCAGGTTCATTAACATCATTAGCGTCATTGTTTGATTTGTCACATGCAGCAAGAGAAAAAATCATAATACCTGCTACCATAAAAAGTAATGTTTTTTTCATGAAAAAATAATATAAGAAATAAAAAAATACATACATTATGTATAGTCATATTAATAGGGTTTTCAAATGTAATTTATATATTTTACAAAAATTATTGAAATTAAAAATCAGATATTTATATAGTAGTTACATCTGTAATCGAAAAAGAGCCAAACTTAATTTCATGGCTCTTTTTTATTTTACTTAATGCATTAATTTACAACTTTATAGTTTCTTCTTCTCCAGTTTGCATATTTTTCACTTTATAGATTCATTCACTCCATTCTCATTCTCATAGAATTACTACATAAGGAATTCATTTCTTGTCTGCATATCCAAATTGTTTTCCTAGTTTATCTGCTTGGTAATATAATTCACAATTCTTTCATTCTTTTTGGAACTTATTCATAAGTTTCAAAATCTGACCTTTTGTCTGCTCAAAATTCAAGAATAAATATTCGCTTGCGGTTTTTTGTTCAGACTTTCACTCATTACTTTCACCAAAGATTTTGGATAATAAACGTGAAATTCAGATAGAACCTCCAAATCCAGCATAAATATCTTTCTTAGGATTTAGGTATCCAGTTAAATGGTCATATTTTCCTCATCCACAAATAGAACCTAATCATTCATCACTTTTCAAAACAGCTTCAAATACAGTTCCACTATAATAATCTAGTCCACGAATGATTTGTAAATCTATTACATAATTTAGCTTTTCTCAAGTATTCTCTTTCCAAGTTTCAAAGAAGTTTAAAACTGATTTTAATTCAGCTAATCACTCAAAGAATAACTTGTTTTCACTTAATTTATCAATCTCTTTAACTTCTTCCACAGTGTATGTACGAGAGATTATTTCATTGATTTTTTCAGCATCTGATTTTTTAATTCAACCATCTACTAATGATGCTATAAAATTTTCAGCTCAGATTTTTTTTCTTTTGTCGATATATGAACAAACAAAAGGAGTCTTTTCTTCTCCTACTAAATCATTCAAAAGTCAGATTATTAATTTTCTATTACTTATATGAAACACAGCTTCATCCTTTACTTCCAACTTTTTCAGTACTGCATTCAAAGCGTGCATTAAAGTCAGAATAGTTTCACCATCGTAGTAAAGTACAGTTTTTTCATCATCCCTTCTCCAAATTACATCTATATCGCATTGCCAAAATTCACGATAACGTCCTTTTTGGGCTCTCTCTCCACGTCGCACAGGCTGGATCTGAAACCTTTTGAAGGGGAAGGTTAAATCATTTTCCCAGTCCAAAACGTACCTCGCAAAAGGTACAGTCAGGTCAAAATGTAGTGCATAATCTTTCAAATCACCAGCTCATTGAGCTAATCCATAAAGTCCAAAAATCTGCTTTCACGTTTCTTCTCAGTTCTTGGATAATAATACAGCATTGCTTTCTACTGCAGGAGTGTGAATATGAGTATATCAAAATAATTGAAATTGATTCTGAATTTCATTGATTAATTGATCAAAAATACGTTGTTCACTAGGGGAGTATTCCACAAATCCTGAAGGACGTAAAGCCATAATTACACAAAAACATGTAAAAATTCAGACTGAATGATATTTGATTGACTAGAAAATTCAAGTGGAGTTTAGTAAAGTTTAAAATTAATACTTGAAATATAACCAAAAAACCGTTATATTGTAGCTCACCTCGTGAGAGTTTTTCTGTTTCATTATGCTAATAATAATGTGAACTGATTTTTCGAAAATCATTTCCCTCCGGTATCTCTGGAGGAAAGAGCCACCGCTGTGGCTCTTTTTTTAAACAAAAAAACTGACCCGTACTATCACAGTAGAGGTCAGCGAACTACATATGATTAACACACCAGACATTACTGGTAAATGTAATATACTCATTTATCTTCAAATTTCTAACATAATTTTATTACAATTCCTTACTGTCTAGAGGTTCTATTTCCATAACTTCGTTTTTGATAATATCTTCAGGTTTTGCATTAAAAACATCTACAATTTCTGCTTTTGCTTCTTCAGGAAAAATTTCTAATTGACTTGGCTTATTCCATTCACTTCTATAATTTTCTAGTGGAAGAAATTGTTCTTCTCATTTCATTTTACTATTATTAAGAATAATTAAAATTTCAACGACATTATATATAAAATTATAAAAAATTTCAATACTTATTATTTTTAGTAAAAAAAGAACCTGAAATATATCCAGATTCTTTTAATTCATAGTTTCGTTACGATACTTCATAGTTGATAAATGGTAGTAATTCATACATGAAGATGTATTTTTTGTCCAACCAACGAACAGATGTATCCTTGGTAATGATAATAAATCGTTTGTACTTTACTCCGTCTTGAAAAAACTTACTACTTGTGGCACCGTCAGAATACATCAAATCAAAATGCATTCTCTTGTTACGAGTATTCTCAATCCAAATTCGATGGTGATAAGTCTCAGGATAGAGTTCCATCGTTTCAGAATTTCCAGTAGCCTGTGCCTCTACTTTGTATTCATTTGGGTGCCAGAAGAGACGGAGAAAGAAAGATTTCTCCCATTTCTTTTTTTCTGCTTGATTGTAACGATAGACAGCATTGATGAGTTTCCTAGTAATCTCATCCCATCCTAATGGCCTTTTGCAATCAAATGACTTATTCGGAGTGTAAATTGTTTTTGATTTTTTTTGTTTCATAAGATTAAAAGTTTTTGTTTAGCTGTACACAATATAACTATTTTTTACTGAAAATACAAATAAATTATATTTAAAATATAAGATAAAAAAACTGACTTGCGTTGTTACAACGGAAGTCAGGAAAATGGCACATAGAATTTTGCGGAAAAACCACACATTATCGTTTATAATGATTTATTTTACAAAAGTCAATATTTTTTCACTTTTTTTGAAAAAGTCTTGTTTTCTATGGTAGAAAATTTATTATATCACTATGAATTAACTTAAAAACCATTTGCTTATGAATGATCTTTACTTATTTAGCGGAGCCTACGGTTTTCAGGGGGTAGTGAATCCAATGTTGGAAGCCGAACTCAAAAAATGTAAGACTCCAGAGGAAGAGGAGTCAGTAATTAAGACTTACCAAATAATTACCTTCATCGGTTCCATGGTAGCCATTGTGTTAGGACTTTTATTGTGTGGAGTGATTGCATTCTTCACTAAGTAAACAATTAAAAGGCAGTCGTATCGACTGCCTTTATTATAATTATTTTTTGGATGATACTTTCCTTTTTGTGGATTCTTTTTTCGCTGAAATTTTGGTTGCTTTTCCTAACTCTTGTTTTACTTCCTTCTTTGCTATCTTTTTAGTATGCTCTTTTTTATCAGATTTAGCAATAACTTTCTTCAGCTTTGCAGCTTTGATTTCATCAGTTTTCTTTTCTGTTTTTATGCTTTCTATTTTGTCCTCAGCATGATTAGTGGTTTCAAAGAATTCATTTTCAATTTTTTTCTTAATTTTTCTAAGCATTTTTGCAGAGATTAATTCTAGTATTATGACTATGACCAAGAAAGCTCAATAAATTGCCGCAATTATTCGATTTACACTACATGGAGCAGACCATTCAGGATGGAGTGGGCATATTATAAAATTACGAAATACATCAACAGTTCAGACAATTAAAATCATAGGTATCATATAAGAAAATAGTTCTCTCCAGAAATACCATCGATTCCTTTTTGTAGTAAGTTTCATTTTGTTGATGTTTTATGATATAAATCACAACTCGAATATAAAAATATTGTCCAGAATGTCTAGTGGTAATTATAATCTTTCAGATAAATAATCCTTAATCGTATTTAGAACGGTACTTTGAGAAAAATAATTAGAATGTTTTACATTATTGTCTAATATGATTATATCTCTGTGATTTTTGAAATTATCGGATAAATTTTGTGAAAATTTATAATTTATAACTTCATCATCATAAGAAGTAATAACTTGCACTTCTATGTCTATATTATTTGAATATGAAAGAGAATCAAATTTATATTTAGTGAGTAGTTTTAGTGGTCCATGAAAAATATTAATTGCATTATTATACAAACTTAAAGCCTGGTCATAAGGAGCTATCAGAATTAATCCATTTACTTTATTTATTGATGCACAATATGTAGCCACACCAGTTCCAATACTATAACCTATAATAACTATATTCTTAGTATCTATATCTGGTTGATTAATTGCTCGGTTGTAAATATCATTTGCAGCTTTAAACATAGCCTTCTCTCCAATATCTCATTCACTGTATCCATATTCAGGATAATCTACCATAAGAACATTATATCACTCAAAATAATCGAATATTCATGAATCAAAATAATAAGCCATCGTGTTCGAAGAATTTTGAGCATTACCTCCAAAATATATTACCAATGGGCTTTTTTCTCATCTTGGATTGTTATAATAAATCCATCAGTTTAGATTCTTACCATCACTTATAATATTTACTTCCTCAAAATCCGAGATCTTGTGTAACTGTTCATAACTTGATAAGTCATTCCGAGGATGAAAAAATATGTATTTTTGCGATATGCTGAGGATAAAACAAACGATAAATAAAATTACTACAAAAACAAAAATAAGAGTCTTACATATTATTTTTAATGCAGATATATTCGTATTATTAGCCATATTTACGTTTATATGTATAAAATATAAAATCGACTATAAAAATGTATAGCACTAAGTCTAGTGAAAATTTTCTCAAAGAAAGATTTGTTTTTATCAAAGTTTTGTTTATAAAAAAACCGTTTAGAAAAATCTGATAGTTCTTGATGAAGAAAAAACGATTAATCGCAATATTGTTTACTTTACTACTAATCTGAATCGACCAGATTACGAAATATTTTTTCTATAATCAAGAAATTTGAAGTCAGCTTTTTTTCTTAGAGCCTTTGTTAAATGATGGAATTTCTCGATGAATAGATATGCCAATGATAGTAATATTTGTCGTTAGCATAATTTGTATCTGATTATTCATCTATTTATACCACAAAAAATATCTTACAATACTAGATTTTGCATTATTGATGGCAGGAACTATCTGAAATTTAATCGATAGAATTTATCTTGGATGAGTGAGAGATTTTTTATCATTTGGAAGTTTCCCTGTATTCAATATCGCAGATGCATTTTTGACTTGTGGAGTGGCTCGAATTTGTATCAAAGAAATTTTCCACTTGCAAAATCAAAAGAAAAATCTACCATAAATATCAGTTTTATTATTAACCATTTTTTGTGATGACAATTGAAGGAACAATTATTTTTATCTCTGAAGAAACTGTTGTAGGTCAAAAACAACTCCCAAAAATTAGTTTCGTAATCGAAGAAGATTCAGATAGAGAATTCAAAAACTCTTTGATGATAGACTTATTAGGAGAAAAAACTGAATTAATCAAACAATACAAGGTTGGTGATCATGTAAAAGTTTCATTGAACTATAGAGCTAGAGAATATGATGGAAGACGATTTAATAGTATCGGAGCTTGGAAAATTGAAGGAGGAGAAGGTTCTTCAAATGGAGGAGATGAACTTCCATTCTAATTAGAAGTTAATTAAATTAAAAAGCTGACCGTGATGGTTAGCTTTTTTTAACATTGAAAACAAATACAGCATTTGTATAATCATCTTATAATTTGAAATTTTTTATGAATTAGTAATCCAGAAATGAAGTGGAAATATATAGTCCATGTCCCCTCGAAAATATAAAATGTGCCCCTTTACTAAAAGGGGCTGTCCGTAGGACTGGGGATTTTTAAGCATTAGGAATAAAAATCCTCCACCACTTCGTGGTCCCCCTCCTTTCTTAAAGGAGGACAAAAATTAAAATAACTTTATCTTTCAATAATCAATAATTATGGCAATAACAACTAGAGCAGAAGACTATTCTGCACGATATAATGATTTAGTTCAACAAGCAGACTTGGCTGAAGGTTCATCAGTTCGTGGATGTATGGTTATCAAACCATATGGATATGCAATATGGGAAAATATTCGTGACGTACTAGATCAAATGTTCAAAAACACAGGGCATCAGAATGCATATTTCCCACTATTCATCCCAAAATCTTTTCTATGTAAAGAAGCTGACCATGTGAAATGATTCGCTAAAGAATGTGCAGTAGTTACACATTATAGACTCAAAAATGCTGAAGACTGAAGTGGGGTAGTAGTAGATCCTGAAGCAAAACTGGAAGAAGAACTTATCGTTCGTCCAACTTCTGAAACAATTATTTGGGATAGCTATAAAAAATGGATATCTAGTTATCGTGATTTACCTCTTCTTCTCAATCAATGGGCAAATGTAGTCCGCTGGGAGATGAGAACTAGAATATTTCTTCGTTCTGCGGAATTCCTTCGACAGGAATGACATACAGCTCATGCAACTTCCGAGGAAGCTAACGAAGAAGCAAAGAAAATGATAGATGTTTATAGAGATTTCTCTGAATCATATTTGGCAACATCTCCAGTAGTTGGGAGAAAACCAGCTCATGAACGTTTTGCTGGGGCATTGGAGACATATACAATTGAACCAATGATGCAAGATTTGAAATCATTGCAAGCTGGAACTTCACATTTTCTTGGTCAGAATTTTGGAAAAGCTTTTGATGTGCAATTCACTAATGAAAATAATGAACTAGAATATGTATGGTGAACTTCATGGGGAGTAAGTACTAGATTGATGTGAAATCTAATAATGGCTCACAGTGATGATCAAGGTTTGGTTCTACCTCCTGCATTGGCTCCTATTCATTTGGTAATTGTTCCTATCTTCAAGACAGCAGAAGACTTGGAAGAAATCAAATCATTCCTGAAACCACTTACAGATAAATTAGATCAGACTTATATAACATTTTCTAGTAAATATGCAGAAATGAGAAAAAAGCTGACTCGAAAAATGGATGATGATACTCAAAAAACTCCAGGATGGAAATTCCATGAACGAGAAATGAAATGAGTACCTTTGAGAATTACAATCTGAAAACGTGATTTAGAAGCTGGAAAAATCGAAGTATTTACAAGAGCTACATGAGAAAAAGTTCAAATGACTATCGAAGAATTCTCTTCAAAGATAGAAACAATGTTATTGGATATTCAGAAATTATTACTTCAAAAAAATAAATCTTTCAGAGAAGAACACACATATTATGTAGATTCTTACGATGAATTTAAAGAGAAAATTGAACAAGGATTTGTATTTGCTCACTGGGATGGAACAGCTGAAACTGCAGAAAAAATTCAAGACGAGTGTAAAGCAACAATTCGTTGTTTCCCTAATTGAGAATATATTCGTGATGCAAATGAAAAATGAGTAGATATGGTTAGTTGAAAGGATAGTGAATGTAGAGTATTATTCGCAAAGAGTTATTAAAATTCTGATTATTAATTTCAATTAAGCTGCATTAATTTGCAGCTTTTTATTATTGACTTATGTAGATAAAAATATATTATTATCTTCAATAAAACAAATATCTAAAAGAAAGGAGTAAGTTATGTATAGCAAGATTAAAGAAACGCTGGAGTGTTGTGGTATAATAATTCTAGCAATTATTTGTGCCATTATAGTGGGCATGATGGATGATGAGTTTTAGTTCTTTGCTCAAAAATAAAGGTGTCTAGAATTCTAGCACCTTTTTTATATTGGAATTAAAGGGTGAATTTTGTATATTAGAATCAAGAAACAAAAATGTTAAACTAAAAAATGGAAAATGTATGAAAAAATTTATCTTTAAATTTTGGGCTAGGGTAGATAAAGAGGAAAAGTATTTAACACTTAAAGTTACACCTGCTCAATGGCCAGACAGTAATTGTCCAAATGGGTATTTGTTTATTCAGGGTAATGACTTTGCTATCCTTGTTAACGAGGAGTATGAAGTTATAGAAGAACAATCTTCTCCTGACTGGAAAGATTGGTTTGAAATCTATCTCTCAAGTGGTCTGCTTCTTCAGGTTTATAGCATGAATTGTCGCGTATTTCTGAATCTGCCTGAACCAGTGCAAGAGTAATTTATCTCTGATAGGTGCTTAGAATTAAAGCACCTTTTTTATTTGCATTGACATTTAATGTAAATTAGTTATATTATATATGCGAATATAAAAACATTGTCAAACCAAAAAAAAGAAAGTGAGGTATTCAATGAAAAAAACTTTAAAAATTGTTGGTATTACCCTTGGTGTAATTGCCATGATTGTGATTTTGTTCTTTGAAGTGGCTGCTTTTGATGGCTACGTCAACAGCAAAGTTGATAGAGTTCAAGCTGCAATTCAGGAGCAGAAAACTATTAGTAAAGACTCTATCATGCAGGTAGCATTGCCTATGTTCTTCGCTGATCCTTCATTTGATATGGGGGTTGCCAAGATGCCGAAGGAATTTCCCGCTTACACGAATCCAACTACGGATTCTGGAATCTCTATGAGTATCGAAGATTTCTCCGATTATTTCAAGAAGGTTTTCAAGAAAACTCCTGCAGACCAGATTATTATAACTGCAGTTCAAACGGATGATCCTAAAATCCTCAGGTGGCACATAAAAGTCCACGAAAGGAAAAAGTGAGTCCATCTCGCAAAAATTAAAATTAAGGGCGCCAGTTATTACTGACGCTTTTTTTATTTATATTGACTTTTTAGGGTAAAATAAATATACAGATACCCGCGTAAGCAATAAGTTAAACAAAAAAACAAATTTAACATGAAAAAAAGAAAAAAACAACCGAAAGAGAAATCTCAAGGAGTCAGAATGATTCCAAGTGAAAAGTATGCTCCTGTGGAAGAGTGGAGTGAAACACATGGTTATTACCAGGACAAGCCATTAAAAGAGGGAGAGTATACGAAAATTATAGACAGTACTAATGGACAAGGAATCTGTATTTTAGCCAGATTTAAGAATCTGCTTCGTTTCCATCCTTACTTGAATGGTGTTAAATTTAAGACAGAGCTTATAGAGATCTCTCCTATGGAAATTCATGAGAGAGAAGAAGAAAACAAAAAATTTCTCTAAAGAATCTAAGTCTGATAGTAGTTTCTGCTATCAGGCTAATTTTAGTTATGATAAATTTGACTTTTTGAATAATACTGTATATAATATATGTAGTATTTTATATGTTTAATGATATATAAATATGAAAAAGAATAATGAAGAAATTGATTATTATATTCCGTGAGATGGATGAACTGAAGATATTAAGCATGTTCAAGAACGTGCAGATGGTTCATCAGATGGATTATACGAAGCAATGGACATTGATTTATGAAATGGTTATAGAGAATGTTCAAATTGGAATCCAGATCTTACTAAAACGTGAGATTTAGAAAATTTATTTAGCGAAACAACAGAACCTACTGCAGAACAATTGGTTGAAATATTTAATAAAACAAAAGAAGAGTTATTCCCCGGAAAATCTAAACTTACACCTAAAGAAGAAGCTGAAATATATAATAGAATGAGTAAAAAATGAGAAAACGAATAGAATTCTTTATATGATTTCTGAATTCACATCCTTTGTGATGTGAATTTTTCTTATTTTTTAAAATCTTCACAAAAATTTGACAAATTTTGGATAATGAATTATAATAGATTAATTTAATATATAAATTTTTCGTTATGGTTTCACAGAAAATTATCGAGGAAAATTGATCAATTAAAGATCATGGTCATTTAGAGCCAAAGGATATTTCACGAGATGAATATTTTATGGATATTGCAAGAGTGGTGGCTGAAAAATGTACTTGCGATCGCTGAAAATGTGGATGCGTGATTGTAAAAGATAATTCTGTAATATCCTCATGATTTGCAAATGCTCCTGAATGATCAGAAACCTGTGAAATGGTAGGACATCAGATAATTTCGATGCTTAATGATAAATGAGAAAAGGAATCTCACTGTATGAGAAATAATTGTGCAGAACAGAATGCTATTGCAAGTGCGGCTAGAAAAGGAATTGCTTTAGAATGAGCGACACTTTATGTGACTATGACGCCATGTACGATTAGACATTGTGCTCATATGATAGTGGCATGTGGAATTAAAAGGGTAGTTTGTGATAAAAGATATCAACACGGTCAGGAAGCTGAAGAAATTTTCCGTTCAGCATGAGTAGCTTGTGTATTTCTTAATGATGAAACTGAAAAATATTAGAAGTCTGAATTTTATTGACTTTTTTGTATTAAAATATATACTATTAAATAGTAAGTTATTGAAAATAAAAATTAACAAATAATAAAAGAAAGGGTTAAACAATGAAAAAAATTTTATTCAGATTTTGGTTTAAGGATCTTACAGGTATTCGAGAGATATCCATTAAAGTTAAACCAGAAATGGAATTTTACAAAAAAGGGAATCCTTATCTCTGGTTAAGTGATGGAGGTATCAAGGTTATGGCTGATTCGTATGAAGTTATTACGAGTGAGCCTAACTGGAAATGGAGTGAGTTTATCGATATAGAGCATTATGGTAGCGATGTTCTAGTTATTAAGCCTGTCATAAAGGATAATCTAAACATGGATCTCCCTCAGCTGATTACCGAATAAGTTCATTCTTCTAAAGAATAATAGCGGTCGTATAAGATCGCTATTTTTAATTATTGATATTCTCATATAAAAAATTATATATAAGTTACATTCGGTTTTTCTCCGTCTGTAAACAACATTTGTGAATCCTTGGATTAGATAGACTTCTCGAGTAGGAGTGAATAGCGTGATAAGCTGCGATAAGCCATGAGTAACGGCAAATACGTGATGATTCATGGATTCTATGAAGATTATCGGTTAGTAGTGGCGAGCGAAAACCGAAATTTATATCTCTATTTTTTCTGAGGATGGGTGCGTTGAATCTCAGCGCACCTTTTTTATTGACTTTTTGTTGTTAAATGTATATATTATAAGTGCGATTTGAAACAAAATGTTAAACCTAAATTAAAGGCTTATGAGTACAATTACTTTAAAACGGTCTTTCTGGAAAGACTTTGAAAGAACTCAGACATGGAAATGTATCTTTCTGGTACTTGATTCCATTCTTGCAGTCATCACTTATCCGGTTTTCTTTTTCTTCGCTCTGATCTTCGCAGACCATAGTGCAAAAACGGCATGGGGATTCTATAGTCCAATGCTTCTGGTACTTGGATTCGTCCTGGTATCTACAAGTCTGATCATGCACAGTTACTCCTCATTGTCATGGCTCGCTATCGCAGGTATCGATGCACTCATAACAATTGCTCTAATTGCTTGCATAGCTCATCCTCTGTGGTCCGAAGATTATCGTGAGAAAATGGGGTATCCAACAAGATTTGGTTAAATTACCTTCCAAGATTAGCGTGAGCTGTATATCAGTCACGCTTTTTTTATTCTTGAAAATAGAAAAGAATGCTATATACTTACACTCAGAGATAATGATAGAATGTGAGAGGACCATTCCCTTAAATCACTGGAGAGGTGCATTCTTGAATCTCCATCCCTTCGTATTTTTGCGGAGGGATTTTTTGATTCTTGCTTGAAGAAAGTCAGAATTTTGTTACATTATAACTTATTAAAATAATTAAAAATCTGGCTGATGAATTACGAACAATTTAAGCACAAAGATAAATCAATATTTCTCGTGGATATGACTAGAGAACTAGATTATCATTTTTCTGAGCTCGTAAAATCTGCTATAGAAAAGCAATTAAACATGAGAAAAAAAATCTGAATTATTGTGAATAAAAAGTGATATGCTCCGGGAATTATCTGTACCAAATGTGGTCATATTCCATACTGCGAAAGATGCTCCGTGCCGATTTCTTATCATCAGCAAGCTAATTGAGAATTGATGTGACTGTGTCATATCTGCAAAATGCAGTATAATTTTTCCACAACTTGTGCAAAATGCTGAGAAAATACAGTAAAAACATACTGACTCTGAACTCAGCAGGTGGCTGAATATGTCCAAAATGAATATAAAGCCAAAACTTTGATAGTGGATTCAGACCATGCTAATTCTCCCACAAAAGTGAAAAAGCTGATTGATCAGCTCAAGGAAAAACAACCACAAATAGTTATTTGAACTAGTCTTTTGTGTCAACCAAGTAAGGAATACCCACTCGATATGATAATATTTCTCAATGCAGATTTGTGACTGAATATTCCAGATTTTAACGTATGAGAAAAAAACTTTCATTTACTTTACGAATGTTTCTCGAAATATGACTGCAAAAATTTCATAGTTCAGACTTTTAATCCTATGCAATATTCTATTCGTAATGCCTGCAGAATGGATGAGAAACGTTTTCGAGAGGAGGAGAATAGCTTTCGTGAATTGAATAAATATCCTCCATATGCGGATTTGTGCGTGATTTTGTACAAAAATGAAATTGAAGAAAAAGTTTTCAATAAAGTGGATCAGCTTTATAAAGAGCTTCTTTACCTCGCACAGAAATATCAAATGAATGATTTGGAGATTTATTCTACGCCTCCGCTTATTTATAAAATGTTTGGGAAATATCGTTATAATATTATCTTGAAATGAAAAGAAGTCAGAAATTTTATGGATGTAGTTTACACAAAACTAAATCTGAATGCTAAATGATTTAAAATTAATCGAGATGCTGATAGTATTGTGTAAAAATTTTTGGCTATTTGTATAGAAAAATATTATAAATGAATTGATATTTAAAGTAAATTTTTTATTCTGTCGGTGATTTATATTCAGAATTTACTACGTTTTCATAAGTTAATGAAAATCCTAAAATCATTAGATACTAGGTTAGATGCTGAAGAATTGTTAGAGGCTGTAGATAAATACGGAGAATGAAATGTGATTTTGATAAAAAGACATCGAATTAAATTAGTTTGGCCATTATTGTTAATATTCATTTCTATTGTGTTGCTGTGAGTCTTATTGTACTTAATATATTCTCACCTTTTTGATGAACATAAAACTATTTTTTGGATTTTAGCGATAATATATGCATATACTACTTTTTCATGGAGTGGTTATGCAATATATTGATTAATGAGGAATATAATATGACAAATAAAAGCACCTAAAAAGTATATAGATACAATCAGAATAGCTAAACGTAAGCAGGTAAAATTTGAAAAATTTTTGAAACGTAGTTTTTTAACTTTTTGAGCACATATTTTAGTGTTTTTATTTAATGCTATAGTTCCTTTTATAGTAATCAAAAGTACATGAATGTGAAGTATTGCAGTGACTGTTTGAGCTTTGATATTGGATTTTATATTTCTATTGATTGTTAACAGAGTTATGTACTGGATTATGGAATACGAAATGAATTTTGATATATGTACAAAAAATCATTTTACATCTTATTGTCAGAAGTGATTTTTTAGGACAAAAACCATGAATATTTCTACTCCTGCGATTAGAGTGATAGAGGATTCCAAAGAATGACTTGCTTGAGCCTTATTGCAGTACTGAATGATTACTATTCACACAGATGGAGATTTGAACACAAAATGATGAAAAATTTTAGAATTACGTTATATCCCAGATCCAAAACATCTTGCTAAAAAATTAAATTCAATAATCGAAGAGACAAGAGCAAGCTCTTCTTAAAATAAAAAAGCCTTACTTCATAGGTAAGACCTATTAAATTTTAATTTACTCCCGGTCAGAATCGAACTGACATCTAATCCTTAGGACGGACCTATTCTATCCATTGAACTACAGGAGCATAGCGAATGTAATATATTAATTTACCACATAAAAAACAAGATAAAATTCTGTATTATTTTTTGTTTATTCATTCAGCACAAATAGCCCCACTTGTTCGGCATCGCTGTAAATTGAATCCTCATGTTTTCCCTGTTACATCTACACATTCTCATATGAAATAAAGTCATGAAATATTTTTACATTCGAAATTAGAATTTAAGTTTTCAGTTTTTATTCATCATCCGCAGACTTTTGCCTCATCGAGTCAGCGAATATTTACAATGTCAGATGAAACAATATATTCTTTCAATTTATTTGAACGAAATCATAGAAAACTTAACAATCTTTTGGTAATCTTTTTATCAGAAATAAATAATCTGATTTTATATTTTGATTTACTGTTCTTTAGATTTTCTCTAATAAAAAGCGAAGCATTAAAAACTGCAGGACCAGATATTCATCGATGTGTAAATAAAATTGGTCACAACTCCTCATAAATAACTTTATCTCACTTCATCAAATTTAACTTTCAAATTATAGAAGAACCAGAAAGAGAAGAAAAATCCTGATTAGTTTCAAATCATACAAGAGCAGGATAAATTTCAGTAGTTTCAAGATTAAATTTTTTTGCAATATCTAAAGCAATAGCAGTTGCTCCTAATTTAGGAAAACTTGGTCATCACGTTGCAATTATGAAATTTTTTGTATAATAATTTCAATTCGAAGTTTTTATCTCAAAATTTCAATCTTCCATTTTGTTTACATCTAAAAATTCAGTATTATATTTTATTTCTATTAATTTATTTTTTACTAGATGTAATAACTTTTCGTGAAATTCTTTAACTTTACCAGATTTTAATAAGATTCTTCCATTATTTTCTTCCTTGATTTCAATTCATTCATTGTCCAAAAATTCCAAAAAATCTTTTACTCAAAATTTATCGAAAGCTGATTTTACAAAAATTGAGTCGTCGGTTGCATAATCCTTAATTGGATCTATATTTACATTAGTAATATTTCATCTTCATTTCGCAGAAAGTAGTAATTTTTGAGCAGGAGAGTCAGATTTCTCTAAAATTAAAATAGATTTTCATTTGTTTATTTTATTAGCACAAAAAAGTCATGCAGGTCATGCTCAAAGTATAATTATGTCGTAATTTTTTTCTTTCATTTAAAAAAATATAATAAAATATATCCATATTTCTTATAAAAATTTTGTTGTGATATTCAAGGTAGTATGCTATTTTACAGCCAAAAATAAAAATAATCAAATTTGATAAATAAAAAAAGTCTAATTTTTTTTGACTTTTTTGATATTTCTGAATATACTTATCTGTGAAAACTTTTATTCATACAAAAACAAAATGGCAGAAAAAGATCCAAATTTAGAATGAAATGTTGATGTATCTGACTTATCATCAATTTCTTTAGATGATATGGAAGATGTATTAGATTCATGAGATGAAGAGGTTGCTATGGATGTAGATCCTAACAGTAATTTGCTGTGAAATCAATTGAATGAAAATGTATTTTTGGAATCTGGGGAGGAAGTAAAACCAAAAGTGTATACAGAAAAGGATTGAGATTCACTATGAAGTTATCTAAGATGGTTTTTCTTTTCGTGAGTATTATCTTTACTTTGAATTTTGGTAATAGCATTGGTTTATTCATTTGATTTGTATATAACACAAGCTAGTCAAGCAACGGTAGATGTAAAATACCAAGAATTTGTAGCAAAATATAAGGATAAGTTATGAAAAATGAAAAATTTAATTTGAATTGATAATACACTAAATTATAGTGCACCTACAATTTGATCAGCGCAGAGTAAGCAATCAGTAAATGAAATTATTAATGCTTCAGATATTGACTACATAGAGAAAAAAGATCTACTTTCTGATTATGTAAATAAACTTGTAAATGGATCAGAAGATAAAGCAAAAACAGCCGAAACCCTGAGACAAAATATTGCTAAACAATGATTCTTACCACAAGAACTAGAATTTTTATTATCAGAAAATGAGACTATAGATACAATACAAAGATCTCTAAATGCTCTTGAAATAATAAAATTTTCGACGGCGACGAAAGTCTTTTCATATATGAATACAGCTCTAATTACTATTTTAGAAATGATAAAGATGAATGGTGTAAACGTTGATACTCTTAATCAATTATTTAACCAGATTAATTCAAGATGAGAAAAAGATATTACCGCCTATGTATATATGTGTTATTTAAATCCATTTGAAGTGAGTGCAAATTGTGATACTATATGAGATCTTGATTTATATTATAGTATGACAAAAGACAACTCTATAAATCTTAAATTATTTAAAAATGTAATGAATGCAATCAGTCAATTACTAGAAAAGGAAGATACAACATTATTCTCAATTACATTTAAATGATTTAACGCACAAGCAAAAAATATTTCGTTTAATATTGAAGTTTATACGAATCAAGAAGATGAAAGGAATTTGATGGCTCAATGAAAAAGAAATCCAAATATTTTCATTCTAACTAACATAATTAATTTATTAAAACAGTCAAGCTTTATTATTTGAGCGGATATAAACACGAATGAAATAAATGTGGATACAAGAACTGTAAATTGGTGAGGTATATCTAGAACAGTTAATTATTCGAGCATGGATTTTACAGTTCCAATTCAAAGAGGTACAGAGAGAGAAATATTTGATTATATTGATCTTGAAAGTATAAAGAAGTTATTAACAGATAAATGAATTAAATTAAGTTGATGGGATATTAATGTGGCACCAGAGATTAATAATAGTCCAAGCGAAACAAATAAATCCGATAATAAATTAAATGATGTTAAAGAAACAGCATCTGATAATGATAAATCTGATGATATTAAAGAAATAATTGAAGGAACAGTAGAAGATTCAACAGAGAATGAGAAAAAAACAACAGAAGAATTAAAGAATGATTTAGAAAAATAATGTAAAAACATAACAATTTTATTATCTATTAATTATAAACATGTTAAATGATAACAAATCAAAAAAATGATCTGAAAAATCTGGTTTCGATTTCGGAGAAGTAATGTCCAAAGTTAAGTGACTTTTCCAGAAAAAAGAAACTTGAGATACTTCTAAGAACTATAGAAAGGTCTTTACTATTACTCGTAAAGATTCACTTGTATCTTTGTGTGTATCGGCGGTTATTATCGTATGAGCAGTATTATATGGAATGGAGGTTTACAATAAATATTCTCAAATGAATGATAATGCTGAATCTTTAAGGTTACTGACAACGTACGGAGTGAAACAACCAGATTCAACTCTCTTATCTCCGTATTCAGATTGAAAAAAAATAGAAAATATAGATACACTTTTGTCAGTATATGATAATTTAGTAGAAGAAGTTGAGACTGATAAGTTATTTGAGAAACAACAAAAAAGTTACTATGAAATTTTGTTACAGAATATATATCTCCCATCCCTAAATGTTTGGAAGGATCCGTACACTAAAAACTTTGATATGACAGTTTTGTGACAAAAATATTTAGAGAATGACAAATTTCAAGATTTATACTTAATACAATATCGAAGTGATTTTGTTAAGTACGTATGAAATGATTCAGATTACAATAATATAGAAAATATCACAATTTGAGAAAAAGTTGATATAGAAAATTCGGATTATTTTTATACACCGATTTCTATATCATTCTCATCTCCTAGTAAACGTTCATTTTTGTTACTTGTAAATAAACTTTCTATAACATCAAATCAAAGTAATATAGCATTGCTAAATGAGTTTTTCTTTTATTTGTTAAATGCTATCAAAGAAAAAAAGACAAAAGATATAGATGATCTTATGAAAAAATATTGGGATGTTTTTGTTTCTAGTTCAGACCGAGAATTTAAAACGAAAACAAATCTTTCAGATCTTACAGAAGAAGAACAATCCAAATATATGGATCGAGTTATATGATACGACTTATACCACTGGGTAGATTGATGAAAAGAATCATCATTAATAGATGATGATATAATTATGAAGGCAATCAGAGAATCTTCTCTGTGTAATAGTTCAGATACGAATCAAAAATGTTTTTATGATTTTAGAGATAAATATAGAAATATACCATATTTAGCATATAAAGTAGGTTTAGAAAAACAAGCAAACAGAACAGAATGATTGTTGAGTTTTTTACGTGATTTACCACCAGCTATAGCAATTAAAGATTTTTGGTTTGAAAAATATTCAAATTCCAGTTTTCTTAATAATGAAGAGGAACAATATCAGTGACAATTTACCTTTAATGCATATTGAAGAAATATTACTGATTCAGAATTGGAAGAGGCATCAAAAAAACTGTGAGAACTATGCTTTTGAGAATGAACAGATAAAATAATTTCTCCAGAATCTGCAGTAAATCGTGTAGATGAGGTTATGTTAGCGTTATGATGAAATCGTGAATATTTAAATGTATCAACATTGTGAGAATTATGATGACTACTATCAAAAATTCAGAGTGAATATGATAATATATCAAATTATGAAAAAATGATTAAATTGTTTGAAATATGGAGAATGATGAACGATTCAAACTTATGTTCTCAACAATAAAATATAGATGTAAAAGTTTAAAAAAGTCTCCATTTGGAGACTTTTTTGAATAAAAAAACATTCACTTGAAAAAAAATACAATATAAGTACTAGAATAAATAATCTTTATATTAGAAACTTGAATGAAAATATCTGTAGTTTGTGGATCAAGGGCAAAAGATACAACATTGTTGTTGGAATTTTTCCAAATGTTAAATAGGCAAACTTATACAGATTTTGATGTGAATGTAGTTTGCGATAGGAATTTTACAAGAGAAGAAGAATCTGAATTTTTATCATTTTTCAATAATCAAAACTTAGATATTATAAATCGTACAGAGTTTTTTACAAATAATAATAGCGATTTTGATCCAAATCATGGTTGATGAGCTAGTTATGTACGTAATTTTTGACTCAAACAAGCGAAGGGGGAGTTTATACAACTTTTCGATGATGATAATGAAGTAGATTCAGATTTCTTAGAAAAAAGTTTAAAAAAACGAGAAGAGAAAGCCTCAGAAACTAAATCAGAATGTGTAATCTTGCCTAGTTTGTACTACAGAAATACAGAACAGATTCAAAATCAGTGATTTTCTTATTTTGATTATCGACAATCTCGTCCAGTTCTTCATTTGCTCAATTGAAAAAAAGAGGCACAAATTCAAATGTTTAGTGGAAATGGGATATTCAGTAAAGCTTCTACATTAAGAAAAGCCAAATATGATGAACAAATCGCTCGAATTAGCGAAGATTTAGATTATACTCTAGCTTTACACGAACAATGAATTCAACTACGAGTTTTCGCTGATTTAAAAGTAAAACATCATGAAAGAGATAAAACTAGACTTGAACAGGCACGAATTGGCTCATATTCACAAGCAAGGCAGAAAGCTAGGAATCGATTCTTATTTACCAAGAAACACTGAAATAAAAAACAGCTTTTTCAGTTCTATGTATGCTGATTACCTGGATGTTTATTCCGGTTGAGTTTAAAAGCCATCATTCGATGATGAAAGGATAGGTTTAAAATAATAAAATGATTATTTTCAGGAGTAAAAGAATGATATAAACTTACACATAAAAAATAGTTTTTAAAAATCAGATTTCCCATTGAATTTTGAATTGTTTTATTTATCAATTAAATGTCGTGTGAATATTTTATTCGCTAAATAACTTGTTATGCAAGGAGTAGATGAATAATATGTAATATTCAGTTAAGATTTGTGATTTTTTATATTTTTCAAAATAAAAAGATGCCAGAACAAGCATTAAATGTAACAGAACTTAAAGAGAGATTCGTAGATGTTTCAGAAGTTATGCAAGCAGATATCAAAAAATTAGTACAATTTCAAATTACAAATAAATCTCAATCAATTTTAAAGAAAATTTATGCAAAGAACCCTGATGCAAAGGTTTCAATCGAATATACAATTATAAAAAATAAACAAGGAAAATATGAATCAGATTTTGTATTTGTTTCAGACGGAGACAAATTCGTTGTAAGTTCTCATCAATGATTTAAAGTTGCTACAGATTTGATTTCTCATGCATTTGATAAATGGAAGAGACATATACTTGGATTTTGGGGAAAATTATTCAATAAATAATCCATAAAAAACATAAAATATTTTATTTTTCGTTTAAAATAATTATGGCAGAAGCAACTAAAACAATCAGTAGAGAATGATATGAAAAACTCATTGCTGAACTTCAGGAACTTAAACAGGAAAAATTACCTGCAGTGTTAGAACAGATTGCTGAGGCAAAAGAGCTATGAGATCTTTCAGAAAACTTCGATTATAAAAATGCATTAGAAGAAAAAGATCTTATCAATTCTAGAATTAAGCAGATTGAAGATTTGATAGACTGAGTTGAAATTATTGATTCAGATAAAAAATCATGAGTAAAAACAGTTTGATTCTGATCAAAAGTTATCGTTCAAATTGAGGACGATGATCCACATGAAGTAACTATTGTGTGAACTTGAGAAGTAAAATATCAGCATTGAGAAACTTTGATTTCTTTCGATTCTCCACTAGGACAAGCTATTAGAGGTAAAAAAGCCGGAGATGTAGCAAAAATGAGATTAAATAATGAAAGAAAAGATGTAAAAATTATTTCAATTAAATAGATTTTTACTTGAAGACGAATCTCTTGTAGATTCGTTTTTTCAATTATTATTTATGATAATAAAAAATGTTATTGGATTTATTATTTCCACGTACATGTGTATGATGCTGAAAAAAATGAGAGTATTTATGTCCAGAATGTAAAAAAGAACTCTATTCTCATCCAGAAATATGTCCATTTTGTCATCAAAAATCTTCAGATTTTCAAACATGCAAATCATGTGCAGAAAATCAGGTTTTGCAGTGAATTATAATATGATTTGCCTATAAATGAGTAGCTAAAAAATTAATTCTCAAAGCTAAATTTGCTCATAAAAAAGATGTAATCTCATTTATGGCGAAAAGACTTGCTTTATTGGTTCAGACTAATAAACAACTAAAATTAAAACTTGAGAATTTTGAACTCTTTGTTTCTTATGTCCCTTCTCATTGGAGAAGGCGTTATTATGAGAAATGATATAATCAGTCTATGCTTTTGGCAAAATCACTTGCAAACGAGCTTTGAATTCCTATGTTAGAACTGGCTTCAAAGAAAAGTTATACAGTTTCTCAGCTACATCTAAACCGTTCAGAAAGACAGAAAAATCTGAAATGAGTATTTCGTGTATGAGATTTATCTCAAGTGCTAAATTGAGCTACGATTTTATTAGTAGATGACGTAACTACAACAGGTTCAACATTATCAGAGTTAGCCAAAACTATTCACGAATCTAGAAATGATTTGAATTTTTGGTGAGCTGTAATTGCAAGAAATATGTGATAATTTATAATATTCCAGACGACAAAAAATAAGAAGGTGGTGCAATGGTAGCACGCTGGTCTCCGAAGCCGGAAACGTGGGTCCGATTCCCTCCCTTCTTGAATATAATTTCAGACTTAATAGTCTGATTTTTATTTTTCGTAAAAAAGTCCCTTATTTTTTGCTTTATTTGACATTTTGAATATAATTGTAAGTGATTTATAAACTATTCTGAATGGAATGCCTGACGAAGATTCAACTTTAGCAGCTCAATCTCAGCAAACATCAGCAAGTCAACCTTGAGATGATGATTTTGTAATAGATTTTGGTGATGGATGAGATATGAAAGAAATAGAAAATTCAGAAGAAAAATCTGATGAAATTTTTGAAATAAATACAGACAAAGAAGAAAATAAAGATTCGGAAGACACTAATTTTAATCAAAATGAATTATTTGAAGAATCTTCAGAGAATGAAGACGAAAACGTAGATTTAGGAGATACATTTTTTGATGAAGAAAAAAAAGAGAATAATGAAGAGAATGATGATATTTTTGCAAATATGAGTCTAAATGACTGAAATAATATAAATCAAGTCTGAAATAATCTAGAATCATCTGAAGAAAATAATGAATTATTTAGTGGATCAGAATCAAGTATTTCGGATGTTGATATAGAAGATAATGCATCATTGGGAAATGATGCAGAAACAGAAAATAATCAAGATGAATTGTTTTGAGAAGTTGAAAAAGGAAACGATAAAATGGAAACAATGCAGACTGAAGAATTGCCTACTGATTCACAAGAAAATAAAGTAGAAGACAATTTAAATTCTTCAGTAGAAACAGATTGAAATGGAACTTTCCCAGAAGAAGATGACGATATATCATCGAGTGAAAATGATACTTTGTTAGATAATACAGAAGATAATCTTTCATATGATATAAATAATAATATAGAAGAAAATTCTGATATTGTAAATGAGAATTTAGAAGAAAATAGCTGAGACGTTTTATCCTTAGATATACAAGAGCAAAATAACGAAATCGGATGACAGTTAAACCATGACCAAGAAATTGAAAATATAAAAAAAGAAAATGATGATGATAAAATTGATTTTTCTTTTGATAGTAGTGATTCAGACGAATCGATTCAAGAAAATGATGTAGAAGAAATTACGAGTAGTCCCGATAATTCAGAATCAATACTTTTTGAAAATTGACATGAAGAAAAAAATACAATAGATGAGGTGAATCAAACAGAAAATAATGAAAATTTTGAGTTTGTTAGTGATTATCATGATGATTATTCTAATCAAGATGAAATCCAAAGTAGTATACAAGATAATGAGAAATTATGAGAATTATCTCAGAATTCAAATGTAGAAAACATGGATAATGATTTATCTTGAAATGATTCAATTACCCAAAATGAAGGTGAAGAATCTGAGAAAAGTACAAATTTAGAAAATTATGAAAATCCTATTCAAAATGAAGAATTAATCGAATCTAATGAATGAAGTATGAAATATAATCAGAGCATATTTCAGGATGAATCGTCTGAATGAAAAGATAAAACAGATTGAGAATTCTTATTAAATAATGAAGGTAATATATCTTGAGATGAAGATATAGATAGTAAAACTGAAGAGACTCAAGAATTATTGGGAAATGTGAATTCGGAAAATATAAATGTTCAGGATGGGGCCCAACCTGATATGATGAATTTACTATGATGACAACCAGTAGACTTTTCATATGAAGAAAATGCAACAACTGAACAATTAAAAAGTGATTTGGAGATTAATCAAGATGAAACTTCTGTTAATTTACAAAATTCAGTATCAGGAAATGAAAATAATAATTCAATAGAAAGTTTAGCAGTAGAAGAGAAGTCTGAGATAAATGCACTAAATGCTGTGGAAAATATAGTGGATAGTAATCCAATGCAGAGTTTAAATGAAAATGAAAATTCAGAAAATACAGTTATAAATAATACAGAATCACAAAACCAATCTATAGAACAAAACACAGAAGAAAATAAAATAAATGAAATTCCAGAAAATCAAGTCAATGAGAATGTTAAAAATCAAGCAGAAGCATGATCAATAAAATCTACTTTATCTTTGGATGAAATATTAGACTCAGAATTGCAATCAAATCCACAATTTGCAGATAATTCAAAAGCTATTCCAAAAAATATTCAAACTAAATCATCATTTTTTGGTGGTAAAAAATTAACAATATTTGCATGAATATGAGTATTCTTGTTGTTTTGTATTGTAGCTGCTCTTGCTTTCCCCTCTATTAGTTCAGATAGAAAAGCCGGTGACGTGGTAAGTACATGAACGGTAGTAGAAGATCCAGAAGAACCGATTTATGGTGCAGAAGATCCAAAAGAATATATAGAGCCAGAAGAGTCAGGTCAAACTCCAGAACAATGAAGTGAAAAAGAAAATGAGGATGATAGGGTAAAGAAGAGTCATTGATCTGGACCAAAAACAGAATTGATAAATGACGAACCAACAGAAAATATTAAACCTTATGTTGAAGTAAAACCAGAAGAACCAGAGGATCCAATTGAAGAAAAAGAGTCAAAGAAGATTTCAATAGAAGATATTCAATCCAAAATTTCATCTTTTAAATCTAAAGGAGAATGATATAAAAAAGTTGGAGAAAATAATTCAAATGAAAAAGTTATAAAATACGCAGCATATATTGTTCGTTTATGTGAGGAATATCAGTTACAAATAGATAATTGAGAATGAATAGATGCAGAAACATTTTCTTCGTTTGAAACTAAGGTTTTATGATTCATCTCAAAAATTGAAAAAAATCTAAATTGATGAGATGAAGTATCAACTATATATACTAAAGTAGATTTTGGTGAAGATGATGAAAAAAAAGAACTCAGAGAATATCTTGATAAAAAAGAAGGAACTAGATAAGAATTCTCCTTACTTATTTTCTAATACATTAAGTTCCCACTTAGAAAGGTTTGTAAATTATCTTCAATATACAAAAAATGCATCACCAAAAACTATAGAAAATTATTCATTATGGGTGAATCGTTTTATTAATTATGTTTGAGATATAGATGCTAGCCAGATAAAAATGATTCATATTCAAGATTTTAGAACAGCTTTAATTAAACAAGGTCTCAGTCCTAAAACTGTGAATTACCATGCAGTTGGCCTCAGATCTTTTTTTAAATTTTTGCTTAGAAATGATATAGAAACTCTATCTCCAGAAAAGGTAGACTTAGCTAAAATTCCTCCAAGAAGAGTTTCATATTTGTCTGAAGAACAAGTCCAATCAATATTAAATGCACCATCTAAATATGAAAAAAGACCACTAAAAATCTTGCGTGATAAAGCAATTTTGGCTACGTTGTATTGAACTTGACTTCGTGTTACAGAACTAATTACTCTAAAAACTAAAGATATAAAACTCAGTGAAAATCAGTTCTCAGTTATCGGAAAGGGTTCTAAATTGCGTTCGGTATTTTTAACTCAAGATGCTAAAGAAAAACTTAAAAAATATATTCTTTCACGTTGAGATGATTCAGAATATTTATTCATTTCACTTTCTCCAAATAGCTATGGTGAACCGTTATCTAGGAATAGTGTAGAAAGTTTAGTAAAAAAATATGCAGAATTGGTTTGAATTACAGAAAAAGTGACTCCGCATACCTTACGTCACTCCTTTGCAACAACATTATTACGTAGAGGTGCAGATATTCGTTCTGTACAAGCTTTACTTGGTCATTCCTCAATACAAACTACGCAAATCTATACACACGTTGATGATAAATATTTACAGAAAGTCCACGATTTATTGGATGAAAAGAAAAATCCACAAAAAGATATAGATGTAGACGATGAAATGTTCAGTAACGATTTATTTGAATAGATGCATTTTTATATAGAAATTGAATTATTTTTTCTTCGTTTTAAAATTTCTTCAGTATTTCAGTTTAGCAAAACATCGGGCACTGAAAATCATTTTACATTTTCAGGTCTAGTATAATTTGGCTCTTCTAAATTTTGCATATTCTCTTTTAATGAATAACTTTCATTTTGCCAACTTTCAGACTCCTTAATTACTCAAGGAATTAGTCTAGTAATAGATTCAATCATTGTCATTGTAGCTACTTCTCATCATAGTAGAATAAATTGTCATAATGATATTTTTTTAAATTGTTCTGGATAATATTTTTGCATATAGAGCTCCCAGCGATAATCAATTCATTCATATCTTCAGCATACAAAAATTAAGTGTTCTTGTTTAGAAAAAGTATATGAATGTTTTTGATTGAAAATTTCTTTAGCGGGGGAAGGAAAAATAATTTTAAAATCAGAGTTTTTTAGATTATTTTTTTCTATAATTGATTCTACAGCTTCTATTATTGGTTCAGCTTTGATAAGCATTCAGGCTCATCATCAATATATTTCATCATCGATTTGTTGATGCTTATCAGTACAAAATTGTCTAGGATTACAAAAATTTACTTTTAAAACTCATTTTTTTTGTGACTTTTTAAGCAATGATACACTAAAAAATGAGTCAAATATTTCAGGGAAAAGAGATATTATATGAATATACATTTTAAAATCTTATTTACACTAAAAACATATATTATTAATAATCTGTTCTATAGAAATCCTTCATATTTATCGTTGTTTCAAGAGGTACGTCAAATTCATTTATAGTATTTGATATTCTCATATTACTTCAAACAATACTTGGTAAATATATTTTGTTAATTATCATAATTTTCATGTAAGGATTTATTTGGCGATCTTCTTCGGCCCAATATAAATCAGAATCTCATCTAGGTGAAATCGATATTTTCCATGTAAACAAATCGGTTGTTCAATGTGTAAGGTCTACCCAACAATCATCCACATCTTGCGGTAAATAATAATTTGAATACGCTCATCAAATACTATTCTCTGAAGTTTTTTCTTTAGGTTCAAATCACATAGAAGTATCGCATGCCCAAGTATCAATCATACCGTCATACACTCATTTATTGTCGGAAGAAATCTCAAAATTATGTTTACGTCAAGCATCAAATCACCTTAACCTCAGCATTTGAATTTTATATTGTCTATATTTTCATTCTTGTTTATCTAATACTCTACGAAAATATAAACGTCTATCTCCATCATGAGAAATAAGATATAACTCTTGAATGTTATTGTGATCTTTAATCGCATCTACACTGGTATTGAATAAACGTCACAATTCTACATCATCTTCACTTCAAACTATAATTCAATCTCAATTCTTTACATCTTTGAATAATGCTGAATATTGACCATATGATTGTTTACCAGTAAGCTTACCACAATCTCAAGCTCAAGAATCAACAGGAGAATTTACTACTTTTGTTACTAACTCACTACCTCAGATAGGTCTATGCGTAGAAGAACAATAATAAATATCATTGTATTCAGTATGGCTTATATTACTATTTTCATTACCGTACGCAGTAAATTCTGTACAATATCATTCTTTTCACACGTTTCGTTCAAAATTAGTTCAATTAAGTACTGTAGCTCAGACTTTTACACATCCTACCATTTGGCGATTATAATATTCTTCGTAATCAATCGTATAATCGTCCATCAATATATTCAATCTTTCAAAAAATTCATATCACTGTTGAATAGCATGTTGTCTTGCAATAATTTCCTTATTAGATTTTATTATGAAATTATATAGAGAAAACATCTCAGGCATAATTAATGCAATTATCATTGCAACAAAGATCAATTCAACAAGTGTAAATGCGTATTTTTTAATATGTTTTTTAGCCATAACCAAATTACAAAAAACAAAAAAGCATCTACAACATAAAATAATGTTTTTTCTTAGAGTTTCAAGCATATAATTTACTATTGTATAAATCGATTGACATATCTTCTTATTATAACATTATACCAATTCTCGTACACTTCTCTTGCATCGAATTATAAATTTTTTATACTTACACTCTGTATAATACTATTTCTCATTTATATAAAGGACATGAGTAAAACTCAGGTAACAAAACAACTTTCACAATTCTTGCAAAAATCACTAGAGGAACTTGAAGAGTTATCTCAAGCTGAATCTTGTGACGCTTTTTTGGATCACATGCTCAAAAAGTTCGATGAGCATATTTCAAAATGAGGTAAAATATTATTGATTACATTGACCAAAAAGTCATCAGAAGAAATTACAAATTTTTTAATATCAAAATGATATAAGGCATTCTACCTTCATTCAGAAGTGGAAACTATGGATAGATGGGAAATTATCAAAAAATTGAAGACTTGAGTGATAGATATAATAGTTTGAGTAAATCTTTTGCGTGAGGGAATAGATTTGCCTGAAGTTACATTAATATCCGTTCTCGACGCAGATAAAGAATGATTTTTGCGTTCTACAACATCTCTTACTCAAATAATTTGACGTGCAGCGAGAAATCCAAATAGTGAAGTGATATTATATGCAGATAGCTTTACTGAATCAATGGTGAAGTCTTTGTGGGAGACTTATCGTCGTCGCACTATTCAGAATAATTTTAATATTGAACATCATATTACCCCAAAAGCAGCACATTCAAATGTGAAAAATCTTGAGTCTGTAAAAACTGATGAGGAGTTGGTTCAGCAGCAGAATTCTAAATTTACTCGTGGGAAAGTTAAACGTCTAAAGAGGATGACGAAAGCAGAAAAAAATCTGATTATGAAAGATTTAAAATCTCAAATGGATGAGGCTATCAAAGAGTGGAGATTTGAAGATGCTGCAGTTATCCGTGATCAAATCAAAGAGTTAGAAGAATGAGAATAGTTAGCTTTTAACTTTCAAACTTCCATTACTTGATCCAAATAATTCTTTTTCAAAGTCAGAAAACAATCATTGATTTATATTCAGAATTTTTTTGGATTTTTCATCACAAACCTCATTAATTAGCTTTATATCATATTTTTCCATTAAATGTGCCACTAATGAAGTTTGACTATATTCATGAATCAATTCAAATTCCTTCAGAATTTCCTTTTCCACAATATTACAATTCTGAATAGCATCTTTAGTTGCTTGTGTATAAGCTTGAATTAAACCTCAAACTCACAGTAAAGTTCCACCAAAATATCTCACTACTATAGCCATGATATTCAAAAGCTTTTCTCATTCTAATACATTCAGAATCGGCTTTCAAGCAGTGTTTGTAGGCTCTCAATCATCATTAACTTTTGAAAATTTGGGGTCAATTAGAACGTTTCCAAATAGATTCTCATGAATTTGGATTCATAACCTCCAAGCAGAGCAGTGGTGAGTGGCAGAAAAATGTTCTTTTCTGATTCATTCCAATAAATTTTCCGCATTTTCTTTATCTTCGCATGGGAAAAGGTAAGTCAAAAATCTGGAACCTTTAATTTTTGGGATCTCATACTCAAAATTCTTTTCAATCGTACGATAACTTAGCTTAGGCATTATTATATCAAAAATAAATTATTTTCTCCCAAAATCGGCAGGAATCTCTCACCAATCTTCAGTATTTCGTTTTATAATTTTATGTTTTATTCAGTTCTTTTTCAACCAATTTTCAGCTCTTTCAATAGCTTCTAAAGTTCTTCAAAAATCTGAATTATTATTTGCATTTATTTGAGTCTTACATTTTCATTGATTCACTCGAGAAATTGCAATCCTAGAATCACTATAAACCGCTCTATTATCATCTCATAGATAATTTAATCAATGCACAATGGCGAGAAATTCTCAAATATTATTCGTTCAAATATTAAACTTTTCATGAAAAATTTCTTCTCAATTTTGTAAATCAATTCATCTGTATTCCATTTCTCATGGATTCCCAGAGCATGCTGCATCTACAGCAATACTTTCCGTAAAAAATGGAATATCTTTATTTTTTACTATATCTTTTTTCTCAGATTTTTTAATTTCATAATATTTTTCCCATCATCCTTGTAATGCAATTTCAGCTTCTTCTCTGTTAGAAAATCATTTATATTTTGCATCTGAATATCCATTCACGCTTTCTTTACATTCATCTCGTGAATCAAAAATTCAGATTTTTTTTCATTTTCGTACTACATAGAATTTTTTTTCACTTTTTCACATATTTACAATATTTTTATAAATCTGATTTCAATATAGGATTTACAGCTTTTTATGCAAGGAAATTTTAAAAAATATAAAATTTAAGAATATTCACAAAAGGCAAGTGAAAATAAAAAGAAAAATATATTTTTCTTGCTGATTTTTTGACTTTTTTTGTGTTTTTGGATATAATTGATAGGAAGATTATTTTATTCTTTTCATTAATTTCATGAAAAATTTATTTAAGGCTTTATCAGTATCTTTGGGGATCGTATTTATTTGATGATTTGCCTCACTTACATTGGCCCAAGTAATATCTTCTAGGAATTCCACAAATAATAATGTCCCCAGTTATTATTATGCAAATTATAAGTTTGCTGATGATTGGGATGCAATTTTTGATTGGTTTACAAAAGCTAGAGCGAAATATAGTGTTGGTAAAGACTTTTCCACGTCAGAATTCATAACATTATATAAACATTTCAAGAAAACTTTTCCGTATCTAACAAAAGATTATGCTATGGTGTATGAAAAGTGTTCTATTTTGGCTGAAAATTTATCCAGAGGGTATTCAGACAGTGATATGGAGGCATTAATGTGAAATTCATGTTATAGATCATTAATGCAGGCAGTTAATGATATAAATGAGTTGTATACTGTGGTTCCAAAAGTAACTTCAAATCCTTCAGCGGGGATGGCTCCTTTGACAGTAACATTTGATGCTAGAACTAGTTCAGATCCTTCACGAGAGACTATTCCATCTGATAATTTTTATTGGTATTATAGAGATGAAAATTGAATAGATACTCCAATGTGACAGGGGCAAGTAATTAATTATACATTTGATGAACCTGGTAAATTTATAGTGCACCTTGTTATCCGTAGCTCTAATGTGAATGAATGAATTTTGGATTGAGAACAGAATATAACGATAACTGTTAGTCCTAAAGCTGCAGATATAGTAGTATATGCTAATACTAGAAAATTGACAAAAGGTGAGTGATTAAAAATGTGAAGTACAGAGGGTGAAAAATGAGTAGTATTTGATGGATCTTTAACCGTGCCTAGATGATGAAGAAAAATATTATCTCATAGACGAACAATTACCAATCCATCTATCTGATTTTCGTATGATTCAAGACAACAAGATGGAACTCCAGGTTATATAAATGTGCCACTTAAGTGAAGCTGAGAATTTAAAGTTAAACTTACAACAAATGATAATGAAAAAAATGAAGTTTCTCAAACATATAGTATATTTCTATCAGATCCAGTCTCAGTTATAAAACAGACTCCAACTGGATGATCAACGTCAAGTACATATACTTTTGATGGAAGTGCTTCTTATTCTATTACGAATAGACTAAATACATATTATTGGGAAATATTTGATGCAAACTGATGAGAAGAACATGGAGATCCAATTAAATGGGGAAATGGTAAAAAAATTAGTATCAATTTCTGAACTATGAAAAAGAAACCGTGAAGTTATTTGGTTAGATTGACAACTACAGATATTGCTTGAAATCAAAATGTAGAAACTAAAGAATTATATGTAGATTCAACTCCTCCAGATCCTCAATTCATAGCGGTGCCTACTAAAATATGGACATATCCATCAGAGTTTACATTAGATGCAAGTAGTACTATGGATATAGATGTAGAAAATAAAGTTGATTCATTGGAATATTCATGGGATTTTTCAACAAAAGATGTAGACATAATTTCTACCGAAAATAATAATGAAAAAATGGTAGTACGTTTTAATTCAATAGGTAGACATAAAATAACTCTTACTGCTACAGATGAATATGGAAAAGCGACAAAACTTACTAAATTATTGGATGTGAAATCTACTCTCAGACCACAAATAGAAGCTATACCATGAGCAATAACATGGTGAAAAAATATGCAGTTTAAATCAGTAATTAACGAGATTCCAAATCCTATATACGAATATGCACGAGATTTTTGAGATGGAAAAAGTAATGCAAGTGAACTTATTGTAAACACAGATCATGTATATTCACAAAGATGAATATTTACAGTTACATTAAGAATAACAGATTCTGAGTGAAATTGGAATGATGTAAAAGAAAGAGTTTTTATATGAGAAATTGATACTCCAATTGCAGCACGAAGAGTAAAAGATGATAGATGATATTATATTCAAGCTACAGAAAAATGTAGAATAGAAGTAGAAGATGGAATTTTTAGAGAGGTGGATGCTTATCCTATAGACAGATATGCTAAATTTACTATAGATCCAGCAATCTCAGTAAATACAAAATGAAATTCTAATTGATTACAATATGTATTTTCAAAGCAAGCAATTTTATGAACAGATAAGTCAAAAAGGACAAATCAATTGACGGAAACTTTTAGTGAATTAGGATGTCATTATGTTGATTTGCAAGTATCTGATCCAAATGTCTGAAAAGAAGATGCAGCAAGAATTCGATTTAAAGTTGTAAATGCATTACCAAAGTTAGATAACGTCGTACTTTCATTCCCTCAGTATGCTGATAATACTGAAATGATGTGATTCAATGATGAGAATAGTAATAGAATGTCTTTCGATTGTACATGAACAAGTAATTTGACTATAAAGGTAACAGCAGTTTCTGCTAGAGATCCAGATGGAATGATTTCCAGATTGAGATTTTATTACTACAATATTGATGATCCTGACAGAAAATTAGAGTATAAAGATACATGGATTAGTACTCCATATACTTATTTCGTTATACCTAGAGTAGGATGAGAATATAAATTTTGAGTTTGGCTTTATGATAATGATGGATGAATGATAGATAGTGATGATTATCTCGCAAGCAATCCATCAGTATATTTTCCTGCATCTTGTAGTGATGCAGACGTGCCAACAGTAACATTGAGAGTGAGTGGTAATAATATCCAGGTATGAGACGAGATTACATATACAATTGTATCGAAAATCTCAACCAATAACGATGATTTTGCTACAGATAGAACATTCTACTATGATTTTACATGAGATGGAACGCGAGATTTAGTTACAAAAAAGGATACGGCTACTTATCAATTTTTAGATGACTACGAAGATTGAGTAGTTCCGAGAGCGGCAGTAGAGTATAGAAGAAAATTGTGAATAGCAGATTGAGATACTATTTATGTAAAAAATGGAATAAAACCAATACTTCTATATAATTCTATCTGAAATACAGTTTTATTCAGAGATTTAAGTGTTTGAGTATTCCAAGAGAGAAATCTTTGCTTCGAAACATCAGAATGTGAAAAATGAAATAATAGATATCAGAGAAGTCATAAGGTTGATGATTTAGAATCTTTGGCATCATGAATATCTACAGATATAACACAAAATAACAGTTTTATACAAAAATATAAAAACTATTGAGCTCATAATGTATCACTATATCTAAAGAGTAAATATTGAATAGAGGCTGAGACTGGTTTTGTAGTAAAAACATCAGACAATAAATCAAATGGAAGAATTGCTCCATGAGTAAATATGATAACAATCCCAGAAACTACATTCCAAAAAATTGAAGACCCTGAAACATGAAAAGTAAAAGATAATCGTGCCGAAGTTTTTCTAGCAAAGAATATGAATAATACTCTTTTGATGTATATAAATAGTGAAAATGAATGAACATGCTATGTTGATACAGATATCGCAACAGATTCAGACTGAGATTGAAATACAGATAATGATGTAGATCTTCCATGTAATAAAATAGCCAAAATACAATATGAGCCAGATTATGAAAATGTAATATGAAGAGTTTATTTTACAATAGAAGATGAAACATGAAAAGAAACGCTTACGTTCAAAAACTTTTACGTTTGATTTGAATGATATATATTAGAGTTAGACGAGGAAAGTTTAGAGATATATAATGATATCACTGTGCTGATAGATGGACTTGATGATTCTTTATCAGAAAACACAGAATTAAAGAATTATCTAAATAGATTACGTAGGAATCTGAACAACACATCCGAGACTTCAGCATTAGTCGTGGATATTAATGATCAAATAGAAAATAATTGAATAGTATTAGACTGAAATCAAAAAGAAAAATTAGATAGTATTTTATCTCGTCTAGCAAATCCTGATACAGTTGTAGCTGTATCAGTATGAATGGATGATTATGAAAAAAATAAATTAGAAATACTAGCTTTGCTGCCAACTTCTAAGTGAACAACGATAAAGGAAGAAGTAAGTTGATTATTTAAAGAATTTGAGGAAAATGGATCTTGATATAGTCCAGATGAGAGAGTTGAAGCATTGGATTGAATCTGGAATAAAATAGTGAGTGATTATAAAAAAAATAAACGGGAATGAGAAAATGATTTTAATCTCTATTTCTGTGATATTTTTAGATATTATGATATTACATCAACCACAGGTAAATGTTGAGCTAGTATGGAAATAAAATCTGTACAAAAAAACTATCAAGAGTCTAAAGATAATCAAACTTCATGAGAAAAAAAATGAGGATTCCCAACATGGCTAAAAATTATGTTAATAGTTTTAGTATGATGAGTCGTTACTATGGTATGAACTATTGTATTCTTCTCAATAAAAGCTAGGATGAATAGCTCATCAGAAAATGAAGATGAAGAATAATAAAATAAATGATAAAAATGTGGTCAATTTAAGTTGATCACATTTTTTATTTTCATAAGTAATTTCTAATTTTTGTAAATAAAAACTTGAAATCCTATTGTTAAAATCTATCATTCATTCAGACTTTTTTTAATTTTTCATAATTTGGGATAATGAAATATCATTCACAGTTGATTAGGAAGTACATAGATATTAATGATACTCCAGAGAATATCGCTAACAACTTGATTCTAAAGACGGTAGAAATCGAGGAAGTAATTAGTCGTAAAATAGACAAACATATCGTAATCTGAAAAGTTATCAGTGCGGTAAATCATCCAGATTCTGACCATATGAGCGTATGTCAGGTAGATTTATGACCTAAATGACAATTTCAAATCGTGTGTGGAGCTGCAAATGTTCAATGAGCAAAATATGTAGCAGTGGCTATGGAGTGAGCATTTTTCCCACAAGCATGAATCACTATCGCACCTAGGAAACTTCGTGGAGTAGATTCAAATGGAATGATATGTTCAAAGAATGAATTGTGAATTAATGAGGATACAGATAAACCTTGGATTTGGGAATTAGACAAAGATTTGGAAGTAAGTGATGCAGATTTGGGAACTCCATTGACTGATAAATTTGAGTGGCTAGATAGTTACGTTCTCGATATAGATAATAAATGACTGACAAATCGTCCTGATTTGACTGGACATTTCGGAGTAGCTTGGGAATTCAATTCAATGTACAAACCTCAATGAAAAATCTGATTTAGTGCATTGCCAAAATATCAACAAGATTTTGAAACAACAAATATGCTAGATTTACTCGAGCATGGAGAAAAGAAAGGAAAGAAATCTGTAATCTGTGAAACTGAATGATTGAATAACTATATATTACTCGAACTCAATAATGTACAGGTGAAAGATTCAGATTTTTATATGCGTTTGCAGAATGCGGATCTAGGAAATGGAAGTGTGAATAATTGGGTAGATTTCTCTAATATTTTTATGAATATTTCATGAAATCCAGTTCATTTCTTCGATGCTGATAAAATCGAGTGAAATATTCATGTTCGTGATGCTCATGAATGAGAAAAATTTGTAGATTTGTTTGAAAAGGAACATACTCTTACACCTCAGGATATCGTTATCGCTGATGATAAAAAGGCTCTTTGTCTATGATGAGTAATGTGAGGACTTAATAGCTGAGTAACAGCTGAAACAAAAAATATCTTAGTAGAAATTGCAAACTTCGATCCTGTTAGAGTTCGTAAAACTGGAGTTAGACTTGGATTACGTTCAGATTCTGAGCTTAGAAATGAGAAACATATTGCTCCTACATATTCATTATATGCATTGTTATTATTCCTTGATGAATTGAAATTTTATGCGAAAGATTTGGGAGATTATGAAATCGGAGGAGTAAGCTCATATGTTAAACCTGGACTTCATCCAGTTCAGCCAACTACAATTACTGTAAACTGGGATGAGATGAATCAATTCATATTTGGAAAGGATGATAAAAAATCTGATTTTCAAGAAAGAGCTTCTGAAATACTTAAAAACTTGTGATTCAAGGTAGAATGAAATCAGGTAACTGTTCCATTATGGAGAGGACCAGACGATATTACTATTCCTGCTGATATAGCTGAAGAAGTGGCTAGAATTCGAGGTTATGAAGAAATTAAATTAACAGCACCACTTACTCAAATTCAAAGTCAGAGTTTTATTTGAAATACTGAAGTAATTCGTATAATAGAAGAAACTTTGGTGGAAAAATGTCGCTTCGACCAATGAGAAAATTATCCATGGGTGAGCGAAAAAATGGTGCAACCATTTGGAAAAACGAGAGAAGATTTCATTACATTGACTAATCCAGTAAACCCTGAATGTCCATTACTTCGTGATACATTCTTGTATCAATTCTTACAGGTGGCTTCAAAAAATTCAAAATTCTTTGATACAATCCGTTATTTTGATACTGGAAAAGTTTGGACAAAGGATGAACCAAATAATGAAGTTTCTCCAGAATTCGCTGCTGCACATTTGGATGAGCAATTACATGCTGCATTCTTTATGTACAAAAAATCTATCAATTCATGGAATGAAGATACATTATTGGAGGCTAAATCAGTAATTGATGAGATTATGCACGATTATGAGCTGAATGGAAAAATTACTTATGAAGCTACAGATTTACCATATTTTCATCCAAAAAAGCAAGGTAAAATCTTATTCAATAAGCAAGAAATCTGAGTAATCTGAACTATCCATCCAACGATTTTGAAAGCTAGTAAATTACCAGAAAATGCAAATTTAACATTTGTAGAAATATCACTAGAAAAGATTAAAGAGCTTAGAAGTCAGGCAACTGAAAAAACATACATTTACGAAACTATGCAGGATCAGATTTTATGGAGAGATTTGAGTTTCGTAATAGATGAAAAATCTGATTTTTCTAAAGTTTTGTCAGCACTTCGTAAGATAGAGGAGGTGAAAGATATTCGTGTATTTGATGTTTATCAGTGAGAGAATCTGCCTGCAGGTAAGAAGTCGATTTCGTTACAGATAAAGATTATGGGAGATGGAAATATGACAAGTGAAGAGATTGGAACTGTAATGCAGAAAGCTATTGATGCTGCAACTAAGGTTGGAGCTGAATTGAGAGGGTAATTAAGTTAAAAAATATAAAAAGCTGTCCGTATGGGTAGCTTTTTTTTGAAAGTTTAGTTTGATTTTTTGAATCTATAAATTAAGCTCTATCCTAGAGTGATATATTTATAATTTAATAATGTTTGATGTCTAAAAAGAAACGGATTATATTGATTACTATTGTTTTATTGGTTTGATTATGATTTGCTATTTATTATTTATTTTTTGATGGCGATTTTAATTGTAAGATGAAATATAAATCTTGTTTAGAACAGCAAAAACAGTGAGTTAATATAGCTTGTATACCATGTGATTCTGATTTTTATAATTATTAATATATAAAATCATGGAAGAAGTACTAAATTTCTTGAGAGAATGTGGAACTTATTACCTAGCTACGGTTGAATGAAATCAGCCAAGAGTTAGACCTTTTTGAACTGTGAATATCTTTGAAGGAAAACTGTATATTCAGACTGGTAAATCAAAAAATGTTTCTAGACAGATTCAAGCTAATAATAAAGTAGAATTATGCTGATTCCATGACTGAGAATGGATTAGAATTTCAGGAGAATTGGTTAGAGATGAACGTGTAGAAGCTAAGAAATCAATGTTAGATAGATATCCAGAGCTTAGAGGTATGTATGATGAAAATAATCATAATACTGAAGTGTTGTATTTCCAGAATGCGACAGCTACTATCTATTCATTCACTAGTGATCCGAAAGTGATTGAGTTATAGTATTTATTTTTTAATTATATAACCATGTCTAAGTTTGTAAATTTCATTCTTTACTTCATTGTGGAGTTCTTGATTGTACTTTTCGTGTACACGATAGTATCATTCTTGCAGAAAAAACTTTGAAAGAAAAGTAAGTGAAAATTCTCACTAAAACAGACTATCAATGAAGCTTGGCCTATTTGTTTAATGATTACCATCGTTATTGTAATTGTTGATCGCTTTATTTAAATGAGTGATTTTCTTTTACGTATAAACTAAAAAATACTTGACATTTCTTTAAAAATATGTATATATTTTGTCAGTAAAACCAAAAAATAAAATAAATTATGAAAGTAGTTACTGACAGAAGAGGTCCTATTGGGGGTGACGCAACCAGTCGTGACCTTTGCCACTTTGAAGATCCACGGACTCCGAAAGTTTGTGAGGTGATTGATTTCCTTCTCGCTAGAGATGGTAATTGGGGAGACATAAATATCTTTGAGACTTATGACAGCGTCAAAGATGCACTGGGAAAAAGGCTTGCGAGGTTTGAGTACAGTCATGGCGCTCTGTTAAAATCTGATTTTTTCTATCTGAAGTCTGTGAATCATCGTATCGTGGTAGAGCATGGAGACATTGAAGCACTCAAAGAAAAAAGAGTAAAGCTTGTCTCAATAGTAGGAGGATGGTCCAACTTTGATTACAATTTGTGCCTCGTTGAATAGGCATGTATGTAACGAATCTCATTGGTATCATGACGTATTATATACGTTGTGGTACCATTTTTCGTATGTCTTTAAAAGTTAAAACCCTTGAAAAATTCACAGAAAGATTTAGAAGTATGTATTGTTATTTTAATTTTAATCAATTATTTAAATGAAAAAAAGTTTATTAGTCTGATTAGCTTTTATTTTATGAGCTACATTATCTGGGTGTCAAATTTTCCAAATTATGGATTGAGATTGAATGGAAAGAGAAATTCAATATTCAATAGCTGAACAAGAATGTATAGATAATAACGGAGAATTATCTATAGATGATGACTGAATTCAGATTTGTCTTTTTGAAGACTGAATGCAATGTCCATTAGCAGCCATTGAAGAATGAGATTGTTTCTTGATTAATCAATGATGATGAGAATGGATTACTGTAGTTACGAATATGTGTAATGAACAATGATGAGAAATCCAGCAACGGAATGAATGATGAGATACCCAAGATATCTGCTTCTTCCCTGATGAATCGTTCTGTTATTTGGAAGATTTAGCTGCATGAGCTTGTGAGAAATGAGATATGAAATATTACGATGATACTTTGTATATCTATGCACAGCAGGCTTGTGTGGACAATAATGGTCAACTTTCTCAGACTGAAGATGGAGAGGATATATGTATTTTGAACAATGATGAATTCTGTTATATGAAAGATGTAATGGATTGAGGATGTGATTTATTGTATAAAGATATGTTAGATATTCAGGATATGCATGAATCTGAAAGAGAGTATCAAGAATATGTAGCAGAATGCTATAATCAACCTCAGGTTACAGTCTGTGGAAAAGATTGAAATCCATATTATAATAGATGTTTTATGGAGAAAGCATGAGTAAAAGAAGAAACTGAATTGGCTGAAGTTGTAGATTGAGAATGTATTTTTGGTTAGTTATTTAGAATTCTAAGTTTAAGAAAAAGGAGCCTAGAAATTGAGTGGCTCCTTTTTGAATACAGATGTGTTTGGTTTATAAATTTTTGGTGAGTGATTGCAAATTATTTATTTCAAATAAAAAACTGGCCGCAAAGACCAGTTTTTATCTATAATTCAATAAACTATTTTACAAGAGCTTTGAATTCAGACCCAGCTTTGAAAGTTACAACGTTCATAGCAGGAATCTTGATTTTTTCTTTAGGATTCTGAGGATTAACTCCAGTTCTAGCAGCTCTCTTAGATTTTTTGAAAGTTCCAAAACCAGTAATTCTAACTTCTCCTTCTTTTTTAACTCCAGCCATAATTTTTTCGATCATAGCGTTTACTAATTCTCCAGCCATTCTTTTAGAAACTCCTAATTCAGAAGCTAGGCTTTCAATTAATGCAGTCTTTGTCATCTTTTAATAATTGTTATAAGATAAAAAATTATAACACCAATATTGTAGAATTGTTCTAACCAATTGCAAGAGAATTTAATAAAAAAATTAAAATATTTGTATAAAGTTTATCTAGAATTAAATAAGTAGATTTATACAATTAATTATTATTTAAATTAAGAATCTGAATGAAATTAGTGGTTTGACTTGGAAATCCATGACAGTCATATAAGGCTACTCGCCACAATATTTGAGCAACTATGCTCGAAAGATTTCTGAATTGAGAAAAAATCTGAGATTTAAAATACGATAATAAATGGAAGGCTGAAATTTTGACTACGGAGCAGTTTGGAGATAAAGTAATATTCTGTTTTCCTCAGACTTATATGAATCTTAGCTGAGAATCAGTTTGACCATTAGCACAATTTTATAAAATTCCAGCAGAAAATATATTAGTTCTTCATGATGAAATTGATTTCGTAGTTGGAAGAGTTGCTATGAAAAAATGATGAAGTGCAGCATGACATAATGGACTCAGAAGTATAATTTCGAAACTCTGAACTAATGATTTTCGACGTGTTAGAATTGGAGTGGGGAGACCAGCAACTTCAAAAATGGTAGCTGATTATGTACTTTCCACGTTCAAACCAAATGAAAAAGAATTGATGGATGAGAAATTTTGAGAGATATCAGATTTTATTTTCAAATTTTTAAAGGATAATGAGTGATAAATTGGAGATAGTACTAGTAGATGAAAATGATCAAGAAATCTGACGCTGAGAGAAAATGGATGTTCATCAAAAATGACTTTTGCATAGAGCGATTTCTGTTTTGATATTAAATTCAAAATGAGAGATGCTTTTACAACAGAGAGCATTGAATAAATATCATTGTGGATGAATGTGGAGTAATGCAACTTGTACACATCCATTCCCTAATGAAAGTAGTATCGATGCTGCACATAGAAGACTACAAGAAGAAATGTGATTTGATACAGATTTAAAAGAAATTTTCGAGTTCCATTATACTGCACATTTTGATAATTGATTGACTGAAAATGAGTATGATCATGTATTCTTAGGATATTATGATGGAGAAATGAATTTAAATTCAGATGAAGTGAGTGATTATAAATGGATTTGAATCAAAGAACTTGAAAAAGATATAGAAGAAAATCCTGAAATTTATACTCAGTGGTTTAAGATTATTCTGGATAAGTACTTTCAACTTAGATAAAAAATAAAAAAAGAAGCGTTACAGCTTCTTTTTTGGATATTAAAATTTCTATTATTCAATAGAAAATCCATAATCTTTAGCGAATTCTTTTTGAACAGCCTTTAAATTTTCAAAAGATGCATCAAATTTAATAATTAAATCTTCCAAAACTTCTGATATTTTATTACTTTCAATTTCCTGAGTCTCAGTCAAATTTTCAATACGTTTATATGGCACAATTTCTTTTGCTTTATTGAAGAATAAAACGTTGTAATAAACTACATTCAGCATAGCATTTTGTAATGAATCATTTTCTTCAATTATTCATATTTTATGTATTTCTTCCGCAGATTCTTTACATGCATCTAAAATCTTATTTATTGAATTATACATATCTTCTTCTGTTCCACTCTCAAAAGCAGCTATATTATCTTCTTCTGCTACCAAACATTTATTTATAGATTTCGTTAAATCATAATTATAATTAGCAGCAACATCATCCTTATTATTCATAACATGCTTATACAAAGCATATAAAATTAGTGCCATATCTCACCTAGTAATATTAGTTTTATTTCAGTCTATGATATCAAAATCTCAATATTTCAGTAGACCATATCTTCTAGCTTTTGTATAATAATTGATATACCATGCATTTTTAACTTCTTCCAAATCTCAATTAAGCATTCTGATAGCGACAGATATTGCTTGAGCCTGAGTTAGTTTATCAGTTGGCATGAATCTTCATTTAAATCATTTGAATAATCACATATTATATGCTCGAAATACATAATATTTCAAATCAGGGTTAGCTTTGTCCATATCTGAAAATATCTTTGAGTTAATATTTTCATTAAATTTCTTATTCAATACTTTTGAGTAAAAAGTAGCAAAAAATTTAGCGGCTTGTTCTCTAGTTAGATATTTTTCGCTTCAAAAATTTTCAAGTGTATTATATTGAGTGAGTCAATTATCATACATTCGTTCGATAGCCTTCTTTAGTTCGGCATCTCTTAGACTAGTATCAATCGCTACACATTCAGTTTTTGTTGTATTCCAAGTAAATCATTCTTTGCAATAACATTCATTTCATACTTCTATAGCATTTTCACCGCAAGATGCTCAATATGCAAATGAACCAATAAACAGCATAGATAGACCAATAAATAATCAAATATTCTTTTTCATGTAAAAAAAACAAAACATAAAATTATTAGTTTAATATCTTTTTATCTTTATTTTTCAAGTGTCGATTCTTTTATCTTAAATATCCATTACAGAAACTTTTCCAATCCATAGCTTTTTTTCATTCAGGTTTGATTGCGATATTTACAACAGCAGGATTGAGATTTTTTCATTCAATTAACGGCTTATCTTTATTCTCATTATATTTACTTTCATCAAGCTGTAATTCTTCAATGATTACGGTCTTTTCATTCAATTTAAACCAAATTTTTGGCCAAATTGCATAAGCTCTATATTTAGCATAAATATCTTCTAAATTATCTTTATAAACATCGATTTCTCAGTCAGATTTTTCTATTTTTTGGCAAATTGTAGCCTCAGCTTCGTTTTGTGGTTTAGCCTTAATTTGTTTCTTTCCATAGTTCCATAATGTATTACATAAGAATTTAGGTCCTTCTTTCTCTAGGGCAGTAATCAAATCCTTTACAGTTCGCTCAAATTTTAAAGGGAAAGAAAGCTGATCGATAATATCTCATGTATCCATTCAGGCATTCATATGCATGATTGTGATTCAGCTTTTTTCTTCTTTATTTAAGAAAATTGACTGGAGAGGGGAGGCTCCACGATATTTTGGTAATAAAGATCCATGCACGTTAATTGGTCCAAATAATGGTATATCTAAAATTGATTGTGGTAAAATCTTTCCATATGAAATTACTACTAGAAAATCTGGATTTTTGGCTTTCAGCCAATCGTAAAAATTCTGTCATTCTACACTTTTTTCTGGGTTAATTTTTAGGGGAGTTTGAATGAAATCTTCAGCTTCATCTGGAAATAATTCCTTAGCTTTTACTTTGATTGGATTCTCCTTGAGTTGCATTCATCTTCATGCTGGTTTGTCAGCCTGTGTAACTACTCAGCAAATCTCAAATCTATCATCAGAGTCTAATTCTTCCAGAAATGAAATTCAAATATTTGCACTACAAAAGAAAACTACACGATAAAAAGCTGGATCATACATTTTTTTATTACTTGGTTTACAGGATAAAACTCTATCGGCGATTGGTGCTAAACCTCTACAAAATCAGTATCTTTTGAGTATTTGAGTAGCATATTCACTGCAATGTGGAGTATGACTACAAACTCTATCTTTCAAAATCGGAGAGAAAATTCATTTGTCAGGGGAGATAGTTAATTGGTATAATTTTATCAAAATCAGCGTTATTGTAGTCAGAATTTTGTCTATAAAGTGATATATGAATTTGATTGTTTTTCGGAGAATAGACATTATTCATTCAAATATTAAATCTTATTTATATAATCTATTAAAGTTTAGATTTTTTTCAATGGATAAAGTCAGCATTGACCTTTTGGATAAAATAGATACTATTTTTGTATTAAACAAAACTAATAAAAAGAAAGGAAAGTTATGACAAGTATTTTTGGAAGAAAACCGGACAAACAAAAGGAGACAGAAACTTTCAAAAAGAAAATGAAAGTTATCTACAAATTCAGTATTGGAACATTTAACCCCTGTGAAAATACTAAACTTGCTCTCAAGGTTACGTTTAAAGATGATGTAACAGAGCCTAAAATTAGAATTGTAGATGATCACACTGTATCAATATATGGAGTAGAATATTGTGAAGTGGTAAAAGAAGAATCTACAAAATTCATTGAAAGGTACTACGAAGTAGAAGGGGAGTTTTTGCATGATCATAAACTAAAGGTTAAGGCAAATAATTCAGAAACTCTCTATCTAGATTTGCCCAAAGTGGTCGAGTAATTTGATCTCTCGCAGGAGTCTGATTTAGACTCCTTTTTTAAATGTTGACTTTTTGATACGAATATATATTATACTATTACCCTTGCGAAAGGGTTAAAAATAAAATTATAATAAAATTTTTACTATGACAAAACATTTTGCTAGTTTGCTTGATGGTTTTTTCCAAGCAAACAATGATGCAGTAAGAAGCGTCATTTTCGAAGAAATGGAAGAATATGCTTATTCTTACCGTCCAGATTATACATGTTACGACATGGATATGTATGTTGCTTTGTACAAGTGTGCAAAGACATCTCAGCAACGTAAACATGTATTAGAGCATATTCAAAGCATTATAGTAGATAATGCTTTTCAGTACTATGATGAACTCATTCAGAATTTTAAAGATTTTATTCAAATGAGAGAATTCTTGAATGAAAATGATGTCGAGGAATTTGATGCAATCTGTAAGAAAACTTTAAATTTCTTTGAGAAACAAAAGGAAGAATCAGAATTTGAGGTCTCAGCAGGTCAAGCTGATTTCGTTCCAGTTGTGTATCCATGGGAGGCACGTAAAGGACTCAAAGAAGTAGCAGGAATTATCGTATCTACAGATATGCATAATCTAGAGAGCTATCATGATGCACGATTAGTCCTCGAACATTGAGATTTATTAGCTGTGAGTATATCTCACAGCTTTTTCTTAAATGAAAAAGTCTGCTAAAATTTGCTTAATTTTGCAGTTTTGATTATAATTGAGATAAGGAGTATTTTACATTGATTAAATCTTTAATGGAAAATATAATTCAATCAGATTTGAAAACTAATTTAGAAGAGCTTTTTTCAAGATATGAATTTGTAATTAGCGGACATTTTTGATTTAATCGATTCCCTGAATGAATTGGTTCTGCGTCGGAGCATATCAGCATTATTCAAAAGTTAAAATCAAAATGTTACTTATGAATCAGAAAAGTGGAAAAGGAATGAATAACTTTCGATAGTATCAAAATGTATGACGGAGCAGAAATTATTGATTACAACCTAGATAAATTTAATCAGCAATATGAAAAAGCCATCAGTTTTTTGGAGGATAAACTAGATTTACAGGATAAAAATTATTGATTTGAAATTAGCGTAGTTTCTGAATGTGCAAAATGAGAATGAGCTGGATTTACTGGAACTATTATGGCGTTATTAGTTTCATGAATATATTATCAAGATGGAAAACTTTCTCGTGAAGATTTGAAAGACTATGAAAAGTTTCAGACTTCTAATTTATTTAGAGAAATCAATAATCTAGCACATCAATGTACGATAATTGCTAAAAATTGAAATATTTGATCAGCATTTTTTACAGCTTTAGCTCAAGGCTCTCATCCTTATGCTTATATCACAGATATAAAAGATGAGCTGAATTATGAAGATGTAGATAAATCTTTTGAATATGGAAAACAGTTGACTGAATTATTCAACGTTAAAAATTTTCCTATGGAAACTTTGCCTGTTTGTTGGGCGATAGTTTATACATGACAGAAATCTAATTCTTCATTTGCAGCATGACAGAAAAAGTTTTTGGAATATGCAAATATGGAATATCAAAATTGGTTTGAAGATTTGGAAATTTCAAAAATCGATAGTCAGCTTAAATTATGATTAGAAAAATCAAATTATTATGAAACAAAAATCAGGAATCTGGGTAATTTAAGTATAAATATGCTATATATTCTAGAAAAAATTTACAAAAAATGAGCTCAAAATAATGACGTTCATGACTTGATAAAATTGCTGAATGTGATTACTAAAATGTATGATAATGTTGAGAGAGATTTTGATGTGACAGAAGATTTTCAGAAATCATGTATCGAAAATTGAGTTTCGAAAGGAATATTCTGATTTTCTCCTATTTATACTAATAGATATGGTGGAGATTATCTAGTAGTTTTTGAGGATGATAGCGATTTAGATGTACTGGAAACAGTACTTGAAGATATGAAAAACAACTATCCAGACATCAGAATTCGTGAAACTTACGATTTCGATATGCCTGCAAAAGATGGAATCGTGATAGAGCAGGATATTAATAATAATATTTGAAAAGAAATCTGAAAAGATTTGTACGTATTATTGAATAACAATAACGAGCAAAAATTCGTTTCATATACTGATATTAATCCAAAATGACAAAGATGAATATTCTTTGATGGAGTGAAGAATAAGATTTATGTGAATGGAAAAGTTTTGACTTCAAAAGATATTAAGTCTGCGACTACAACGATAGAATTATTCTACTATTTACTAAAATCTGAAGATCATGAAGTGAAAAATAATGAACTTTGACCTTCTAGTTTTTCATGACAGCAAAATCAGATGGAAAGTAAAATTATCAATCCATTCGTAAAATATGTTAAGAAAATTTTCGGAAAGGAACTGGATATTCAGTGTTCAGGTTCTTTAAGGGAGTTCTATATTACTTTATGAAAGACTGATATTCCTATTCAGTTGGTGAAGAAGTATTAAATAAAAAAATAGTCTAAAAAAGTGTGAAAATTAAAAATCACACTTTTTTTTATTTTTTAAATTATCAGGAATCTTAGTCATCATCTGATAAATCAGATTATTATAATTTTTCACACATTATGGTATATTTTTCACAATGTCAATATATAATCTATCAGGCGTAAGGATGAATAAGATACTTCGTTGATATTGTATGAAGCAAGCTTGCTATTAACAAAACTCGAAACAAAAAATCATCATTTACAATTTGGTTTTATATTTAATACAAACGACAACAATGAAAACAAGAAAATTAGAAATGCAACGCAGAGAAAGAGAATACATTACACGAGGAAAAGTTTTGCCAAAAGCTGCTTTACTCTGGGCGTTGCTATGAGCTCCAACTGATTGACTCGCACAGACTACAAGTGGAGTAAATGATGGAGCGATTACTACAGAGCTAGTACAAAAAACAACTAAAAAAGATGCAATTAAATTTGATAGATTAAAATCATTATGAGATGATTGAATATCAATTGAGCCAGATCCAGATTATTGAGATGAGGTAACCTCATGAGAAAAAAGACCTGAACAAGTAGAAGAAAAGGCAGAAAAATCAGAATCTTCAGCAAGTTTCACTTTTCAATCATGAGTATGATACTCAGTAACAGGATGAGAAGCGTTATGGGTAAACAGATTTACATGAAGTGGAAAGTTATTTAAATGAAAGTTGTGAGAAATCTCAGTTACATGAATTGCTGATTTGGATGACCCATTACATACTAAATGATCATGAAAATTACTCTTATGAAAAAAATTGTATAAAGGAATAAGTTTAGATTGAGATTATACATTTACATGAACATGAGATAACGTGATGAGATTTGGTATGTGATATGGAGGAAAACTTTGAGATGGAAGTTATTGAGTAAAATTATTCCCATTAAACACAAATTGATCTCCAATATCTGCTAAAGTATCATTCTCAACTAAAGTATGAAAAAACTGATCTTTAAGTTCTTTCGTATTCGTTGATTTCGATACTAAATGATATTATTCAGAAACTGAATACATTCATCAATTAGTTCAATGAGTAGCAGCATTTGTTCAGGCTAGATTGATGTGAACAATGGATGGGAAATTTACAGGTGCAGATGGTCAGATTTTGATGTGATGATTACAAATTGACCTTTAATTGTTTTATATTGTGCATATAGAGGCCTCTTAATATTAAAAAAATAAAAATCAAATAAAATATATCCCTGTATTTCTTGGATATAAACAGAAACAAAAAATTAGGTTATGTGTTTGTATTTCTTACATGTAACCATAGAGCCTAAAATTTGATTTATATTATTATTAATTATTAAGATGAAAGATAGAGAAAAATTAGAACAGATTGATGATAGTGTAAAAAAGACATCATCAGCTGATTGAGCTAAAGAAGATTTAGCAGAGACATTAGAAAAACCAATATATTCAGAATTAAGTTCAGATTATTTATCTTGGGAAAGAAGTTCATCATCAAAATGATCTCGTAGAGATACTAAATTTGAATATTGAAAAACAAGAGATGATATTGTCTGAGCAGTATTGGTAGATTATAGTTATTATCCAGGATGATGATGCTGAATGGAATATTGAGTAAAACTTTTTGTGAAAAGGTGAGATAAAACTGATATGAAAAGAATCGTTTATAGAGATTCATATTCATCAGCGAATGATGATTGGTGAAAATCTTATAAACGTATTGATTCGATAGAAATTACTGATGATCGTGTAATCTTAACGGTTAGTAGTTCTAAAAGAACAGATTCATATGTTTTTCCCCTAAAGAAATCAGATAAATCAATCAAAGAAAAAATCTGACTTTCATTAGAAGATCAAACTAAATTTAAAGAAATGTTCGAATTTGAAAAAAAGAGATTATTGGATGAGCATACAAGAAAAGAATGAAAATATCCAGCATCATATGACTTAACTTTAAGACAAATCCCAGATTATTTTGGTAGCCATTGAGTACATCCATATGATGAAAGACAGTATGATAAAGCAGAGATTGTCGATGAATATGTAGATGCTGAAAGATGAACTGCATGTATCGTAATTAAAACGCAGATTGATGCGAATGCTGATAGTTGAAAACAATTTCAATGGCTAAAATATGAGATTAGTTTGAAATGATTAAAATTAGTTGATAGAAATCAAGCATATCAATCTGAAATGGGAGCAGGTAAACAAGTTAGCATGTATGCTAAATAAATTTGACTGGTGAAAAATTTTTGATTGTTCAATATTATTAAAATAAAAATTAAACAAAAGATATCTCTGTATTTCTTGGATAAAAATAAAAACAAAAGCTTAATCTGATTATGTGTCTATATTTCTTACATATAACCAGAAATCCTAAAACTTAATTTATATTATTACCAATTATTAAAATGAAAACATTAGAAAATAATGAAATCCTTAAAGGATTGCTTAATGAGAATGAAACTCAAAAAGTACAAGAAGAATTAATTGAATCATTATGATGAAAAACCTTTGATCTTAAGAAATTCTATGACTATGTGTCTAAAAAACTTCCTAAGGTTAGAAGAAATGATGATTTAGAAAAGCAAGAGTTAAGGGATGAGTTAATTATTATGCGTGATAAACTTTATGCTTGAGAAGATAGAATTCCAGAGAGTTTTGTAAGGAAAGTTCTAAAGGAGTTAACACATTATTTATGAGAAAATGGTATCTTTTTAAGAGAAGAATTTACACAAGATATTCCATACTTTAGATCAAGCTACCTAGATAAAGAATATTATCTTAATAAAATTAACAATAGATCTCTATCAGTTGAAGAATATGAAAAGATGCAAGATCAAATAGAAAAGCGTGGTAGTATCTTAGCTAGATCAAACAGACGTAATTGGGAATATTGAGGATGAGATTGAGATGTAATACTTTCTTTGACTACATGAAAACTTTATGATGTTGAGTGAAGTTGAGGAGAGGCGTTGAAGGAAGATTATAATTCAAAGCAATACTATTCTTCTAGGAGCTGATTATCTTGAGCAGGAAATTTTATGGCATGAAAATGAAGTCTTATTTATATGCCAACATCAAGAATGGATGTTACTTATCCGGAATTATACTTTAAAGATATTAATGGCTTAAATATGACAATGTGTACTTCTAGATGAGTAGTTGATGAAAATCTACCTACAATTATAAAAAGTTGAAAAGTAAATCTTTGAGTTGATGCTGTATTATTAAGTCAAAAGAACCATTTGGAACAATGAGCTGCTAGAGATTTGATAAATACAATTGAAACAAAGTGAGAAAACTTAAAAGATTGGCCAGTATATACCTTTAAAATTAGATATATTGATGAAAACTTTGAAGAAAAAGAAAAGGTATTCACATATAAAACAAATATGAATCCTAAAGATATTAATTTTAGAGCATTTTGAAAAGAATGTTTCTGAATTAATCGCTGATTTGATGTTGAGCAGACATGAACTTTTATTGATAGAGTAGTTTGAATTAGAAAATATAACTGAAAATATGTTCGCCTTTGACAATTTGGATTAGTTAAAGAAGTATTTGATGAACATCCACATTCAAAAATGGATAGTACATACATTGATGATATAGAAATTTGAGATAAAAATGAAATTATCCACAAAAAAGTGGAGGTTGAGCCAATGTTTGCAGAATACAAATCTCATAGGAGTTTTAATGGATGGATTTTGTGAGATAATATAGTATATAGAAGCAAGAAAAACACAAATGAAATTGATAGTCATGGACTTAGAGAAATCTGTTCTGATCATAAATTACAATATAATGAATCTTATTTAAATGATGATGTATATCATGTAATTTATGAAAATGAAATTTCTCAATATAATGGATTATTAGAAGATGCATGAAAAGTTAATATGGAGTTTGAATATTATGTACCAAAATCAATCTTTGAACAATTCTCTATTGAATATCGAAAATCTTTCTTACATAAAAAATTATCTCAGAAAGCAGCATTAAGTATTAATATTCATTCATTATCTGAAAATACTCAGAAAGATATTGCAAGGAATTATCTCAAGAATCATCAAAATACAGTTTTTACACTCGAAGATTCATATAGAAGTTGAAATTGCCATCCTGGAACAGATCGTTTTGTAGAAACATTTAAACTTCCTGATAGAATACTTGGTAAAGACTTATTAAAGCATAAAGATTTCGAAAAGATGTTAAGTATTTATGACTTTAGAAAAATCTTTGTTAAAAAGGCAATACATAATTAGTTATTTATATTATTATTTGTTATTAAAATGAAAAACTTAGAGAATCAAAAAAATCAAGAAAATTTAAAAAACTTGAAAAATCTGGATATGGAAGAGACTCCAGTATTTAGAAAAATAGATACAACTGATAAAATTAAAGAAAAAGTTACACTTGCATTAGCTGATGCATTAGGTTGATGAGGAGATTGACCAGAAGTTATAGGTGAAGATGGAGTTTTAAAAATTGATACATTGGCTAAAGCTTTGTGACTTGAGAAACAATTAGTGAAGCTTCCAAATGGTAAAGAGATATTGAGCTTAGTCTGGAAACCAAAATATTTGCCTAGAGTATTTGAAATTATTAATAAATCTGAAGTAAAAAATAGTTTGGGTAAAAATGATGTGGTGATCGTTGATTGAGCGTGCCCTGGATGGTTATTGGCAACTATTACTCATGCATTACATCCAGTAAATGTTGTAGTTAATTATCCACAGTGATGACTAGGTGTAACTTTACCAGTTTCATGATTTGAGATGAATGAATGATGAGCATGAAAAGATTTAAAATTTGATGTTAAAGAATTTGAAGATAGAACAGAAGTTTCATTTTCATTGGACAATCCAAATATTGATGCTCAAGCAACAATTAATTCACTAATTGCTCCAGAAGTGCCATCATGAAAGCCTGTGTTTATTTCATGAAGATGACCAATAGCAATATTGACCGCATTATCAGATGCATATGCACATAAAGTTCCATTTGTAGCATGTTTTCAACCATGAACATGAAATGTAGTAGCTATTAGTCATAGTAGAACAGATTTATGAACAATTTTATAGGAAACAATCTATTATATATTAGTTAAAATAGCGATCTAAATAAAATTTGAATTTGAGTGAATTAATATTCTTTTTGTAAAGGAGTGGCTAATCTATTTTAGTTATTCCTTTTTATATATTAGAAATACTAGATAATAACTGAATGTTTTATATAATATAGCACCTAAATAAAAAAAGTGATAAAAAACTTGCAAAATAAAAAAAAATAATTATATTTGTAGCACCTGTGATGATTGAGTGATATTTTATATCTAATATTGAATATGTAAACTTTAGTGAAAAATAAGTTCACAACTCAAAAATTACATCAGTATTTTATTCCTTTATTAATATAAAACAATGGCAAAAGTTATTTGAATCGATCTTTGAACTACAAATTCATGTGTATCATATATGCTCGGAGATAAGTCCGAAGTAATTGCAAATGCAGAATGAAACAGAACTACTCCTTCAGTAGTTTACATTAAATGAGATGAATTGTTAGTTTGAGATTTGGCAAAAAGAAAGGCTGTTTTAGAGCCAAAAAATGTTATTTATGAAGTTAAAAGATGGATTGGTCGTAAGTATAGCGAGGTAAGAGATGAACTTGCTAAAATGCCTTACGAAACCAAAGAATGATCTGATGGGGGAGTCGTTATTGTAGTTGATGGTAAAGAATATAAACCTGAACAGATTTCAGCTTTCGTTCTTACTAAACTCAAAGAAGATGCAGAAAAATTCCTTGGAGAAAAAGTTACACAAGCTGTAATTACAGTTCCTGCATATTTTAATGATTCTCAAAGAAATGCTACTAAAGCAGCTGGAGAAATCGCAGGACTTAAGGTTGAAAGAATTATCAACGAACCAACTGCGGCTTCTCTTGCTTATGGAGAATGAAAATCAAAAGATGAAAAGATTATGGTATTTGATCTATGATGAGGAACTTTCGATGTTACAGTTCTTGAAATCTCATCAGAGGGAACATTCCAAGTTCTTTCAACTTCTGGAGATACTGCACTTGGATGAGCAAACTGGGATCAAAAAATTATGGATTACTTACTAGAAGAATTTAAAAATAAAGAATGAATAGATCTTCGTGGAAATGCATGAGCTATGCAAAGAGTAAAAGATGAAGCAGAAAAAGCTAAAATGCAGCTTTCAAATGTAGATAGAGTAGATGTAACTATTCCATTCATCGCTCAATGACCTGATGGATCTCCAAAGAATTTGGATGTAGTACTTACTAGAGCTAAATTTGAATCTTTATGTTCAGATTTATTCAAAAGATGTGAAGGTCCAGTATCTGTAGCTATGAAAGATAGTGGATTATCAAATAGTGATATTAATGAAATTATTCTAGTTTGAGGATCTACAAGAATGCCTCAAGTTCCTGGAATCGTTCAAAAAGCTTTAGGAAAAGCTCCAAAAGCTACTGTAAATCCAGACGAAGCAGTTTCTCAGTGAGCAGCTATTCAATGAGGAATTATTCAGTGAGATGTAACTGATATCTTGTTACTTGATGTTACTCCATTAAGTTTGGCAGTTGAAGTTGAATGAGGATTAGCTCACGTTATGATTCCAAAAAATACAACAATCCCTGCTAAAAAATCCAATATATATACTACAGCTGCTGATAATCAGACTGCTGTAACAGTTCATGTAACACAAGGTGAGAGACAGTTCGCTAGAGATAATAAGTCACTGGGAATGTTCAATCTCGAGTGAATTCCTCCAATGAGAAGATGAATGCCTCAGATTGAAGTTACATTCGATATCGATGCAAACTGAATTCTTAATGTAACAGCACAGGAAAAATCTACATGAAAACAGCAGTCTGTTACTATTGCAGGTTCTACTAATATCTCAGATGAAGAAATTGAAAAAGCAAAAGCTGAAGCAGAGAAATTTGCTGAAGAAGATCGTAAGAGAAAAGAAGTAATTGAAGCTAAAAACTGACTTGAATCAATGGTTTATGCTATTGAATGACTTGGACAAGAGTATAAAGAAAAGATTTCAGATGAAGATAAAGAAACTATCAATAAATTGGTAGCTGATTGAAAAGCTATGAAAGATAAAGAAGATGCTACAGTTCAAGAAGTTAAAGATGAAACTGATAGACTTCAGAGAGAATCTCAGCCATTATTCCAGAAATATGCTCAAACAGCTCAGCAAAATGCTGACGGATGAACAGCTCCAGCAGGAGAGTCTGGACCAGTGGAATGAGAAGTAGTAAATGCTTAGTTAAATAATAAAGAAAAATCTGACTTAATGTTAGTGTATGTATTATCATTGATGTTTGTCAGATTTTTTATATTAGAAATTAACTATTAAAAATCATACTAAATCCTCTACTTCTAATTCATTTCAAACTTTTATAAATTTAAGTTCTCAGTTTAATTCTTCTGGATATTTTTTTTCGTGGTAAATAATTACTCCTAAAGATTCATCTTTATCGTTGTATATAATATCTGATTTTGGGTCTACTTCATATTCTTCTCATTTTTTATATTTACTAAGATATATTAAATTATCTTGTGAAAAATCTGGATTTATTATTACGGAATCCATGAAACTAACGTCATGAAATTTTCATGGTAAAAGATACTCTGTATATTCTTCATATTTTTCTTTATTTTCAGAAAAGTAATACACAGTATCTGCAAGAGTAAGTTTTTGTGTAGTATCAGTATCATTATATAAATACTTGAAGTCTTTTAAATCTATCTTTTCTCATTTTTCATATTTACTAATATACATTATATTTTTTTCTCATATAGTTTTTATCAATTCTTCGGTTGATGGAATTCTATATGTGAAGTAAATTTCTTCATCATGTTCTGCACTTCATCATAGTCATAATCATGAATTGTTATTATGTATATGAGTTTCGTATTTACCATCATTTTCATTATCTTGAATACTTTTAATGCTTGTTATTACGGGATTTCAAAATTGGTTATATAGTCGTCAATCATATTCAGAATCTACATTGAATTTATAAATAATATTTTCTTTGAATTTATTTAGATATAAATTTCAGTGAACGTCAATTTCTTCAATTGGATATAATTGATTATCTGGTCAATATCATACATTTTCTCATTTAGAATTTTTAATATTTCTGGATATTATCCTTTCTTCATTTATGTCTATTGTAAAATCATAAGTTAATCAATCTGATAAGATGCTACATATGAATAAGTTATTATTACTTAATCAATATTCTTTAATTCAATCATTAATTTTTTTAAGTGATAATCATGGTTCCTTAGAAATTATTTCAAACAATTTTTTCTCAGTTATAATTACGGATCGAGTTTCTATATCGATGTATGTTATATAAAGCTGTTCTTTATTGTTTTTATCCATCAATTTTATTATAACTTGGTAAATTTCTTTACCATTTTCTGAATCTTTAAATGATTGAATAGAAGTTGTAAAATTGATTGAGTCTGATCTTATTCATCTATCTGATAAAGCAAAATCTAACGCCTCTTTTTTTGTCATTTTGATGTTTGCATGGGGTCATGATCACTTTTTTATCAATGTAATATCACTAACTGAGTAAGAACAAAATATTAATTGCTTTGGAGGAATTGTAACAGTCATATCTTCATGTCATTCGCTATCTGAATGTCAATTGGATATAAATAGAGTGATATCATCATTTGTATCATTATATAGGTAATCAATATCGGATGTCCTTCAGTGTTCTCTATCTATTTTTTCTCATCTGTTGAACGAGCTTAGATTTAAAACTTTACCTTTAGAGATATTTAATAGATCATCTATGGTTGCTTTTTTATATGTTATATAGAATCCTCAGTCATCGCCACCCATTGTACAATATCAATGTAGAGGACTAGCCCATGGATAGTTGAGCACAGGTGCGGGAATGCTCTTATATTGAATTGCATTTGAAGTTCATTCTTCTTTTTTATATACAATACAATCAGTTCATAGGTCATTAATTATTTTTGGATCACAATAACTTCATTTTGGTATAGTATATTTATAAATAATATTTTCTTTTAGTGATGATAGTAAGATCTCACCTCAAGTAAAACTACCAGCGTATACAATTTTGTGCTTTGATTCGAAATTGTATAATTCATCTAACTCATTGTTGGTTAATTGTCATAAATCAGAATTAGAGTCTTTATCTATAATTGTCCAATCAATAAGATTATCTCATTCATATTGAATGTTTAGGTAAATGTAATCTTTGAATTTATAAATATCATCCATTCATATTTTTTTAAGATTGATTGTATATTTTATTGATTTATCACTTTCTGCATAAATATCGTAGTTTCATCAATTCTTTTTATTTATAATGTACAGCGTAGTAAATGAGTGCTTAAGAATTTCTCAGTTATGTCAATTAATCTCATAATAATGGGATATATCATCATTTTCAGATAATGATATTTTGTATAGTATGGATTTATCAGTTTTTTCTTTTTTTATATCTGGGAATGCGAAAGATATCATGTACTCTCCGTGATGTCTCAAAAATGAATCTTCGGTTATTCATAAATCGTTCATTACAATATCTAAAGCTCATTTTTCTCATATATCTTTTTGAATATCTTTGGATTTAATTTTTCAATTTGTTGCATCTAGTACATAATTGTATGTATATCAATTATCAGTAAATTGGTAGTTATATAATTGATCCTCTGAATTTAATCAGTTTTGAACCTCAAACAACCAATCATCATCTTCTGCTTTTTCTATAATTTTCTTACTAATTCAAGAATCTTTTGATATTATTTTAATAGCTAATTCTTCATCAATAAAAGTGCTAGTATATTTTTCTAATATTTCATTTCCTCGAAGGTCAAATACATATTTTTCTTCATAAATTTTGTCATCCAATTCATATTTTAAGGTTACTATTGAAGTTGAAGTATCATCGTATCTTTCGCTTTTGTTATTAACATATGTATAAATTTTATCTTCTCAACAATCTTTAATAGCAACTGCTTTTTGTGATATACTCTCTCATCAGCTACTTGATCATTTTTCTTTTAAATTTTTATCCATTGAAGAATGGTAAAATCTTTCTCAGTTGCTGTCTGGGGCTTTATAAACGATATTATATTTTGTTTCAGATCAAACTTCTACCCAATGTGCAATTACTTCTATTTTTTCTCTATCATGTTTACACAGTCGTTTTAAGGCGTTGTCATATGTATTTATACATGAAGCTTCTAGAGCTTTATCCCAAAATTCTTCATCTCAAATATGATAGTTTTTTTCTTTTTTCTCTTCTTTGGTATTCTCCTTCTCTTTTTCAGTTGTATCCTTTTCAGAAATATCTTCACTAATTTCAGGAATCTCTAAATTTTCTACATGATTTTGTGAATAGGTGTACCAAACATATGAGAATCAAGTTCATCATATTAGTAATAGAATGACAAATATGGTTGAAAATTTATTCATAAAAATGGGTAAGAATTTAAATATGAATTATTATATTCATGATTTTAAATTATGCAAATAAATGATTAGATTTATTAATTATAAAAAGCTGATCTTTCCGATCAGCCTTTCTTATATTTATATCACAATTACTTTTTTCTGTAGAAGATATGTAATAATTCTTTAATTACAGGAGCATTAATCAATAATGTTAACAATACTCATACAACCAACATAGTACCGAATCATTTGAACATATTAATTCACATAAGCATTAGTAATAATCCAATCATTCATGTCGAAATTTGTCCATCACGGATAGCGTTCCAGCTTCTATCATAAGCTACATTAATTGCTTCTTCATCAGACTTTTTATTTTCTTTTTCTTCTCTCATTCTCTCAAAGATAAGTACGTTGGCATCCACAGCCATTCAGATTGAAAGGATAATGGCAGCAATTCCACTTAACGACAATGCATAATCGATTATTTTAACGATAGCAAACAATACCATTGTATATACAGTTAATGAGATTAGACTAATTAGTCATTTCTTCCATCCATAAATCCATGTCATATATAACCATATAGCAATAAATCAGATTGCCATAGCAAGTAATGCTCAGTTCAAAGCATTTTCTCATAATGTAGGACTAACTTTTTCTTCTTGCATTAGAATCAATGGTGCTGGTAAAGCTCAGTCATTTAATTGATTAGTAAGTTCTTTAGCAGATTCGGCTGTGAAGTTTCCATCAATCTGAGCTGTTCCATCACAAATCTTAGCTTGAATCACTGGACTAGTAATCATTTCTCATCAAATGAAGATTGCCATTTCTTTTCAAATATTTTTTTCTGTAATACTACAGAATATAGCTTTACCTGTATCATCGAAATTGATTAATACTACAGGTTCTCATAATTGAGAAGTACTAACTGCAGCATATTTGAAATTGGCACCATTCAAAATTTTTCCATCATCAGATTGGGCATTTTTCCAACTCAATCTATCTTGAACAAATACTTCTTCCAAAGTATAGAACATTTGAGATTCAAGAGCTTTATTGAATTCTTCTTCATTTATACCACTTATATTTGCTATAGTATACCATTCATCTCATGCAGATTTTTTATCTTTTAATACAACTAAGTAAGTGAATCATTCAACTTCATAAACTTGAACTTCATCTGCATTATTTACATCAAATGAAGTAATAAAGCTTTTTAAATCATTTATAGACAAAACTCCATCATACAAAGGAGATGCTCATGAAATTTCTGCATCATGATCAGCTAGTAAAGCATTTTTAGCAGATTCAACTTCATTTGCAAAATTATCTTCAGATTCCACAGATTCAGTATTTCCATTCTCTGATTCTACATTGATTGAAACATCAGGAATCATGGCAAGAATTCTTACATCGTAAGCTTCTTCATCAGGATAAGCTTCACCTTTGTTAAACTTCAATACATTTCATTCGACTACATAAGATCCAGAATTGATTTTTGATCATTCTTTATCTAATGAATCATCATCATAATTAGCTCATAATGATTTAGCTACTTCAAGAACATCATCGAAAGAAACCTCATCTCTAACTCATTGTTCTTTGGATATCATACGGAAGAATGTATAACCATTCATGTCTGTACTCTGAATATTTCCGCTTCAATCTTGATATTGATAAGTGTAATATTTTCATTCCATCAATGGAGATACTTTTCATTCTTGAGTTTCATTTAATACTCCAGAATTATCTTGGTATATAGTTGGTAACTGAGAAAGAGTAACTTTATCATATTTAGCATAATAGATATTTTCTGATTGTCTATTATCAGCGATAGCTTCAAATTTATCAGAATTATTAGATAAATCATCATATAAATTCTTAGCAAGAGCTATTCTATCAGCATTAGCTCATGTAGCAGTATCATTAGGTAATTTGAATTCGAGTTCTACAGTTTTACCAATCAATTCTTTGGCTTGATCAAGATCTGCAACTCATCAGATTTCTACTACTATTTGAGTTTCATTATCCAATTGCTGAGTGAATGATTTGTAATCACTAACTCATAACTGTGATATTCTACCATCAATATTCTTTAATATAATATTTTCTACAGTACTTTTAATTTCATTTAAAGCCTGAGTATTATCTCCATAAGTCTGCTCGTATGTATCATAAGAGATTCTATATATAAGCCTAGTACCTCCAGATATATCTAATCATTTTCTAAAATTAGTTACAGCATTTCACATAAAAGATAGCTGTCTACTCATTTTTTCGCTATTAAATGTCCATCAAACGAAAAATACAATAATTGCAGAAAGTAAAATCAAACCTCCATAAATCTTTCTACGTTTGTTCCAGAATGAGCTCATGAAATTAAAAACAAAAAAGTAAAATAAAAAAACTCTATTTATTATAGATAATTGACTATATATTTTTTTGCATAAAAAACAAGTAAAACAATATTATATAAAATCTGAATATTAGAATATTAGCGGATTGTATTTTATAACTAAATATAGAAAATAGGTTGACATTTAGATTAAATTCTATAAAACAAAACCACAACCCTTTAAAAACGAAAGGTATGGAAACAAAAAACAAAAAAACAACAAAACATGGTGTAGAAATTCAGTTTTCTACCATTAATCCACTAGAGATGTGGAAAAAATTAGGTCTGGAACAACAAGTTGATTCCAATGTATTGGACCCTCAAGAGTTTGATGATGACGAATCAAAGAGAGCTTATGAGGTTTTCAAAAAAGACTTCAGTGGTGAAGAGCTACTAGGGCAAGGATTTGCTACTATTCCCTCAGAAAAGGGTAGTATCTTTATCTGGGCTCTTTTGAAGGCAGAATCAAAGAGAGCACCTAATCCAAAACTTTCATCTAAGAAATTTCTTTTTAAGGATAAGCTTTTTAAAGGAATTTGTAAAAAGGCTGAGAATTGTAGGGGAATTGTTTTTTCTGAGAAAGACTTTGAGGATGTAATTCTTTACCTTGAGGCTAAAAGACTGATTAAGACGTCTGTTGATGGGATTAGGACAACTCAACATTTTGCAGATTTGTTTCACAAATCCTATGATGCTTGGTTGGTATTCTAACTTAAAAATCGGAAGTGTATCATCTTCCGATTTTTTTTATAATAATTGTTAAATTGTTTTATTTTTTCATAGTAAGAACTTTTCTAAGTCTACCTCTAGTCCATCCGTTAGCAGGTACATAAACCATTTCTGAACCTCATGATGGAGTTTTGATAAATCTATATCCATCAGGATCTACTCTAAGTCTAGTTTCCCAGCAGACTTTTCTACCTCTAAGAAACCAGTGATATGTATTTCATTTGGGGTTAGTCATTACTCCAATAGCTCCCCAATCTTTACCGTCATTAAGATCTAATCTTCTCTTTGGATATTCAAATCTTTTAGCTCATTTAGTCCTACTAGCTTGTTTCTGAAGCTGAGCTTTTTTCTTGGCAATCCCTTGTTTATTTGTCCTTGAAGCCATTTTTAATATTAATTGTAATAAAATCTGAATGGTCAGCTGGCAACGAGGATCGAACTCGTGACCTCACCCTTACGAGGGGTGCGCTCTACCGACTGAGCCATGCCAGCATTTATCTGACACGCTGAACTATATAGAATAAATGGGATTTTTCAAGCTGAAATTTTTTTGGGAAGAAAAAAAAGTAAAAATTTTTTTATTAATTTTCAAAAAAAGTAAAAATTTTTTGATAAAAATTTATAGTTTTATTAAAAATATTACTTCCCAATACGAAAAAATCATTTCAAAAAAAGTCCTCGAAAATTTGACAAATATTTTTTTATGATTATAATAATACTGTCAATGAAGGACAGCCTTCCTACATCCTGGTGTAGTAGTGCATTATTTATATAATGAATCCCATTATTACATCAGTATGTAGGAAGTAGATATTTAATATGATGTATGGAGTTTACTTCTTTGGAGCCAATTCTCCTCAAAAGTAAATCTGATTCTTATCTATTGGTAATTATGTTTTGAGTGTCTTATGCCTTATTGGTTTATTTCACTATTCATAATCTATCATCACTTGCTTTGGAATGTTCTCGATAATATGCTAATTACACGTTATTCTCCATTTTGAACGTAAAGAATAGTGGAATAATAAAATATTTCATTTGATAGGAAGGATCAACAAGATAATCTTTCAGACTAACTTGAACAGTAAATCTGACTAGTATTTGAGAATTTACTCACGAATCAAATCGTAAGAACATCTCTTCTTACAAATCTCCACATGGAAATGTGCAGAGAGATATCTTGAGAATATTTAAAGGTCACTTTAAATTTTATTTAGAGCAGAGTTATTTATTCCGTTATTGCCTTAGGAAATAAGGATTGCCTTATTCAAGGTAATAATGTATTCATGCATTGATTATTATTTACTTCCTTTTCTTTTTTCTTGCAAAGATGGCAAGATTCCTATATCCTTATGTTGTGGACTATCTTTATAGTTTTCATTACGTAAGGATATAGGAAGAGGTCTTTATCATTCCTTGGAGCATTCATTTGTTTCAATTGGTATATCGAAATAGCAATATTTCTTTATATCGCACTTGATTCCATTCAGATTTTTTTCTCTTTTTCATTGACTAATCTCTTTGAAGAACTGAAATTCTCCAATCTGTCTAAGAAATACAGGGTATTTAATAAAATTACTTTTATTATTTGATTGAAACAGTTCATCAGTTGATGAAAAGATTGAAGCGATTCATTCTTTTACTTTATAACTTCTGTATTTCTTAATCTATCTTGCATATATTAAGTTGTGCTTAAGTTATAAATGTTTTTGCTTAGTTCACTCTTTGCATTACTCAATCGATTGAATTATGAATGCACTGTACTTTAGAAATTGGCTCTATATTACAT
>DETJ01000017.1 GCA_002361595.1 Patescibacteria group bacterium UBA3291 | reverse complement strand
TTTTATGCGAATAATCTACTTACATCAGAGCAGATTCGTGATATAGAAAACAAAGTAAATCAGACTATTTTCAAGGCATTTCCTGTGGATCTGATTGAGACTAGTTTTGAAGAATGAGTGAAACTATGAGCCAAGGCGTTCTTTGAAGAGAAATATGGGGATGAAGTGCGTGTAATTCGTGTCCATGATGGGGATACTAATATTTCAGTAGAGCTTTGTGGCTGAACTCATGTGAGTAATACCAAAGAAATCTGAGCATTTACTATCGTTTCGCAGGAGGCTGTAGCTTCATGAATCAAGAGAATTACAGCATATACATGACCAAAAGTTATTGAAAAGCTTCACAATTATGAAGAAATACTAGACTGAGCGTCCAAGACATTGGATGTGAAATCTTATGCACAGATTAATGAGAAAATCTCTAAATATGCTAAAGAAAATTCTGAATTACAGCAGCGTGTAGAATCATTAGAAACTGCATCAATTCGTGCTACTCTCCAGTCAGCTCAAAGCAGTTCAAATTCAGATTTTTCAAAAATTATTCAATTGCCAGTTGGTACAAATTTTAAAGCATTGACTGGAATAGTAAAGGAAGTTTATTCAGCAGACAAATCAATTCTACTATATACAGATGAATGAAATTATGTGATAATTACGGATGGATCACTATCAGCTAAAGAATTAGCCAAAAAATATAATCTCAGATGATGAGGTTCAGATGTTATGGCTCAGTGAAAAGACGAATCAGTAAAGAATATTAATTAAAAATACTGTCATTCTGAATGGAATGTAGCTTGCCACGCTTAGCGTGGTGAAAAATGAAGAATCTTGTGTATATTACTGTGCTCCTTTTTGAAAGGAGCTGTCCAAAGGACTGAGGATTTTAATACCTAAGATTCTTCGCTAATGCTCAGAATGACAAGAACTAACCTTTTTTAAACATTTTGATTCAATCTTCATATCATAAGGCAAATGCTTCACGCATTTGCTTTTTGCTTAATGATAAAACGGAAATAGGTAAATCTCTATAAAACAAATAATCCACCAATTTTGTATTCTCCAGTAATTTTGAACGCATCATTACTTCGAAAGTTATCATTAAATTATCAAAAGCTGACCTAATCTTTTGGTTGATTTGAAATTTATTTAAAGCAATTCAAATTATTTCATGATTTGGATACTCTTTTTTGGCTAAATCTACCGGGAAATTATTTAAAACTCCTCAATCAACTAGTGAATAATTCTCATATTTTACAGGAGGAAAAATTCATGGGATTGACATACTTCATAGCACAATTTTACGTAAATCTCAATTATTGAATAATTTATATTCTGCACTATTTGTATCTACAGTTCACGCATAAAATGGAATTTTTAGAGATTCAAAATCTTTAGGCAAATATTTTTCAAACATTCAGATTAATTTTTTATTAGAAACTAATCATCATGTTTTGGATAAAACATCTATTCAATAAAAATCTCTTACAGAAATATCATTTAATAATTCAAATATTTCATCAGCTTTTATTCAGCTTGCCCAGACAGATCAAACTATTGCTCAAATACTGACTCAGTAAATAGCATCTATTTCTTGGTTAATTCCACATTCTTCTATAGCTTTCATAACTCATAATGCATAAGTTCAACGAAATCATCATCATGAAATAACCAAAATTTTTTTGTTTGATTTTTTAGGTTTTCATCGAGGTCGTCGAGAGAATAGTTTCATCCAAAATATTAGTAACTAAACTAAAATAAAGATTATAAATTTTTACATATTATTCAATATTATATAATTTCAGCTCGATCATTAGTTTTCAATCAATATTTTTTTCATTCATCTTCGTTCAAATGTAAATCAAACTCGAATTTATCGTTGGTTCTAATTCTGACATTTTCAATTATTTTTCAATCTTTCCCAGGTGTTCTTAAATTTACTATCTGATTATTCCTAAATCCAAAATCTTTGGCATCAGCCACACTCATATGAATATGTTTTTCGGCGATAATTACGCAGTTATTTAGATAAATCGTTCATTTTGGTCAAATCAGAGTTATGGCTGAGGCTTTTTTTAATTCTCATGATTTAGTTTCTACCGCCTTAATTCAAAGTATTTCATTATCAGACTCAGATATTTCCACCTGAGTAAATTTCCTAAATGGCATAATGATATCTACGTTTTCAATTTCTCACTTTGGTCACTTAATGGTCAACTTCTCCTTCGTGAAATATTCTCATGGTTGGGTAAATTTCTTTTCAATTCAAAAAACATATCACTTCCCAAATAGCTTTTCTGCATCTATCTGGGCTAAATGGATATGTTTTTTCTGAATATAAACAGGAACTCTCATACTAATTTTTGGTATAAAATCTGACTTCTCAATCTGTGATCAACTCGGCTACATCTCATGTCTTGAGATATGCAGCATTTCACTCTTCTGTATCAATATGTGTATCAAGTTTTGAAGTATCAGTTACACGGATTACTACTTCATCAAAAATTAAACCTCTTTCTCCTCCACATTTGATTTTTACAATCTGATTATTTTGCACTCCGTATGTTTCAGCATCTGAAGGTAACATATGAACATGTCTTTTTGCGATAATCATTCATTCATCGATTGTGATCTCATTTCAATTTGGTGCAACGATAGTGATTCATGCAGATCATTTTAAATCTCCAGAAAGTCTGATTGGAGCCATTGTTCAAAGTTTAAATTGATCGGCCATAAGAATTTCTACTTGAGTTTGTGGTCTGTATGGTCAAAGAATTCTGACTTTTGCTATTTCTCATTTTGGTCATTTCAAAACTAAGCATTCTTCAGCTGCATATTGTCATGGCTGAGAGAGGTCATTCTTCTTGGTTAGTTCAAATCATTCTCCAAATAATTTTTCTGCATCTTCTTTGGATAAATGGATATGTCTGTTTGATACTCAAATAGGTACTTGCATTTCTATATTTCATAAAATAAAAAATCTGAATAAAAATATAGATAAAATATAATTATTTTCAAGCAAGAAAACCTTTGCAAATCTAGAGCTAATTGATAAAATACAAGTCGTTAGATTTTATAATATTTGAATAAAGTATGATTCAAAAATTAATGCAAGAATTTGCATCTCTTATCGCTCCAAATCTTTGAGTTTCAGTGGATGAAATAGTCTCAGATGTGGTTATAGCTCCAGATAATGTGAAATGAGATTTTGCATTTCCATGCTTTAAGCGAGCTAAAACTTTATGAAAAAATCCAGCTCAAATAAGTAGTGAAATCGTGGGTAAAATTCAGACTTCAGATTCTTTTTCTGAGATTATTTCAGTTTGACCATATGTAAATGCTGTGCTAAATCCTGAGAACTTTGCCAAAAATGTAATTGAAAAAATAGAAAAAGAAAAAGCTGATTTTGGAAGAGGAGAGGCCACGTGAAAACAATTCCTCCTTGAATGATGGCAACCAAACACACATAAAGCAATTCATATCTGACATATTAGAAATATTTTGGTGAGTGAATCGAACGCAAGAATCTTGAAATATGCATGAAATGATGTAGTTAAATGTTGTTATCCGTGAGATATTGGAGCACATGTAGCTAAATGGATTTGGTATTATACCAAAT
>DETJ01000001.1 GCA_002361595.1 Patescibacteria group bacterium UBA3291 | reverse complement strand
ACACGAAGGAGTTTCAGATTTTGATTCAGAATTTTTGGGATATTATCTATCATTTTCACATTAGTAGTAATGTCATCTCCTACATATCCATCTCCACGAGTAATCGCTTGCTTGAATTTTCCATCTTTATAAATCAGTTCTACAGATAGACCATCATATTTAGGCTCTACGATGTAGAAATATTTATAAATTCATTCTTTAGTTAGAGCTTTTTGAATTCTTTCATCAAACTCTCTCAAATCTTCGGTATTATAACTATTTTCCAGAGAGAGTAACGGAGTTTTGTGGTCAGCTTTTTCAAATCATTCACTTACTTGTCAGATTAAGGCCTGAGTAGGGGAGTTTGAAGTAATCAGTTGAGGAAATTCAGATTCAATTCTTTTAAGAAAATTAAAAAGCTGATCATATTCAAAGTCAGAGATTATTGGAGCATTTTGTAGATAATAACGGCGATTATGCTCAGTGATACAATCTATCAATTCTTGATAAATCTCTCCAATATTTTGGAGCTTGGATAAGTCAGGAGTATTTATGAGTTTTTGTAGATATTGAGTCTGCTCTGAAAGAGTCATTTAATTCGTTGTTAGGTAAATTTTATTAGTTTAATGTATAGAGAAAAAAAGCTGAAAGGCAAACGAAAAAAAACTGACTCCATTTAAAGTCAGTTTTTTTTGGTATACGAAGTTACTTATCCAGCATAACTCATAACAAGTTTTCTCAATCTCTGTTTACAATCCACAGGCTCAGAAAAGATGTTGAAGAATGTTCTATTCAGACTATTTTCTATTGTTGATTTTTCTTCTAAAGTGAATAGTGCGGGATTATATTTTGAAGTATAGATTTTGTGAAACTTTTTGAGATCGATATAGATAGTTTCGTCTTGTTTGTAACAATCGACGCTATAATGTCTGAGTATATCTCTGACTAATTTTCGAGAGATACAGTAGATTTCAATGATTTCCTGTAATGATACAAATTTTTGCATGGCATAATTACATATGAAATAAAAAAATCTGAATTACTTCTGCTTTCTGAATCCTCTTTTGGCTGGTTGCTGTGTTTCTATTCATATATTTAAAAAATTACCCTCGCGTATCATTTTTTCATATTTTTTGATATCTATGAGAACTGCGACAGGTGCATTATTCACAAAAATGATTTTATCTTTTCTTAGATCTTTAACATAAGCGTTCATGTTTTTCTTTAGATCTGTTACTGAAACACATTGGTCTGTAAGCATCAAACACTAAATAAAGAGCTAAATTAAGATTTATATATGACTCTAAATTAAGATTCTTTTTCTAAAAATCAAGAGTTTTTTATTAAAAGATTTGACAATATAAAAATCAGATTTTTATTAGAGTTTTTGCTATGTAATTTGATATTTTTTTTCTGGGATTTTTTATTCTAATCTCTTGAAAAATGAAAAATTATTTTTATATAGAAATTGTTAATTTGTATTTTATTTTATTACCAAATATTACTATGGGATTCGCTTGATTTTTGGTTTTCATAGTCATCGTAGTACTTATTGCATGACTAAGAGTAGTTAACCAGTACGAGAGGAAAGTTTTATTTACGCTTTGAAGGTATTCAGGAATTCTTAGACCAGGACTCAGAGTTATTATTCCTTTTATTCAGACTACACAGACGGTAGATATCAGAGAAAAGGCTGTAGATGTTCCTAGTCAGGAAGCTATGACGAAGGATAATATCTCTTGTTCAATTAATGCTGTACTTTATTATAAAGTCAAAGAGGAAGAAGTAAATAAGGCTGTGATTAATGTTAAGTATCTCGACTATGCAATGACTCAGTTCGCTCAAACTACAATGAGAAATATTGTTGGACAGTTCGAACTTGATGAATTGCTTGCAAAAAGAGAAGAAGCAAGTCATAAAATCAAGGCTATCGTTGATGAAAAATCTGACTCTTGGGGAGTAGATGTACTTTCAGTTGAATTGAAAGATATCATTATCCCTGCTGAACTTCAGAGAACTATCTGAAAACAAGCTGAAGCTGAAAGAGAAAAGAGAGCTAAGATTATTACTTCAGAGTGAGAATTAGCATCTGCTCAAAACTTAGTAGAAGCTGCTACAATGCTTTCAAAGACTCCTGGAGCTTTGCATTTGAGAACTTTACAATCAATTAACGATCTTTCAAGCGACCAATCTAATACTACTATTTGGATGATCCCTATGGAATTACTTGAAGCTGTTAAAGGATTTGGAGAAGCGGCAAAGGCTTATACTCAAAAAAGTCATAAATCTGAATAATTAGTTTGAATATAATTAAAAGGCTGATTCCTGATAGAGTCAGCTTTTTTTTAGTGAAAAAGATATATTGACATTTTTGATAAAATAATTATACATAATATGCTGATATTTATGAGATTTTATACATGAGAATTAATAATGTCTGAAAATGATGAATTATTAACAAACAAATATGTAGAGGATGTAAAAGAGTCAGAAAACTCTGTTTTTCAGGGTAAGAAAAAAAGAAATATTAAGGCTTATATATTTAATGATTTGAAAAAAGTGGAGGGAGAAAAAAATGATAATCTTTTAACGGAAGATGAAGAAAAAGAATTATTTGATAAATATATAAAGACATGAAATAAAGCTGCATTTGATAAGGTAATTCTTTCAAATTTGAGATTTGTTATTTATATGGCTAAGCATTTTTTAGCAGGCCTACAAAAACAATATAACTGTAGAGATATATATTTGGAAGATCTAATTCAAGCATGAAATATTTGACTGATAAAGGCTGCTCAAAAATATATCCCAGATAATAAGTGAAGATTTATAACATATGCCCAACATAGTATCAAATCTAGTATGTTACATTATGTAAAATACGATAATCGTTTTTTTTGATCTGCTTCGGAATGAGGAGTTCCAATATGCAAAGTAAAGAAAATGGGTGAATACATAGAAAATTTTATCCAAAAGAATCAAAGGGAGCCACAAGATGAAGAATTGTTAAATTTTTATAGTAAAGATTGATCTGAGAGTTTTATAACAAATGTACAATACTATAATAATTTGGTTAATGGTATCGTATCTTTAGACACAAACATTAAAGAATTATCCAAAAAAGATGATAAATTAAGTCATAAAATTGTATGAGGTATGTGAGATTTGTTCGGCTCATCTGATGAAGAAACTTGTTTAAGCGATTTATTGATTGATAAAGATTGAGAAAAATGGCAACCAATGGATAGAGAATCTTTAATATATGACTTGAATAGAGTTTTGAATAAATTAGACGAAGAGCAAATAAAATTAATAAAAATGTACTACGGTTTGGACTGATATAAAGAATATGATCTTGATGAATTGGCCGATTATTTTCGTACAACGAGAGAAAGAATAAGAATAAAAAAAGAAAAAATTCTTAGAATTCTAGAAAGAGATATTCAGACTGAATTGTTAAGAAAATATATCAAGTAAAAAGCTAATTCATTAATTTGGGTCAGCTTTTTTCTATAAAAACGAAATATTGACTTTTATATATAAATACATATATTTTATATGGTCAATTCTTTATTTTTATGTGTTTATGAAATGCTCAGAGAATACTTAAAACCAGAGTTGATTGAAGATTCAAAAATTAAGTCTATATTGGAAAAACATTCAGAAAGAATTGTAAGAATAATAAACCAAGATGTGATAACTTATGAAGATTTTAAGCGTTTGGTTAATGTTATTTTTAAAAAATCAGAAAAGTTTTCTGAAGAGTGTCCGTATGCGTATGAAATGAAATTACAAGAATTATATGATGAATACAGATTATTCAAAAGATTCTTTAATAATAAAGAAAGAGCTGAAAAATTAGTAAAGGCTTTGAGAGAATTGAGCAATAACAAATCTTTTCAGTCGGAAGAGGATATTGTAGAGTCAAAATAAATTAAAAAGCTGATTCGTAATTGAGTCAGCTTTTTTCTTTTATCCTCCATTAATTTCTACGTTTCTAAGCATTTTCCTATATATCAATTTTACTATGAATATTAGTAATACTAACCGTAAAACTTGATATGGTAGATATGAGAAGAAGAACTCTAAATCTCATGTAGTGAAGAATTTTGCAGGTCAGTATATATAATATTGGAAAGGTAAAAATTTTGAAACTTCTTGCATTCGGATAGGGTAGATACTTATAGGAAAGAATACTCATCCGAAAATGAAATATAATTTATTGATAGTTAATCTGATGAATGAACTATCTTCTAGTATGAATGCGAATAACGAAATGATCAATGAAACCAGCGATAACATACAGATTCAGATAATCATACTTATCAAGAATAGGAGCATTTTTCATAGTCAGAATCGTGGAAAACTTCATAGGAAGATAAATATAATTCATCACGACATAATAGAAATAACTATGATATTCAGTAAATTTTTGAAGAATCACTGAGAGAAATAGTATCCGATAAATGAGATAGGTTTGTTCAAATATGTAACTATTGATCATCATTTAATTTCTTCTATCATATCTACATCTCTCCGGTTAATCATAATCAATTCCGCTACAAAAATATACCAAGCATACATTCATATTTGAATTCATGAGATGTTGTCTATTCATTTTGCATTTGCTCCGAATGTAACTAGTAAAGGGATAATGAAAACGAACATCAATAAGTGAATATTCTCCAGAATTATTATGTATATGTAGAAGAATATTTCTTTCACGAAGTAAAATCAGATTTTTATGTACTTTAGCATTGTATTTGCTGTTAAGTGGTAAAATGATTTACATTTGGTGAACTAGGTTTCCACTTGAATATCTTTTTAATCATTTATTGAATACGAATATTCATAGCGCTAAACTCAATACGCAAAATCATATTAATAATAGCCATTGTCGTAAAGTTGCTGTTCAGATAATCATTTTATATGGTAAAATCAAAGAAGGAAAAAGCAGAATACACATGAAGACTAGAACTACTTTTTTGTCTTCATAAATATCAGGTGGATACTGTGAAAACGATACAAACATACTATTAAATAAATTTGCTACTTTTGATCATTTTTGCATCCAGAATGAAGCACATCACACTACAATATATATTCATATCACGATTATAGCTGATAGAATCACGATTGTAAATCCTTTCAATAAAACGATTAATGCTGGAGCATCAGCATATGCAAATGCATAAATTGCTACGCATGAAAGACTGAATATTATATCTCCTAAATCCATAACTCAGATTTTTTTACTGATTAAGAAATATAATGGATTGACAGGAAAACTCAGATAGTAATCAAGTTTTCATTGTTCAATGATTTCAGGTAATTTTGAAATATTAGAGAATAATCAGTGAACTACTCCATATCACATACAGGACATAGAACAAAGGATTAGGAAATTTCAGAATGTTAATCCAGTTTCAGTAAAGTATCACAAGAATATTATGAATATTATCATGAAGCATGCATCATTGAATATCATTGTAGCGATACTCGCGAAAAAGTTTGTTCTATATTCTCGTTGTTCTTTCATGGCAAATTTCATGAATTGTATGTATTTTTTCATTTTGGATAGATTAATGATAAAACTCTTCAATTACATCTTCCAGTGGTACATTTTCTACTTTTACATCTTCTACTTCCTTATTCTCAAATAAGAATTTCAGAGTTTTTTGTACTACTTGAGGATCATTTTCTATTACGATTTCTTCTCGCTGTAAAGTATCTTTTGCTTTATATCTAATGAATTTTTTGTTTGCATGAGTAGCCATCAAATCTTCTAATTGTCAGTCGTACAATATTTCTCATTTGTTGATTATAATTGCTCTATCACATAAGTTTTCTATATCATTCAAATCGTGAGAAGTCAGAAAAATTGTCACATTTTCTTTTTTGTTAATTTCGTTTAGTATTTCATATAAGACTTTCTTTGCAATAATATCCAGTCAAACTGTAGGTTCATCTAGGAATATTGCTTTTGGCTCATGGAGTAAAGATGCAACGATTTCTCATTTCATTCTTTGACCTAAACTCAATTTTCTAACAGGCTGATCCAAAAATTCTTTTAGTCAGAATTTTTCAGAAAACTTATTCAATCTTTCATTAAATTTATCCTGAGGAATATCATACATAATTCTGAAGAAGTTGAAGCTATCAATCAAAGGTAAGTGGTAGAGTAGTTGGCTTCTTTGACCGAAAACTGATGCAGTTTGTTTAGCAATCTCTTCTCTTTCAATCATCGGATCTTTATCAAAAATTCTGATTTTTCAGTTATCATAATGTAAAATTCAGAGAATTGCTTTAATCGTTGTAGATTTTCCTGCTCCATTAGGTCAGATAAAAGCTACTTTCTCTCACTGTTGAATGTTGAAAGATATACCTTTCAATGCATGAAACTTTTCATGTTTTGGTGCAAAAAGATCTTTCACCCATTTTCAGGTTTTAATCCTTCTTTTGAAATCTTTTTTTACATTTTTTACCTCCAACATAGAATGTTCTGCTAAAGACATTTTATTATGGGTTACAAAGTAAAGCCGAGAAAAAGCTACGGAAGTTCTGATGTGATTCCGTAGCTTATATATTTATAGTTCTATTTTATCCCTTATATGCCCCTTAAAATATACTCGCTACGCAAAACATCAATCCAAGATGGATCATTATCAAAGACAAATGTCGCATAGCCATTTCAAAGTAACATGTAACAAAGGATTTATGAAACTAAATATACCTCTATTATACTTAACGAATGAAATTTTATTTTGTGACAAAAAAGTAGAAATCATGTTTCATGAATTGGAGTTGGTTTTTTGTGTTTTAAAAATTCACACCTACTTAATATCATTTCGGTGAGAATCTTATTTGATATATAATATAGAAAATTTTCTATTTTTTCTTAACAGCTTTCTTTACAGCAGTTTTTTTAGCAGCAACCTTTGCTTTAACAGCAGCTTTCTTAACAGCAACCTTTGCTTTAACAGCAGTTTTTTTAGCAGCAATCTTTGCTTTAACAGCAGTTTTTTTAGCAGCAACCTTTGCTTTAACAGCAGTTTTTTTAGCAGCAACCTTTGCTTTAACAGCAGCTTTCTTAACAGTAGCCTTTGCTTTAACGGCAGTTTTCTTAACAGTAGCCTTTGTTTTAACGGCAGTTTTCTTAACAGTAGCTTTAGCTTTAACAGCAGTCTTTTTAGCTGCAACTTTTTTCGTAGCTACATTTTTCTTTACAGCTACTTTGTTAGCTGCTTTTACTTTTTTAGCTGCTACTTTATTTTCTACTACAGCCTTTTTAACTGCAACTTTCTTAGTTACCTTAGATAGAGTCTTTCACATGATAATTAATAAAAATATAAAATAATTAATTTGATACAATAAGTAACGAGTATTTATATATAGCAATTATTACAAAAATCAAGCTTAAAATTGAAGCCCCAATTGCAAAAATTTATTCTTCATTTCAGTTTCTAGGCTTCATCAATGGGAACATTACTACATCACGAATATTTTCTTGTTGTGAAAGAATTGCTAATATTCTTTCTAATCCCATTCCAAATCCAGACTGTGGAGGCATTCCATATTCCATAGCTTCTACGAAAGCATCATCTCCACTTGTTGCTTCATCATCTCATTTAGCAGCAGCCTCAGCTTGTTTATCAAAGTTTGCCTGCTGGAATAGAGGATCAACTAATTCTGAATAAGCTTTACAGATTTCCCATCCATTTACCAATAGCTGGAATTGTTCTACTATATTTGAATCTTTATCAGAAACTCTGGCGAGAGGCTGCATAATGACAGGGTAGTTATATATGAATGCTGGTCCAATGATAGAAGGACGCAAAACTTTCTTGAAAAGATAGTCTATTAAAGTTGTAGTTCACATATCGTCAATTCATTCAAATGTGATTCATTTTGCTTTGATGTCGTTTCTAAGTTTATCAGCATCATCTACTCCGTATTGAGTAATATCTATTCCACTAGCTTCCAAAATTCATTTCGTATAATCGATTCTCTCCCATGGAGTAGTAAAATCTACCTCTTTTTCTACTCATTCTTTATCTTTTACTTTCAGCTTTCTATCTAATTTTAATTCATCGAATAAGAAATCAAACATCTTTTCAGTGAATTTCATATTATCTTCATAGTTCCAATATACAGCATAATGTTCAACCTGTGTAAATTCTTGAATATGTGAAGGATCAGATCATTCATTTCTAAAATCCTGACCAATTTCAAATACTTTCTCAAATCTTCATACAGTTGCTTTCTTTAGCGATGTTTCGAATGCAATTCTTAGATAAACATCAACATCAAAGTCATTATGATGGGTAATGAATGGTCTAGCAGCAGCTCATGAAGCGGCATTGTCTAGTATTGGGGTTTGAATCTCAGTAAATCATTCTTTAGTATAGAATTCCCTTAATTTTTGATAGAATCTTGATTTGAATAGGAAACGTTGATAAGTTTCAGGATTCATAATCATATCCAAATATCTTTTTCTATATAGTTCTTCGGCATCATTGATTCCATGATATTTTTCTGGTAATCCACGTACAGACTTAGAAAGGAATTTAAATTCTGACACGAATATAGTGAGTTCTCATTTGTGAGTTTTGAATACTTCTCCAGTTACTCCGATAAAATCTCAGATATCTACCATTTTTTCCATGAATTTGTATGCAGTCATAGATTCTTCTCATTCTCAAAGAGAATCTACCAATTTTGGTTCATCTGCAGATGTAGAAATATCTATTTTGCAGTTATCTCTGTGAAACATTACTTGAATTTTTTCGCTACCATCCATGATAGTTCAGAAAGATAATTTACCAAAACTACGATAAAGCATCAATCTTCATGCAGTTTTAACTTGCTTTTCAGGAGTAGGAATTATTACTTCAATTTCTCTCATCTCTTTATTTGAGTATTCATCTACGATTTTTTTAATAGATTGCTCTTTATCAAAATGCTGAGCGAATGGTACTACTCACAATTTTTTCATTTTTTCAATCTTTTGGATACGAACATCTCTTTCTGATAACTGTTCCATAATTTTTTAGTCAAATAATAAAAACTAATCTGAATGATATTTTTATCATAATTAAATGCAAGAAAAATCAGATTTTTTCAAAATAAAAAAGGTCTCCAAAAATAGGAAACCTTTAATATTTATAAACTTAATTTTACTGATAGATCTTCATTGCGTCAGCAGCTTCTTTTGAAGAATTGAAAAAGTTTTCTCCATTTGAAATATAAACAGTCTTTCCTTGGGCATTTAATGCAACAATAATCTCATCAAAAATCATTTGTAAAATCAGATTTAGATTATCTTTCCAAGTTTTAAAGCTATCAGGATTCTCAGCTTTACGCCTAGCTAATCATTGTTTATATTCATCCCAAGTCATTTTTAAATCGGCTCTTTTCATTATTTGTTTTCCAAGGAAAGAAAGAGAATCATAGAATCCATCCACAAATGTATTGAAAACTACTCCAATTTTATCATCAATAACATTGATAGTTACTTTATCATCTTGAACAGTTAAAATCTGTTCTTCAACTGCTGGAGCGACAATAGGAGCGATTTCTCCAGGAGTTTTTGAATTTACTCATAATGGAATGAAATAAAGAGATCCATATTGAGATTTAAAATGGTCGAGCAGTTTTGTAGCTCCTGTTTCAACTGCTTTTGTAATAATAGGTGTTAAATCAGACATGGTGATAAATTAAAGTATAAAAATGTAATAAAGTCCTGTTTATTATTTCTTTTCAAAGAATTCAATAGCTCTAGCTAGTTCTTTATGATCTTTTGCATACTCATGAATATCAATTCATTTTTGGAAAGCTTCACAAGCCTGAACCATTGCAGTAGCACCAGCTCTAGTACCATCTGGATGAGCATGAGTTCCTGCTCCCATTGTAGTAATGAAATCGGCATTTCACATCAAATCCATAAATGGTTTCAATAATACCGGATTTAATCCTCCAGATACGATAGGGCAGCATTTTTTAATTCCTCTCCAACTGTCATCAATCAGAATTTCCATATTCTTTTTGTCGATTTCATTAATTCCAATTAAATCTTCATCCTGTGGAGGAATTTTAGTCCAAGACTGTTCAAATGTATGTCACATATCTGTAAAGTATCTAATTTCGTGAGCAGCAGTTACATCTTCTCCAGGAGTTCAAGCCATTTTACCTACTCCAGCAGTTCCAGTATGAATTCCACTAGCTCCAGCCAGCCTAGCAAATTTAGAGAGAACTAATACCGAATATCCAATAGGATTTTCTGGTCTAGTATATGCTCCATGTCCAGCTCTGTGGAAATGGATAAATACGTCAGGGTAGTGTCTTCTAAGAGTTTGAACAGCCATCCATCCAGCAGTAGTTCCATCAATCAGGAATGCATAACTTCCTGGCTCGAATCCAGCATTTCTAATAATTTCGCATCTCTCAAGCATTGTATCGAAATCTGCAGCAGAAACATTGAAAGAGTGAATCTTTTTGTGTCCTGTTTCTTTTACAGCTTTATCCATGGCTTCTTTTACATGAGCTACCATTTTTTCATAAGGACAGAAATCCTGATCTGCTTGAGGTTCATCATTTTTAACGAAGTCTCATCCTCCAACCCAGAAATCATAACAAACTTCTGCATATTCAGCAGATGAAAGTCCCATTTTAGGTTTTACAATAGTTCCAAGTATTGGTCTATCATAAACGTTAAGATATTTTCTCATATCATCAAGAGTATAGCTCGGTCCATCATATTGTTCTAGCATTACAGGAGGAAACCATACATCAATCAGCTTTAATGCTTTTACATCTCCCATTCCAAAGATATTTCCAGCGATATAAGTGAAAATATTCTGAATATTTCCATTTCTATCGAATAATCTCCATGGGAAAGCGATTTTTACCATTTCAGCTTCAGGGTCCACTTCATAAACTAGAGCATTCAAAAGTCTAGCATAAGGAGTTTCAGTCTTTACCGGAAAATTTGTTCCAGTACTAGATTCACTGGCTACTTCACAAGCTGCTTGTAAAATGTTTTTTTTCCCATTTGGAACAAGATGATAAGAAGCTAACATATAATCACCATTTGTAGCTTTATCTCATAATTCTAAATCAACATAAGCTCTCTGATGATCATTTAATGATTTTAATAATTCTTCAATTGTCATTTTTTTTAATTTTTGTATAAAATAAAATATGAAACTAAATAAATTATAAACGAAATTTTATATAATGCAAATTTTCATTCAGAATTTATCGTTTAATAAAACTATTATTTATTATTTGTGTAAAAAATCTATTGACATTTTATAAAAAATATATAATAATATATCATACATAACATAAATTATGTATTTTATTACTAACCAATAAAACCAATGCTTTCTACTAATGAAAAACCAGAAATTGTCATAGCAGAATTAAATCTACAGAGTATAAAAAATTTAAGTCGTGAAGACTTTTGTCAGAACTGTGATGCATGAATATGTATAGAAAATTGCAGAAATTGCTTATTTAATGCTTTATTGGGTTATAAATCAGAGAATAAATCTAATTTGTATGATTAGATAAAATAATTAATTTAAAAATTTTAAAAGACTGACTCAATCACGAATCAGTCTTTTTATTTGTTTAAACTAATTAATTATTCATCGTCATCAGATTTCATAGTTCCAGCTCTTTCAGCTATAATCTTCTTTGCAAGAGCATCAGGTACTTTTTCATAATTAGACATTTGCATTGTATATTGAGCTCTACCCTGAGTATTAGATCTAAGATCTGTAGAGTATCCAAACATCTCAGCTAATGGAACTTTTGCTTCGATAGCAGTAGCATTTCCTCTTGGAGTTTGTCCAAGGATAAGTCATCTACGAGAACTAATATCACCCATAACTGTACCTACATATTCTTCTGGAGTAACTACTTCTACTGACATTATAGGTTCTAGAAGAACTGGACCAGCTTTGAAGAATGCATCTTTCATAGCCTTGTGAGTTGCAACCTTGAATGATACTTCTGAAGAATCCACATCATGGTAAGATCCGAAGAAAGGAATAACTTTAACATTGATGATTGGATATCCAGCCAAAAGTCCTTGAGCAACTACTTCTCTAGCTCCCTTATCAATAGCAGGTATAAATTCGTTAGGGATAACTCAACCTTTAATTTGTGATTCGAAATCGTAAATCTTTTCATCGTTCTTTTCGAGTTTCAATACAACATGTCCGTACTGTCCACGACCTCATGACTGTTTCTTGAATAATCATTCTCATTCCACATTTTGAGTGATAGTTTCTCTGTAAGCTACCTGAGGAGCTCCAGTATTAACTTCTACTTTATGTTCTCTTCTCATTCTCTCAATAAGTACCTCTAGATGTAATTCTCACATTCCAGAGATAATAGTCTGACCACTTTCTTCATCTGAATGATATGTGAAAGTAGGATCTTCGTATGATAATTTTGCAAGAGCAAGTCACATCTTTTCTTGATCACCTTTTGACTTTGGTTCTACAGCGATTGAGATAACTGGCTCAGGGAATGTCATACTTTCCAAAACTATAGGATTTTTGATATCACATAATGTATTTCCAGTTCTAGTATCTTTTAGTCATAGGAAAGCACAAATGTGTCCAGCAGATATTTCAGTAATTTCTTCCCTCTTGTTTGCATGCATCATCAAAAGTCTTCCAACTCTTTCTTTCTGTCCTGTGATAGGATTCAAAAGCATATCTCCAGATTTGATAACTCCTGAGTAAACTCTAACGTAAGTCAAAGTACCTACGAAAGGATCAGTCATAATCTTGAAAGCGATAGCAGAAGCTGGCTGATTTACGTCAGACTTTCTAGTAATTTGTTTTTCTGGATCATCTGGATCAGTTCCAACGATTTCACCTCTATCAAGTGGAGAAGGTAAGAAATCTACAACTGCATCTATCATTAATTGAACTCATTTATTTCCAAGAGCAGATCCACACATTACTGGGAATAAGTCTCCGCTACATGTTCAGATTCTGATGGCTTTTTTCAAAAGTTCTACAGGAATTTCTTCTCCTTCTAGATATTTTTCAGCCAATTCATCATCATAAATAGAAACTCTATCTATCAAAGCTTCTCTATATTCTTCAGCTTTAGCTTTTAATTCTTCAGGGATTTCGTGTTCTACTACATTTACTCATTTTTCTCATTCGAAAGTGTAGTATTTCATGTTAACTAAACTTACAACTCCTGCAAAAGTATCAGAAGCACCATTTGGTAATTCGATAGGAATTGCTTTGTCAGTTAATCTTTCTTTGATTGTTTCAACTGAATTGTAGAAATCAGCTCCCATTTTATCCATTTTATTTACGAAGATCATTCTAGGAACATTATATTTGTCAGCCTGTCTCCATACAGTTTCAGTCTGAGGTTCTACTCAAGCCTGTCCATCAAGTAATGCAACAGCACCATCAAGTACACGTAAAGATCTTTCTACTTCAATTGTAAAGTCAACGTGCCCTGGAGTATCGATAATATTAATATGATGACCTTTCCAGAAACATACAGTAGTAGCTGATGTAATAGTAATTCATCTTTCTTTTTCCTGGTCCATCCAGTCCATTTGAGATTCTCAGTCGTGAGTTTCTCAGATTTTATGTGTCCTTCCTGTATAGAAAAGAATTCTTTCAGTTACAGTAGTTTTACCGGCATCGATGTGCGCCATGATACCTAGGTTTCTCACTTTTTCGAGAGGAGTAATGTCTGCCATAGTTTTAAAATTTAAAGATAATAAAAATCTCGCATTCTTTTATACAAATGTTCCTTTCGTTTTCAAGTTAAAAATTTATTTACGCCTTAGTTTATATTCACAATCTCGATTCCATCATAATAATATTTCAAAATCTGATCATAAGTTATTCATTGCTGCGCAAATCGTTCGGCTCATTTTCAGGCTAATCATACTCAATGTCATGCAAAGTCCTTACATCACTTAAAATCGTATACAGATTTTAGATAAGGGGTATCGTTCCATCATCGTTTTTCTTCCGCAGATAAAGTGAATCAAGCAGAGCAGTTAAAGTACGGTAAAATTGGTAAATAGTTATCATACATTACTATTTTGTTCTTTGTGACTTCTAATGCCTGATACCGCTTGGTTAAAGTCTTTTCTAATCCAGCTCAAACATACTTTTGAAAAAAATTAGGATCATCAATCGCAGTATAATTTGCATCTGGTGAAATATTAGGATGAATATTGTTTTTGTTTATATAGAATAGAGCATAGTTTTTTGAAATCATAGCCATAACTTTATTTTTTTCCAAAGTTTCAGTATCATTAGTTTCTACGATTCATTTCATATATTCGGAGAAAGGGAGTGTATTGATTACAATAAAGTCAGATTTTTGTACTCCATTTTTTAGTGGATAAGTTCACTTCTCAAAATTTAGACTTCATTTGAAACTATTCCATTGAACGCCTAAATAAGATTTACGATTATAATTTAAGATTTTAACAGATCCTCCATTCATAGAAGATCTTACAGAAACTTTATTTGCCGATAACGGGAATTTGGAATCTACATAAATTTTATTGGTCAAAAAAGTTAACGTAGCTTCATCCAACGTATAATCTACTCAATCTATAGTAAATATGCAATTTATATCACACATAATTTGAAAACTATCATATTCAGTAGAAAGTTCATATAATAAAACGGAAATGTTTTGATTTATTAATTTTTTAACATCATTAATTGAATATTTAGTTTCGATTTTTGATATTTGATTAGAAGCTTTATTTAATTTTCATGTATAATTTTTTCTTGCAGCAGATGCTGCATTATTAAGGACATCAGGATTGTTACTCTTTAGTTCAGAAAGGCGTTTAGTAAAATTTTTCACTTTGGATGTATCTTCTGTCGTATTAGAATTAGTTATTTTGTTTGAACTAGAATTGTTTGGTATAGTTTGTAGATAATTAGAATTTTTTAAATCTTTTAGTCGATCTGAGGGTAAAGCAATATTTCCTATTATTTCTTTTTTCATTCTGCGCAAAACTTCATCCCTTATCTTGGGTAAGAATTTATCTAAATTGATACCCGGACAAGAGGTATTTTTTACATTTTTATGTCACATAATATTTGGATTTTTTGTAGCTACAACATAAGGTTCTTCCTCCGTGTTGGTTGAAAATGTGTATGTATATCATTTGGGATCTATGTGATAAAATTTTGCAATTGCTGTAGTCAGATTTACTAATGCTTCCATTTGTTCAACAGTAGGTTTGTCGTATTGAAAATTTCACATAAGAGATATTCAGATTGATGTAATATTGTTGCTAGTAGCATGCATTCCAACAGCTCATTCTCATCCTGCACGTCATTCATATATATTTCACATCTGATCAATCAAAAAATTGTATCAAATATCTCAAAAATCACGATTGATAGTGTGATATTTGTATATGTCTTGAATTTGCTTCTTTACGTCATTGATAGTCCATTCAGGTTTATAATCTACAGCTGTATGGTGGATAATTATTTTATTTTTATGAAAATTATAGTAATCTGGATATATTAGGTAATGATTTCACATCATAAGGTTTGACAATTCATATTTCCATTCTAATGGAAAATTTTTAGCCATCCAAGTATTGCGAATTCTTGAAATTTCTTCAGCTTTTTTTTGTTCTTCGGTTTTTTCTCACTTTGAAGAAGTACTAGTTGGCCTGGGAGTAGAGCGGAATCTGATACTTTCATCTGCTCACCATTCTGCACGAGAAATAATTTTTACTCATGGTAAATTCCAATTTCCAGCTGAACTTAGATTTCAAATAGTTAATCAAATTATAATCAAAGAAAAAAAACAGATTTTACTTAATGTTTTCATAATATTTCTCCGTATAAAAATAAACACACTTATTTATATAAAGTTTTTTCATTTGAATGCAAATAAATGGAGCTATAAATTTGAACGACATTTTTTGCTTGACATTTTTGTGTTTATTTATATATAACTATATATTAAATAAAAAACTCAAACAAAATGAAAAGAATTATTATTATCAGAAGTTTGAGGGTTGCTCTAGTTTTAGCAATCCTATGTGCGAGTGTGTATCTGTCGTTTTTCAAATCTTGGGGGTTCGTACTTTTAATCTTAGCCAGTATTTTCTTCCTAGATGCTTCAGATTCCATGTTGGTATGGAGACTTAAGAGAATAGAAGACCCTCAGATGAGAAATTCTTTCATCTATGTCTATCTTGCCTTTACATTGGTTGCTATTGGTTCGTGTGTTTATGCACTATTAAATAGATATAACTTGGAATTTAGGAATCCTTATACACTAATGTGGATATTGTATTCTGTCCTGGTTTTAGTCTTTTCGTTCCGATATTTCATTATTGTAGTAAGAGTGATGGCTAGATTTTTAGATGAAGATCGTGAAGACTAGCGGTTGTATCCAATCGCTAGTTTTTTTATCAAAAAGTTTCAAAACGTTTGACATTAGTACAAATTTTTTTATCCTATCCAACATAGATAAACATATTTATCTCACTAATCCAAATAATCAATGAAGATATTATGAAGTTTTAATACAAAACTTGATGAGCGTGAGTTATATAATGCAATACAGGAAAACGGACAATGAAATGCAATTTTAACCAAAAAACATTGGATATTTTTGATTCGTCCGATGGTATGGTTACTGTTTGCATTTATAGCATTCTGACTTTTGATTTGGTTTGCTTATAGTCAATTCTACAATCCTGAATATATGCGACTTTTTTGGGTTATGACGATATGATATTCTTTGGTTACTTTCTTACGAAGTATTCATAGTATAATAATGATTATGCAAAATATTCAGGGACAGATAAATAATAGTAATGGGTATATAGACACAATAACCAATGATGATTTGAAAGATTGAAGATATGAATTGTTTTTGAAAAATACATTTATATCAGCTATATTACAAGTAATATTGATGATTGTGAATGCTGTTGCGTCTTTTTTTGCAGAGACAGCTGCAACATCTAATTTCTTTCTTAATATTGTATGAGTATTTGTAAATATAGGCTTCTTGTTCCTATTATATAGAGTGTTAGATAGAATAATAGATTATGAAATGGACTTCAATATTTTTACAGTAGATCAGTTTATGATATTCCGTCAGCATTGATTTTTTAAGACTGAAAGTATGAATATAGCAACTTCTACAATCAAAATAGTAAAAGAGTCTAAAAGCTGATTTTTTTGATCATTACTTAATTATGGAAAAGTTTCTATTCATCCAGAGTGAAATTTATCAGCATGATCAAAAGCAATTGAACTATTTTACGTACCTAAGCCAAAATCTATAACTAAAAAATTGAACGAGTTCATAGAAAAATCAAAAGAATGAATGAATATTTCAGTTATGTCTTAATATATTAGAATTTTTCTGGTAATTTTTTAACGAAAGTATGGTCTGGGAATATCCATTTCAAAAATAGTTTACGATGGATATCGCTTGGACCATATTTTCCTAATAAATCCTTATGTTCCTTAGTTCCATATCACTTATGTTTATCAAAATTATATTTAGCATATTTTTTTGGTAAAGATTCCATGATGCGATCACGTGAAACTTTAGCAATAATCGATGCCATTCAGATTTCTTTTACCTTTGCATCTCAGGAAATTATAGTTTCTATTTCTCGAAAAGGAAACATTTTTCTCAGTCAGAAATCACGGTTTCCATCCATGACTAATTCGATTTTTAGTCACTTAGCACTTAGCTCAGAAAAGTAATTCAAAACATCGGTATATTTCAGATTTGGTTTTATTTTGATAGATAAGGGATCTGGTAATTCATTACTAATCTTAGTCTCAGGAAATAGCTCATTAAAAATCTGAATCATTCATCTAATAATTGCTAAGTGAAGGGCATTACTCATCCCATATTTATCGATTTCAGCAGCAGTCATCCAAGCAGGAATGGAAATGATTTTTCATTCAGATTTTAACCTTTCTATATATGTGAAAAGTTTTTCTCTCCTGGATTCTGTAATCTGTTTACTATCACAAAAGGGGAGTAATTCTTTTTTGGAAAGTTTGGTAATGGGACATACAAGTCATATAAAAAGAGGACCTGCTAAGGGTCATCTCCCTGCTTCATCAAAATATATTGTAAAAGTTTGATTTTTCATAATTACACAAACTAATCAATTATTATAAAAAAACAAGATGTAATCATCTTGTTTCCTATTATTTATATTATTACTCTATTACTCTATGAATTTCGTCCAATGTAGTATCTCATCTTAATACTTTTATAATTCAATCCTCTTGTAGCGTAATAAATCAATTTGCGCGTGCTTTAGTTAATATTCAAGCCTCAGATTCTCTGTCAATTATGAGATTTCTCATATCTTCAGTTATTTCAAGAGCTTCTAAAATTGCTAATCTACCCTGATATCATGTTTCATTACAGTGTGAACATCATTCGGTAGTAATAATTGTTCCATCAAATGCTGGTAAATTAGATATTCATGCATCATTCAATCTCTTTAATGCTTGTTCAATTTCAGATTGCTCCGCGTATGTTGCAGGTCTTTTGTGAGAACAATCTGGACAAACTTTACGAACCAAACGTTGTCACAATACTAATTGGATTGCAGGTGCTAATAAATAAGGCTCTACTCACATTGAAAGTAAACGCGGAATGGATGCAATCGCTGAATTCGTATGTAATGTAGTAAAGACTAGATGTCACGTTAATGCAGCATTTACAGCGATATCTGCAGTTTCTTTAGATCTAGTTTCTCAAACTAATATAATATCAGGATCATGACGTAGTATGGCTTTTAGTCCAGTTTCGTAATCATAATTTTTAGCGTAATTAATCTGAGATTGCTGTATTCATGGCATTTCATATTCAATAGGATCCTCCAATGTGATAATTTTATTTGTTCACCTATTTAGATAATTTAAAATAGAATATAATGTAGTAGTCTTTCATGATCCAGTAGGTCATGTAACTATTATCATTCCAGTAGTTTTTGAAATATGTTTATTTAGAATGTCATAATTTTTATCAGTGAATCATATTTCTTCAAAGGTTGATATTCATTTTTCAGAATCCAAAAATCTGATTACAGTTGATTCTGAAGCCATTCATGGCATAAAATTTACCCTGGCGTCCACTTTTTTCTTTGATCATTCATGATTTGTCGCCTCAAAAGAGAATCTTCCATCTTGAGGAAGATAATCAACATTCATCTTTACTCATGATATGAATTTTAACTTCTGTAAATATTTCCAGAAATCTTTGGCATCAAAATTGACTACATCTTGCAAAATTCCATCCAAACGGAGACGCATAGTTACGTTTTTTCATTCTGGCTGAAAATGCATGTCAGAGGCACCAGATTGAAATCATAATCTAACCATTTCTAGAATAAATTCTCCAGGATCTAGAGAATCCTTTTTTGTAAAAAATTGTTTCATTAATGTAATCGCAGAATCTCATTCAGCTTTTTCTCTTCTTTCACTTTCTTCTTTTTCTTTTTTCTCTTCATTTTCGAGCTCATCATACCATTTAAGTCATTCAGTAAATCACTCTATAGAAGTATAAAAAACTTTATTTTTTAGTCATTTATTATCTAATTGGTTAAGAACTTTTTGTAAATCTTCAGGAAAATTATTAGTAGTAAGAATATGAATACAGTTTTCTTCATCTTTATAATACATAATAATTTGAGTCGCTTCTGCATCTTTACGTGAGATTTTTTTTAGTTGTGAAAAATCTACTTGTAATGCCTTTACATCACTTACTTCCAATATCGTATTTATCAACTGGTTTGGCATAAAGTAGATAATTACTAATAAATAAAAATTAGACTCAACACAGTCTAATTATATTCAGAAATGTTATAAAATGCAAATTTTAGTATAGAAAATATTATTCAAAAATATATCTAGTATTTTCCAAAAATTTTTCATAAAGTCATTCCTTCTTTAGAGCGTTAATAAAAGGTTGCCTGCTATATCCATCAGCAATAAATTCGTGAATATCCTTCATAAAATTAAAACTAGCTACTTTTCCATCAAAAGATTCTTCTGAAATTTTATTTTTTACTAATTCATAAAATTTTTGTAATTTATGAGATATAGGTTTATTGTATTCTATGCTATGAATAATTTCATGCTTCAATGTTATATCGTCAGCATTATCAAACATAAAAATAATATCTTTTTCTTTAACGTATGCTCATTTTCTTAATCATCAACTTCATTCAAGGTAGTAGATGGGGACTGAAATCTTAATATTTAATCATAATTTATTTCCTTCCTCTATAGAATTTGATATTTTTCTTGTTTTATATTGGACTCAATTTATTGAGAAAACTGAAAAAATGGATGTGGAAATTTGATCAATACTATTTTGTGAAGATATATTTTCTTCTTTGTATTCTTTAAGAAATTTCATATTAGTACAATACAATAACTATAACGAATTATTTTTTAATCTCACTGTTTTTAATTTCTTCAAATTCTTTTTTTAACTTTTCTTTATCTTCTCATTCAGGCATTTTTTTGATAGCTGATGCAATCATGAATAGCATATTTTGATATGTGTCTTTATCCATAAATCCAGCTTCAATCAAAGCAATCAATCATTCTGCTAAATCCCAATATGGTTTCAAATCGTTTAGAATTTTGAGAACTTTTTGTTTATTCATAGTGATATAATATTAAATAAACACTTAATTATACTTATTCTTACCATTTTTGTCAAATTTCTACCAAGAAAATTTACTTTTATTCTTGCTTTTAATATAAGTTTTTGTATATCTTTCCATAGTTTATTTTTGAATGTTCACTGAAATAAATGGCCCAATCTGCTATCGATTATGCAATATGATATCTTTCTCGTTATCCAAAAACTGAGCAAGAAATACGTATAATCCTTTACAAGAAATGATATAATTCTGATGATATTTCTCATTGTATGGATGTTCTAAAAAAGAATGATTTTATTAATGATGAAAAATTTACGGAAAGTTTCTTGTATTCAGAGGTAGAGAAAAAATGACGTCCATTATTCATCATCAAGCAAAAACTTATCCAACGTGGAATTGATAAATGATTATTATCCAAAAAAATCTCAGAAAATCAGGAAGAATTGACTAATTGAATGCGTAAAGCTATTAAAAAAGAAATAGAAGCGTACAAGAAAAAATGAGTAGACTGATTTGATATTATTCAAAAATTAATGAGAAGATGATATCAGTTAGCTGATATCAAATCCGTTATCAAAGAGTGAGCAGAAAATAACTAATTTATATCTTAAAATTTAAATAAATATGCGACGATTAGTAATATTATGAATTGTAGTATTTATGGTTTTGGTAGTTTTACATGAATTTGGACACTTTATAGCAGCTAGGAAGTGCTGAATGAAAGTGCCAGAATTCTGAATCTGATTGCCTCCAAAGATTTGCAATTTATGGAAAGATAAAAAGTGAACACAATATACATTAAACTGGATTCCTCTTGGATGATTCTGTCAAATTGAGTGAGATGATCCAACTGATAAGGAATCATTCAAAAATCCAAATACGCTTTTTACAGCTCCATTATGGAAAAGATTAATCGTGATTTTCGCATGAGTTACAATGAATTTTTTGACAGCATGGGTGATATTCACTTGTATATTTTTACACTGAGTTCAGCCACTTTCTGTTTCTCAAGTGGCCGAAGATAAATGATCTACAAGTTATTTGATGGCTAGTCCAACTTTTTTAAGAGAACAATGATTTCTTACATGACAGGTTGAAAGTGGAGTATTAATTCAAGAAGTAACTGAATGATGATTATGAGAGCAGATAGATTTAAGACCAGATGATGTAATAATGAAATTCGATTGAAAGGATGTGGAATATCTCACATTCTTGGATTTGATGGCATCATCTGCAGATGCTTCTCATACTATAACTATTCAGAGGTGAGATATAGAACTTGATACAGAAGAGTTTTATTGCGAATGAACTTGTACATTTTGAATAATTATTTCAGAAAACTGAGATATTCAACTTAATGATATAAAATTTGGATTTTGATGAGCAATGATTGCCGCACTCCATGAAATTTGAGCAGAATGGAATCTAACAATGAATGCATTATGAATTCTTTGAAAGTGATTATTTTCGTTTAATAAATGAGAAATGAAAAATGCACTAAATAATTTATCGTGACCAGTTTGAGCAGTAAAAATCTGATGATTGTTCTATGAAATGTGATGATGGTGAGCTTATTTTGCTTTTGCTGCTATCATTTCTTTAGCTCTTGCTATATTTAATATATTACCTATCCCAGCATTAGATTGAGGTAGGGCAGTGTGAATGATTCTTCAGTCGATATTTAAAATTAAACCAGAAAAATATTTCAGATATGAATGATATGTAAATATGTTCTTCTTTTACTTAATATTATTACTGTGAGTAGTTATAATTATCAAGGATTTGATAGTCTTTTGGTGAGTAAATATTCCATTTTTAAGTTAAATTATAAATAAAAGCTGACAATTAAGTCAGCTTTTTTATTACATTTTTAATCTTATCTTTAATCTTGTTAGAATATGTATAGAAATCTTTTTCTTTTTGCATGTCTTTTATTAGATTTAATTTATTAGCTGAATTTGAATACATGGTATAAATTACTTCTCATTTTTTTACTTTATCTCATAATTTTTTGTGTAAATATATTCATGCTTCATACTGTTTTGGGGCTCCTAATCATCTAACCATTGTATTCAAATGTTTCATATCGACCTTAGTAATTATACAGTCTTTATCTGCAACGACATCATGAGAAAATTTACCAAGCTGAATATCTTCAGATTTAATATTAGGATTTCAGTTCTGAGCTTTTATGATTTCTTGCATTTTTTTCCATGCTTCTCAATTATTTAATTGAGCTTTTACTAAATTCTCAGCATTTTTCATATTACTTGCTGCTCAACATAGTACTAGTAGCTTAGAAGCGAGAAATATTACTTTATTCTCCAAATCTTCAGATCTTGTTTTATATTGCTGTAAAATTCTAAGAGCTTCTCTTGCTTGAAGACATGCTCAAATTCATCTACCAATTGGTTGGCTTCCATCAGTAATTTGAACATCCATTTTTATTCAGAGATATTCTCAGATCTCTCTAAAACGTTTTGCGACTCTTTTTGCATCTTTCATAGTAGCAACTTTTGCAGTAGGTCACATAGGAATATCGATTAGACAGTGATTAATTCACATTGCATAATTTTTTGCCATAATTGAGGAAATCATTCTTGCATATGGTTCCATTCATAGAGGTGATGAAACTTTAATAATTCTATCATTAACTGGTGCTAAATTCAGCTTTTCATTCCATACTAAACATGCTCATACTTTATCAGTAAGTCTGATAACTTCTGATTTATCAAATTCAATATCCATCAAAACATTTACACATTCTCCAGTTGCAGCAGGAGAGGTGATTGCTTTTGAAAAAGTTTTTGGCATGGTGATTCATAAAGATGCTAGGATTGGAACTACAATCATAGTCGTCTCATTTCCTGGTACTCATCAGATACAATATTTTCCGGCTACTATTCATGGAAAACGATACATGTCTCATGTATATGCCGTTGCTTTAGTTGTATATGCTAATTCATGTACATCAGATTTATAGAAAAAACTAGTCGCTACATAATAAGCTAATACTAAATCATGAATTTTATTATCTTTAATATCCTCAATAATTGCATCAATTTCTTCATCAGTTATTTTTTTTCAGAGCATTTTCTTTCTAATTGCCTGCATTGAAAGAGGATTATTTTTTACGAAACTTACAATCACAGTATCTCATTCCATTACAGGATATTCATCCATAAAATCTTTAGTTACTCAGATTTCGTTAGCTTGTACATAACTATCCGTAAGAGATACATCTACCACAAATTCTTCATTCCTTCTGATTAATGAAATTTTATCATCATCTTTTATTCCATATTCAGCAGCCTGTTCTGAATTAATCATTACAATATGGCCACTTCAATTCTGAATATCAAAAGATACTATTTTTGCACTAAATATTTCTTTATTTTCTTGGATGTTTATATGCTTTTCATTCATTTTATTTGTTTTTGTTAAATTATAAATATTGATTTAATTAAACCGACTAAATCGGACAATTAAGTCAGGCTTTTGTAAAGAATTTACGCATTTCTGTTTCATCTAGTTTCCAATTTGGCTTACTATCCTTATTGGTAAATCTTTCTTTTATCATTTGAGCAAATCAAAGTTTATATCCAGATTCAAAACTAGACTTACCTGCTAAAGATTCAAACTTAGCCGAAAAATCATCTTTACACGTTTTTATTAATGATATATTTTCATTATCATTATTTTTTTCAAATATATCTTTATATTCTGAATTCTTTTGAGGTCAAGATATATTGTTACTTCACCAATTCAATCATGAATATTCTGCGAGTTCTTTCATAATTAACTGAAATTTATCCAAAGTTTCGGAAGGAGAATTGTTTATAATTTCCAATAAATCAAACAAATCAGATCAATTTCATCAATCATTGAATTCTATAGTTTTACCTTCTTGTCATTCAGTAATTATATTGAAAGTTTTCATAAATTTTGTTACAGTAGAGTTTACGGCACTTTGTCTTTTTGTGTTTTCCATAATATTATTTCCAATCATATCGATTTTTTTATATAACATGTCTTCGTATTTTTGTTTAATATCTTCAATTCTTTTCTTATGTTTATCAATAATCCTAGATGCTTGAGGTTGATAATGAGATTGTGATCATATCCTGGTACTATTATCACGTGAATTTTCTGATAAATTGGATGGTGTAGGTCATTGATTGATTTTTGGATTCTGATTTGGAATGTTTTGATTTCACATATATCTCGCTGGAGTTACTCTATTTAATGTGATATTAGGTGCATTGTAATGCTTATTCAAAATTGTATCAAAGGAATCTAATTCTCATATTTTGATATTTGCATCGGTATTATTTCAAATGATAATTATTCAAGGAGCTGTTTGAAGAAATGGGTTCATAAATAATTTTCAAGATTTGAGATCGTAGCGTATATTTATATTACTTCAATTAAAAGTTCCAGACATTATAATATTGTCTCATTCCCTTTTTACAGGCTCATTTTTATCAAATTTAAATCATTCAAATTCTGAATCTCATTTCCGTTTTTCTACTATAATATCAAAAATATCCCTGACATTATCGATTATTTCTCAAAGGGCATGTATTTTAGTTTCTTCATTTGCTGCTTCTTCTTGCTTATGTGCTCATGACGTTATAATCTCAGTAGCTTTCGAAAACTCATTAGAGAATGATTTTAAAACGTTATGAATTTTATTTATATCTTCTTGTGATCTTCACTGCATAATATCACTATTAAGAAAATTTTTCCAGGCATTTTCATCGATATCTTTACTCTCAATATTATATAAATCTCTCATATTTTCAGGAGTAACAATATTTTCTATTCAAATATTAGATTTTTTGAAGTTCGCCCAGGCAATTCAGAATGCTTTTTGTTTAGCTAATCAGCTGTTTAAAATTGTTTCTCAAATATTTCATTTAGGTTTAATATCCGATAAATCTATATCAGAATTTTCTACAATTTCTGCTCAGGTTGCTTTATCTATATCATCAGGACTAATTTTCTCCACATTTAATCTTCTTCAAAATTTCCCTCTATTATATGAGTAGCTATTTCTTTCCCTATTTCTTCTTGCTGCTTCTTGTCTTCTCTTAAGATCTCTTTCCTTTCTTTGTTCTTCTAATCTTTTTTCAAGTTCTAAAAGTTCTTTATGTTTAATTGTATCTTTTAGAGATACATCATCACCTGACATAATAACTCTCATTATATCAGGAAGAATTTCTTCGTAATAATTAGGATTTTTGTTTGAAGTAAAATAATTAGAATAGAAAATTCTTCAGTAAATATATAAGTAAGATTTTAACTGTAAATCTATTTGTTTATCTCATGTGTTTATATCAATGTTATTACCTTCACGAACAAGCATTCCATAGTTTTTAATTTTTCCTCATAATACAACTTTAAACGTATCTTTATATTTTTGATCAGAGAATAAATCATCAATACTTGCTCAATGAGTTCATTTAGACAATAATGATTCTAAATCTCACATTATATCCTGATTAAAGTTTTCCTTACCAGATATCATATAATTTCATACGATTTTATCCACATATCACGTAATCTTGTTGGATATAACATCTAATTTTTCCATTTCTTCTTCCTTTGCTTGTCTTTCTTCTTCAGAAAGTTGATTATCGTCTCAATTAATTTCTTTATGATAATTCTTCAATATTTTAGTTTCCCAAGCAGCTCTTAGTTTTATCTCTAGATTTGCTCCAGAAACAGGATAATTCTCATAAAACTTATCATATTCACCATTTTCGTTCTGATGAGAAGTATCTATATGTCATTGTATTTCATTTGTTATTATAGCAACTCATTCATCGCTGAGTACAAATTCTTCAAAGCTTTTTTGAGAAAATTTTTCGTGTTTATAATCTTCAAATGATTTTACGGCTTCTTTATTTTGATCTAAACTTTCGGCCGTTTGTCATTTTGCTTTCAAATTTTCCTCTTCTATTTTTTTTTGATATAGTTTTTTGCTAGTATTTATCTGTTGTCATTGACGGTCTACGATAGTAGTCAAAAGCGTTTGTACTTCAGAATTTTTAAAAATAATTCATTCTATTCATCATTTATTATTGGTTTTAGTGTTTAATCTATATTTAAAATTAGTTCAATCAGCAGATTCCATTCAAGTAACATTTCAGGCAACAATTGTTCTTCACTTAGTATTTCATACAGTATTTATACCTCATGGAATAGTGTTAAATTTTACATTTCATAATAATTTAACATATTTTTTACTATCAATATTTGTGTTTAAAGTTAAATTATTTCAAATATTAAAAACATTAATTCTGGTGGGTGCTCAGCTATTAAATCTTCAAAAAGTTATTCCACTAGGTGTTAGAATTCTTCAAGTATTGATTTTTCAAGTATTGATTCCTGATATCTTAGTTTCTGGTGTGTCAGTTGCTGGTATATTAGTTCTTCAAGTACTGATTCATCAATTTTGAGTTTCAGGAGTGTTAGTTTTGGGTACATTACTTCCAAGTAATTCTAATATTTTATTTATAGTTTCACGTCAGGGTAATCCATCTTTATTTTTTAATTCATATTTTGTTTGAAATTCTTTTATTCATTTCCAAGTTTTATTCCCACGAATACCATCAATCCAATCTATATTATTAGTAGATTCTCAGTTTTGCATATTAATATAATTTATAGCTATTTGTATAGCCATAGTTCGTACTCATTTTTCAAGTTCGGATGATTTTACATCTAAATCTGTCCAACTCTTATCCTTAATTGATTCTAAGTATTCTTTAACTTTACGTATATTGAAACTAATATTTTCTCAATTTTCATCTAAATTATAAAATCATCTAAGTTTTACTTCATGTTTTAACTGTTCTTCTGCTGTAAAAGATTCTTTTAATACTTTTAATTCTAATTGAGTATTTTCAATAATCTTTTCCTTATCACTAATTCCAATCATTTCATGACTTTCGGGCATTGCTTTGATGGGTATATAAAATACACACTAATAATACTCAAAAATATCAAAAAATGCAAAAAAAATCAGACTTTTTTATTTGAATAAATATTAATATTTGCCAAAGAAAGTAATAAATTTACGTGAGCATATAATCATCTTCAAACATTTTTTCACAAGCTGCCAAGTCTTTTCCATCAGAGATGTTATATTTTATTGAATTAATAAAAGTTTCCATTTCAGCAGTAGAAATCTTTCGTCAATTTCATGTGCTTTTACAACATTTTTGAACAATTATATCAGCAAAAGATAATTGTACAGATGAATCAAAATGAGACTTGCTACTTTCTAACTTCTTTTTTTCTCAAGAATCATTTAAGAAAAAATTTTTATTGGCTTTTTGAAGAGAAATAATATCGGTAGAGGCATTGTTTTCATCTATATCGAAAATAGTAATAGAACTAAATTCTGACTTGTGAGGGGAATCATTATTTTTTCATCGGGATAATTCACACATAGACATAAGTTCTTTCATCTGATTGGAAAATTTTACCAAATCACTTTCATTATTGGTATTCTTTATACTTTCCAATAGAATAAATAATTTGGATCATCACATAAACTCTATATCTTTAAGCTCTCAATAATCGGGCAAAATATTAAAAGTTTTCAGTAAATCATTGATAACATTATTTTCTTTTCACTGCTCTCATGCTTTTTCTTTTACAATTTTTCATATATTTCCAAGATCATTTGTAAGTTTTTTCTTTATTAATACATCTGGATTTTCATTAGCATTTGTGTCATTTTTAGGAGAGTCTCATAAATCACTATTTCATAAATTTTCAGTATTTTCATCCTCATTTTGCATATGAAATATGGAATCTATATTAGAAATAGCATCTTCAAAAGAACCAAGTTCTCAGATTTCTCTACTGGGTTTAGTATTTCAAACTACAATCATAGGAGGGTTGGATGTTTGCTCAGTGAAGGAATTCATATAAAGTTTTCAAGTACGCAAATCATACTTAATATTAGTTTCAGTTCAGTTTATCTTTCATTTTAAGAATAAACAATCACCTACTACATTAGCTGGTTCGCTTTCATCTAATTGAATACCCATAAAATTTCAGAGTTTTCTGCTGTTTATATTAGAGAAAAGTGATTTGATTTTATCAATAATTTCACCTAAAGCGTATATTTTAGTAATTTTTTCAAAACTATTTTGATTTGCATCAAAATCTCCACATAAAATTTCATAATTTTTTTCAACTTCAGAAGGTAGAGATTCCATAGTCTTTCATAAACTTTCAATTTCTTCAGTAGTTAATCATTTATTTAACAGTTTGTCGGCAATAAATCTATCTCGAGAGCTTTTATTGTATGAATTATTATCTGGATTATAAATTCAGTAATTAGATAATTCAGAACGTAAATCTATTTTTAGATCTGCTAGCTTTTGAATAATAGGGTCATTTAAATTGAATGCATTATTAAAAGTGATATCAAATGCCGTATATTTTAATGCAGCATTCTCACGCTCAGTTCTATCAGATTTGATTTTATAATGATTAAGTTTATCTTGGATATTGCCTATTCAATTAGCGATTTGTAGTCATGATGGATTTTGAGAATCTGTATCCGTTTTTAAAATTATAGAATAATCAGATTCATAATGTTTTTTAGCTTCAGCTAATTTTTGTGCTCTTTCATATCTTTCAGTAAGAGTTTTAACAACATATTCAGTTCTTTGCTCATAATCTCTCTCTGTACGTTCATCTACAAAAATATCATATCTTTCCTTATACTTAGTATTTTTTCACTTAATAGTGTTGATAAATTCTTGTATGTCTTCTTTCGTTCTTACATCATCCCATTGTAATATACGAGCAAATAGTATAGCAACTCATATTTTATCATTTTTATCTATAGCTTCGGTTTTTAAATAGTTTTCAAGTCTACTTGTTAAATGAAGTATTCAAGAATCAGTTTTCCCTAAAGATGACATATCTTTTTGTATTTGATCAACTATTTTATCAAATTCTATAAGTTGAGATTCCTCCAGTATAGAAATATTAGAAAATCTTTTACCTAACTCATGTGATTGGTTGATATACTCATCTATATTATCTGAAAATTTATTTTTATCTTCTTCAGAAATATTTCATATTCAATTAAGATAACTAATATCATGCTTTAAGTTGTCAGTTAAATATTTTTCAACTATGTTTGAACGTTTTTCTATTTCCTTTCAATAAGCAACTAACTGTGATTTTTCAGCACTATCAAGTACTTCGTTATTTTTTGCTTTTTGGTATAAAATGTATGACAATATATAATCATCCTTAATAATAAGTAATCATTTCTTGCTTAGAATTCATTTAATTTCATTAAGTCTTTCAGTTGCTTGTTTATTACCCAAAAATAATTGTGAAAATTTATCACCATTATATTTTTCCATGCCAGGATGGATGTTGATATTGAGACGTTGGGCAGCAGGTTCGATTGAATCGAGCGATGGAACAATGCTCATTCACTTAAATTCTTCTGATATGGATTTGCTTAAACTTACTACTCTATTTTCAGCTTCCCTCATATTCTGTGTTTCCCTTTCTGTCGAAATATTTTCTGCTTCTTGTAAATAGTTTATTGCTTCATTTCTTATTAAATCTGTTATCTTTTTGTCTAATTTACCACCATTCTTTCTAATATACCCTTCAATTTCATGATTGTTATGTATTCTTTGCATAAACTCGCGAGAAAATATTAACTTTCTATTATTTTCTTGTTCTTTTTCGTCTTTATTTAAAGAATATTTTTTTCAATTTAATTTAACTTCACAAGTCTTATCTAAAATTTTATATAATTCTTCTGAAAATTTAGTGTCTCATTCAAATTCATCTTGAATTATTCTGATTCTTTCATATTTCAATTTTTTCTTTTCACCTTCCAATTTTTCATTTTTATTTTCTAAAAATTTATTCAACTTCTTTTTTAAATTTTCACTTAATCCAATAATGATTGCAAAATCATACCATTTGTCTCATTCTGAATTTTTTATGAATTTGTCTATAAGAGTAGTATCATCATGGACAGTTTGAATAAATTCTTTATCAAAAATTACTTCTTTTTTTTGGGAAGATAAGGTTCGTCTATTATATAATTTTGAAAAAATATTATAAACATGTCTTTGAAGAAATCAAAACTTATCAGTATATTTCTTTTCACAAAAGACTTCCTGAATTCTTGTTCGCCCAGGTTCTATGTATTTTATTTCCTTAGATTCTGTACAGTTTTTTGAGTCTAAACCCATAAAATTTTATCAAAAGATAAAACATACTAATGATATTCAAAAATATCAAAAAAAGCAAAAAAATCTGACTTTTTTTTTGAGCCAGACTTTTTATTTGATCGAAAATTAAATTCAAATTACTATTTTACATCAGAAACTTCAATCTCATCAGATTTTCCAACTGCTTTCATTTTTGCCAAAACAGTTTCTCCATCTACTACTTTATCTCATATTTTAGCAATAACTTCCACATTACTATCAAATATAATTGTAACCTGAGATCCAAATCTGATTAATCAAATAACTTCTCACTGATCGACTTCATCATCAATATCTACGAAAGAAACGATTCTTCTAGCCATAGTTCACGCAATTTGAACTATTCTATAACGTACTCAATTATCTGCCTCAAAAAGCATTGCATTATATTCATTTTGGAGAGTAGATTTCATCGTTGGATCAGTTTTCATTGCATTACGTCTTCTTCCACGGACATATTTTTCTTCAATCAAAGTTGCATTATTTGGAGAACGTTGATAGTGAACATCTAGGGGAGTCATCATAATCGAAACCATAGTTGCTCAGCTACCAATTCCATCTATAAAATGATCTAATACGTGATTATTATCTTTGTATATTACAGTATCTTCTGTAGGATTTTCTATAATCGCAATAATCTCTCCATTAGCTGGGCTTACAAACAAATTTTCATCATTTGGTACTTTACGATAAGGTTGACGTAAGAAATAACATCTATAAAATGCTATACAGCAAACTATTATAATTACAAGTATCCAAAATATCCACCTTATTGCCATTTTAAACTTATATTTTTTCATAAAGATTGAAATTTTATTCATAAAATTTAACTAACGTTCATAATATCAATCTATCCTTAAAAAGCAAACAATAAATCTTTCATAAAAAACTAGCAGACTTATAAAGCCTGCTAGTGATAAACTTTTAATCGCAATTGGATTTAATTCTGTCGAGTCCTGATTAGCCATTTTAGACTACCATCACCATTCGTTGTACCTACGATAACAACTTTGACGAGAGAGTCTTTGCTGAATCCCTTCTCGAAATCCTTAGCAAAATCTTTGCAGTTGGCATTGATTTCCAGCTCCCAGTCAGGATGCTGAATCTCAAAGAATGAAATGACCTTCTCGAGAGAGTCGACTTTCAAGGCAACCATTTCCAGAGAGTCTACGTGAGCTTTTCTCTGCTCATCAAGATGCATCTGTTTGTTGACAAAATGTTTCGCCAACAAGATGATACCGGCTACACAAACCAATATCAGAATCTTCTCAACAGTTTGCTGTTTCATAATTTTACCTTTTCTATTTGTTTAATTATTTGTTTTTTAGTATTTAATTTATTTTTTAAAGCTTAAATTTATGATTTCAATATAATTAAAATTCATATACCTACATATATAGAATAATTATTTTACAATAAATGTCAACTATTTAAAATTGATAAATTTCCCAAGGAAATATCAGTTAACAAAATTAAAAGAAAAAAAGTTCAGAAAAATTTGACAAAAAAGGATGATTGGAGTATACTTACATCGTCAATAAAACATTTTTTGTTTTATATCAAGTGTCTTATTGGCAGAAGAGTTCTTTCAAATTATACAGAATGACTGGTGATTCTTTGCTATTTATAGTATAGAATCAAAGAATTGATTTTATTGAATGTATTATTTTTATTCCATGTCAGATTTTTATTAAATCTGAATCCTTATCTGATGATTCATTATGAATACATGATAAGTGATAAAAAAAGTACACTAAACAAAAACAAAACGCTATCATCCCTTTCACCTAAGTTGTGCTTTTTATAGGGATTTGAATAATTCACTTCAATTTGGATTAGTTATTTTACCTACTCATTCAGTTATTTGCTTGCTGAATTTCCATTTTTTCGACATCGGTAGCTTTGGAAAAAATAAAGGGATCGGTTATGCTTTTCAAAAGTACATCGAGAAATTGAAAGGTTAAGTAATATAATTCATTCCAGAGATTGTTTCAGGATTGCCTGATTAATTTTCTCAGGTAACAACATTATGTTGTTTGTGTATAATTTACTCTTCTTATTCCATTTTATTTCTTCATTTTTAGAAGAAAAGTGGGAGAAGAAGCTGATTTGTAATGCCATTTCAGCTTTTTTCTTTTTGAAAAATTAATTAAATATTATAAAAATCTTTATTTTCTATTGAAATTACAGTTAATTATATTACATAATACATCTTGTATATTATTTTTTTATATTTTAATACATTATTTTCATGAAAAAATTATTATCTTTATTCGCTGCTCTTGGGTTATTAGCATTTGTTGCTACACCTATTTATGCCCAAGAAGAAAATGCTGTTGCAATTGACGAAGAACCAATCGTTGCAGAAGAAGTTGCTGTAGAGGAAGAAACTCCTATTGCAGAAGAAGTTGCGAGTGACGAACAGTCATTAGAACAAATTTTTGCAGAGAATCCAGAAATGGTAAACGATTTAAATGCTGGATTGAATGAAGTTTTGTGAGCTCTTGAAGAGGAGAACCCTGGTATTACAGATGAATTTAATGCTCAATTCACTACTGATGAAGAAAAAGCAGCTGCAGCAATTGGTTTAGCTGCAATTTTTGCAGGTTTTGGTTTAATCGCTTGTATAATTGGTTTTGTTTGGTGGTTAATTAAAACTATAGCTTTATGGAAAGCATTTACTAAAGCTGGAGAAGCTGGATGGAAAGCTATAATCCCTATTTATCATTTCTATATCGAATATAAGATAGCAGGAATGAAAAATTGGTTCTGGTATGGTATACTAATTGCAGTTGTTATGTGAATTATTGCTGCATTCATTCCAGATCAGCAACAATTACTTACAAATATAGGAAGTGCTATTGTTTGAATCATATACATCGTAGTAACATTCAAGTTTGCTAGAAAATTCGGATGGGGAGTATTTACATCTATTTTGTTCGTATTATTCTATCCAATCTGTATCTTAATCCTTGGATTTGGAAGCTCAAAATATCAAGGAAAAGAAGAAAGTACTGTAGTTGAAGCTTAGTTCAGAATCTAAATTCTTATATAAAGGGTGGTAGAAATACCATCCTTTTTTTTGCAAGTTATACTTGAAAGATGAACCAAAAATATTATTCTAAAAGTCAGATTTATTAACTATGTTAAAACTTGATGACTCCAGAACAATTACAAAAATTACTAAAACTTACAGCAATTGAATTACCAGAAGATCAAAAGCCAGCATTCTTAGATTATTTCAATTCTATGAAAGATATGTTTGATGACTTTGCATCATTTCCACTTCCTGAATGAGATATAGATGTAGAAGATGATGAGCCAATTATATGTTTTACAGACCAAAAGGATTTTGAGTGAATGGATTTGGTAGAAACTAATGTTATTCCTGAGCGTCAGGTAAATCATGCGATTCAGGTAAATTCAGCAATTTGAGAATAATAAACTTTATATCTAATAATAAATAATCATGTATCGTACACACACTTGTGGAGAATTGAATAAATCTTCAGTAGGACAGGAAGTTACTATAGCTTGATGGGCTAATAGAGTAAGAAATTTATGATGACTAACATTTATAGATCTTCGTGATCGTTATTGAATTACACAGATCACAATAGATCCAAAATCAGATTTTTCTTGTGAATGATGAAATTTAGAAGATATAAAGGCTGAATATGTTTTGCAAATCGTTTGAAAAGTGGTAGCTAGACCTGATAATATGATAAATAAAGATATGGCTACATGAGAAGTAGAAATCAATCCATCAAAAGTAAAAATCATTTCCACTTGTGCAGAACTGCCATTCACAATCGATAATGAGAATGCTGTAGGAGAGGATTTGAGATTAGAATACCGTTATCTAGACCTTCGTAGAAAAACACTTCGTGAAACTATGATGGCTAGAGATACATTATTCTGCAATACTGTATCATTCTTTCACAATAAAGACTTTGCATATTTCGAAACTCCATGTTTCACAAAAAATACTCCAGAATGATCTCGTGAATTTGTAGTGCCTGCTAGATTTGATCAATGAAAATTTTTCGTTCTTCCGCAGTCTCCACAGCAATATAAACAAATGCTTATGGTAGCATGATATGATAGATATATCCAAATCGCTAGATGTTTCCGTGATGAAGATCCTAGATGAGATCGTCAGCCAGAATTTACTCAGGTCGATTTTGAAATGTCATTTGTAGAAGAGCCAGATGTTCTTCAAATTATGGAAGAATATTTCATAGAAATGACAAAGCAATTTCCTAATAAAAAAATTAAAAATCAGAAATTTCCAGTTATAAAATGGAAAGAAGCTATGGATAAATATGGAAGCGATAAACCCGATCTTCGTTATGAATGATTAGCTTTCGTAGATGTTTCAGATTGGGCTAAAAAAGTAGATTTCTCATTATTAAATAGTGCTAAATGTGTTAAAGCTTTAGTTGCTCCAAAACAGTTTACTCGTTGAGAAATTGAGAAACAATTAGAACCAGTTATCAAAGAAAACTGAGGAAAATGATTATTATACTTAATCTTAGATGAATCTGAATGACCTAAATGATCATTAGCTAAATACTTAACAGATGAATTAAAATCAGAATTATTATCTCTTACATGAGCTAAAAACTGAGAAACAATCTTCTTCCAGGTTTGAGAGTGGATTGATGTAGTTGAATTATTATGAGCATTGAGAATCAAGTTACTCAAAGAATTAAAGCTAACTGAATGAATGGAAGATTTACTAGATTTTGCATTTGTAGTAGATGCTCCAATGTTCGAAGTATGAAGCGATGGACAACTTGGTTCTACTCACCATCCATTCACTAAACCAAAGGATGAACATATTTCATACTTAATCGAACTCGCAGAAAAAATGAGAAATGGATATAAATTAACTGAAGATGATATAGAAAAACTTACTACTATGGAATCAGATTCTTATGATATAGTCGCTATGTGATATGAAATCTGATGATGAAGTATCAGAATCCACGACCAGAAACTTCAACATGCTATATTTACTATTCTTTGATTAGAAGAAAAAGATATTCAGTTCAGATTTGGTCATATTTTGAAATGTTTCACATTCTGAGTACCACCTCACGGATGATGTGCATTCTGACTAGATAGAATGGTTATGGTATTTACAGGAAAAGAGAATATTCGTGAAGTAATCGCATTCCCTAAAAATCAGAAATATCGTGATCCAATGTTCGGATCTCCATCAGAAATTGATGATCAATTGTTAAATGATTTAGGGTTACAGATGATTAAAAAACCTGAATAATGACAAAAAAGAAACGAATAATCCTGATTATAATCTGAGTACTGATTTGATTATGAATCGCAGCATTTTTGTATCGAGATAAAGTTCGTTGTAAAAATATCCAAAGGCGTTGCATGATGTACGATTTATCAGAAATTGAAAATGTAGAAGATCTAGAATTTTACCGCTCTCTTAATGAGAAATGTGCAGGTAAATGCTGAACAGCGGAATTTGAACTAAAACGAAAAAAGGCATTATGTAGATTTAAATACAAAAGACATGTAGAAGCTTCTAAAGATAGGGTATATTTCAAACCTGATACATACAATCCATGTCCTGAATTGTATACACTTCCAGAGCTTAATGCTTGGCTTAGAGGGGAGTAGGAATTAGTAGAATATTTCTCCCCTTTTTAAAGGGGATACGGCAAAGCCGAGGGGATTTTAGTTCAGTCCCCCCTTATTAAGGGGGGAAGGAGCATAGCGACAGGGGGATTAAAATCCTCAGTCCTACGGACAGCTCCTTTAAAAAGGAGCAAAATCCCACCGGTTCACTACATTCACCACCTCCCTTACTAAGGGAAGGCTTTCTAGCCCACCGTTTCAAAGGGACACAATACACATTCAGATTTTCTTGACTTTCGGTAGCAATATTCTACAATTAAATTGTTATGACATTTTTATTTTCTATCTAGTTTATAGGAATGTTATTATTAATGTTAGGATTACTACTATTCTGAGCCATTACATGAATCAATCTCTTGTGATGATT
>DETJ01000053.1 GCA_002361595.1 Patescibacteria group bacterium UBA3291 | reverse complement strand
AATCTGAATCTCTTCTATTTAGAACTGCTACAAAAGGTGGGGCAGGGAATATCATTCCTGTTCACATTTCAACTACTAGAGTAGTTGCTAAAGAAGATAATCAAACTTGAAGTTTAGCTTCAGCATTGTCTTTTACGTTATACATGGCTATTTAGAATTAATGATAAAACTTTCTAGAGACTGATAAGAATCTAGAATTATTTGAGCAGTATCTTTAGAATATTGAACCTTTTTAACTGGCTTATTTTCTATTATTCGATTAGTATTTCTTACACTTACTAAGTCTCATGGTTTAATATCAAAATAATCATAGTTTGAATTAACTGAAACCTTATAATTCCTAACTATATCTTTTTCTTTGAGTAATGAGTTTAATCTTAAAGTAGCAGTAGTAGCATCTTTAATATCAGATTCTTCAACTAATAACTGATTAACTCAATATTTAGCCACTCATTCTGAATTGCTTCATGTTACTTCTCATCAATCATATTTTAAAGTAATTGAATTGAAGTAATTAGTAGAATCTTCAGATAGATCTATGTTATAACAGTCATCATTATAGGTTAGTAAATGATGATTCTCATAAGGAGTAAATCGTACTTTATTTTCTGCATCTATAAAGAAAGCATAATCTAAAGTCTGATTTAGGATTTCTTGAAGTAATGATAATGTTGTTTTTCAATTACTTTCTATACTGATAGATAATGGATAATCTCTAATTTCTGAAGTATCAAATCATAATCAGTAAAACAGATTTCTAATAAATACTCCTGGATTAATATTTAATTCTCAATCTTGATAAGGAGTAAAAGCTAATAATCCTAATAATCAATTACATTTTATAATCTGCCTTTTTCATCATTTATCTTCTTTTAAAGTAATTCCTGTTATAAATCATTGATAGATAGCTTTAGTTTTCTTATAAATTTTAATTCTTTGTTTATGCTCTAATTGAAAAGATCCATAATATTCAAAACTAAGAGAAGAATATCCTCAGTTTACACTTCATGAAAAGTTATAATTACAGGAAATTTCTTTCTCATTAAGAGTTTGGATAAAGGCTCAATTTCTATCATAAACTTTGATATTAAACATATGTATCTCTATATTGGATAAAAACGGAATAATTAGCATTTCAATTAGGCTTTATCTCTATTGGATTTTCTCAGAAATTGAGTTCTCAGAATTCTCAAACCCAATCTATTCAATAACTTCAATTCTTAGCTACATCTAATTTTTCTCAATCTATTGAAAGAATATCTCAAGGAACAACTGATTCATTTATCTTTACTATCTTTTCTCATATGGTTACTTGAACATTATTAGCATTAGTTCAATTACCAAACATTACGAAAATAACAGGATTAGCTTGATGGCTTCCAGTTTCATAGAATATCGATGTATAGAAGTTTCAACTAATTCAGTAATAAGCTAATTCATGCTTTTCTAAGCTGTACATAAAAGGATCTAAAATGCTGAATGTTATCGATATAGAAACGGTATTAATTGTTCGATTTTCTCTAGGAATAGAAATACCGCTTACAACCGCTTTGGTTTGTAAAATTTCAGAAGCTCTTTTTACATACAATAAAGATTCTCACTGAAGGAGTTTAGATTTTATTTTGTTTATTTTACTCTCAAGGAGAACTTGGTTTTCTGCCATAATTCGTCCTTCAATTTTTAATGATTTATTCTTAATTAATCGATTTCATAAACCTTGCCCATGTGAAGATAATTCATATGGTTGAATATTTAATGAGATTCATTCGTAATCATCTGGGATATTAGATATAATGATATCAGAAAAATCATAGTTATTGAATGCAATAATCTTAAAGCTTACATCTCCTCAGCCTCCTCATGAAAGATTAGCTAAGGATCAGTATAATGTTGTATTAAATAGAAAGCTGTTATACATAAAATAATTTTAGTATAAAACTAATTTCTATTTAATAAAAAAGGAGTGAAAGTAGAAGTCTTTAGTATCAATTCACTCCAATTTGGATAGTTTTTGATCAAATAATTTGGTTTAAAATTTAATATAACTAGTTTAATGTAACATTAATCACTCAACTTCAAGATGATATAAAAGCGACAAAGAATCAATCGTAATATTTATTTATTGGTAAATTACTTTGTGTGACGATTATACATCATTTCTCTTTTTCATCTCACAAATTATAATCCGGTTCTCTAGATATTCAACCAATAACAATAGGTTTTATTACAATACAAAAATTATTATCACTATTTTTAAAGAATAGGCGTCAAATAGGTAATTCAGGCAAAGGAGATATTATGGAATTAAACTTTGATGAGTAAGCGTATATTTCTATTTCTCAACTCAATCATGAGTTGTTAACATATATAGTTGGATTATTGTTTTTTATAAAAAACCTATTTGTTCATTTATTTACAATATATTCACTTCATGAGCTATTATCTAGTTTTATATTGTCAAACTGAGTTATATCTGAAGCTGTAATGCGAATAGAAAGATATGTGTAAAGTTCTTTTATATAATATGGTTCCACAATCATACATATTAGGAGAAAAGCTCATATAAAAGCCAATATGTAAATAAGTATATTTTTTAGTTTCTCCATTTGTATTAGCAAAATAAAATAATAATTAATTACTAATTAGTTATTTTATTCATCAATTCAAGTATTAAATAAGGTATTTAATATAATAAAATGAAAAAATAGAAAATTAAAAATGGGGGAATAAAATCCCCCATTACAAAGATTACTGACTTTAATACCCATAAGATACCGTGACAATAGATTCTATTGCTCCTATATTTTCTCCCTCATATATTTGTGTCAAATATAGTGTACTAGATTCTATTTCACCGTTAATCCTATAAAAAACTTTTTGTGTAGCTACGCCAGGAGAAGAATTAAGATGAATTACATCAGTGGCATCATCATAACCTCCATCCCAAGAATACTTAATAACAGGTTGAGTTACTGATGTTGTGTTTTTCGTAGCCATAACTCTGACATAGGTGGCATTGCTAGGTATGTAATAAGTGTTTTCATCTCCAAGACCACTTGCATTCCATGTTGGATAAATATAAGTTCCATATGTACCCCTTGTAACCACACTTAACGAGTCTTTTGTACTAGGTAATTTCCCTTCTTGTGAGGTATCCTCAATCAATAAATGATCGTCGTTACTACATGAAGTGAAGACACTTCCTACAGCCACCATCATGATCATTGCGATCATTGAACAGAAAAACTTTCCAATTTTGTTCATAAATTTGTTTAATTTTTTGTTTTGTTGATTCCTAATCTTTGTAAGGAAGATTTCGGAGAGTTTTCTAGTACCTTACTACTAGCCGTTTTTTAACGAAGTTTCTTCTCTTCGGATGTTGAGTAACGAAGTCATCACACTTCGGATTTCATTCTCTTTTAAAGAGAATTATTTTCTGTTTTTATTTTTTTGTTTAGCGAGTCCTAAAATACTGTTTTCAATTTCTAAATCAACCTTAAAATTTTTTTGAGATTTTAATATGTTCATAAGAGTAAATTTTTATAAGTATCAATCATTACCTCTTTTATCATATCTTCCAAATTGATTAGATCTTTTTCTGAATTAGCATTAATATCTCAAGTAAAGTTAATATTAACATTAGGAGTAATATTAGGTTTATTATCAATCCTTCAATTAACAGCAGGAGTAAAGTATTCTCAATGAATCTCATTTACTCTATAAGTTTGACCAGCAAGAACAGTTCATCAACTAGCTCTTCATCAACTACTTCATCATCACCAAAGAGATGCTATAGCATCTTTAGCAGCCTGAATCTTATCCCATACTTTTTGAACTTTATCAGAAATTCGATTCACGGCACTAGAACAGATATTTTTTAATCAAGAAAATAGATTATCTCGAATATTAGTTATAGTTGTTTTTAGAGTTTCAAATATAGCAGGTAAATCTATTCAGAAATCTCAGAAAATATTGATTAGAGTATCTACCCAAACGGCTGTTATGTTATTCAGATTCTCTAAAGCTCATTTCCAATTTCATGAGAAAACATTTTTAAAAAAATCAATAACTTCATTAAAAACTAATGTTACTCATCTAACATAATCTCAGATAGCTTGAAAACTACTTTTAACTAATTCTACAACGAATAATAAAGTCCACTTAACAGCTTCTTTAAAGAATTCCCAAATAGGAATCAGAATAGGTTCTAATTGAGTATAAACTTCTTTAATTGATTCCCATATTTCTCAAAAACATTCCACAAAAGCATCCTTTAACTCAATTAAAACAGGTTGTATCAGTTGCCATGTCTCATTAACAAAATCCCTAAATCATCAAAAATTAGTAGCATAAGCAACTCATAAAGCAGTAATTGCTGCTATAACTAATCAAATAGGACCAGTCATCACACTAATAGCAGTAGTAATAGCAGGTATAGCAGATGCTAATCATGAAATAACAAATATTAATCATGTTATAGCTGTAGTAACCAACAATATTTTTGATGCTAATTCAGGATTTGCTTTAATCCAATCAGCAACTCTATTAATTATCGGTTGGATAGTTTCTAAAAGCTTTTGAACTACAGGTAATAAAGCTTCTCAAATCTTTGTAGCAGTATCAGCAAATGTATTTTTTAATTCAGCAAATCTTTCTGCCATAGTTTGAGCAGGTTCTCAGAATTCATCTAATGCTTTTCTTCATTCAACTAATGTAGCATTAACTAAAGCCTGAGTTTTTTCTTGTTTGGTTAATTCATTTTTAGTTTTTCATAATTGTTTTGCGTAATCTTCATAAGCTTTTTCTGAATCAATGATAATTCAAAGATTATCTAGAATCATGGGGCTTCATCTTCAAAGTCATGTAACAATATCATTAAAAGATTGCGTTACATCTTGTCCCATTTGCTGACCATAAAGCCTTGCAATTTTCATGAGATCGGTCATATCATCCGTATTTTTTGTAACTCATAATTTCAAGGCTCTGTTGGCTGATAACATTAAATCATATTCAGAAACGGCTCATTTAGATGCTGTTTTTAATGAATTTAGCATCTCAGTTGAACTTTCTCATACGGTTTTAGTTAGATTTTCAAAAGCCATTTTAACAGGTTCAACATCAGTTGCCTGTTTTACCATTACAGATCATAATCAAACAAGAGCAGTAGTAGCAATTCATGAATATTTCTTAACATCCTTAAAACTATCAGATAATTTTTTTGTATTTTTAGAAACTTTATCAAATTCCTTTGATGCATTATCAGTAGCGTTAATTAAGACTTCGATTTCATTCTTTTTTGCCATTATTTAATTTTAGATTCTAAATCCATTCTAATCAGGATAGCTTGAATTAAATCATAAGGAGTATTCAGATAATCATCATAAGACCATCACATATATTTCATCACTTCTACGGCTAATATTTCTGTATTATTTGTTCATCACATATGCTTAAAAATCTTAGAGTACTCATACTCTAATTCTTTTTTTTTAAGTTATTGACTGAATCATTTATTCTTTTTGCTATTTCTTCATTAAGTTTTGAATAGTCTTCAATTGATTCCATATCTAAGATCAGATTTATTATTTTCTCTTTATCAGTTTCTCAATTAACGGATAGAATCAAGAGCTTGAATAATTCATTAGTTAGAGTGGTAGAATCAATTTCTCATGAATTAAATTTTTCATTTAATTTGCTGATTTCTTGAAAGATTCTAACAGTGAATTTTTCAATAAAAGTAATTTCTAAATCTCAGAATTTCATGATGATAGGATTAATTATAAAACTATTTTTGTTTTAATAAAAAAAGGAGAAAGGTTTAATTTTCTCCTTAATTTCACTCCAATTTGAATAGTTTTAGATATTAGAGGTTTAACTATATAACAATTATTAAATTATTTTTTTGAAAAATTTTTGATAAAAAAAACTACCAAATGGCAGTCAATATCTTCTAAAGAAAAAGTTTGATTCCAGATCAAGTCCGAGTTGGTGCGAACACCTCAAACTTTTTCTAATGTTAGTATAATGAAATACTTTTTATTGTCAAATATAATTAGACTTTTTTTGTTGACTTATTAATCAATAGGTCAAATAAAGTTTCTATCTCATTTTGTATTCCATGCAGGAATAACAGATAAATACTCAGCATAATCTTTATCTTCCTCTTTCATTAAAATAACTTTTGTTCTACTCTTTACATTATGGTGTTCTATAATTCATATTAATCATATATACTCTACATTTTTTGTTATATATTTAGTTTCTCAATGATCTCTGACTTTAATTTTTTCTTCTCTCTCCATGTATTCTTGCATTAAATAAGACTTCTTTATAATTTCTTCTACATCCAAAAAACATTGAAATCTAATAATTTGTTCAGATTCTTTCCTTCTATGTTTTTTATCTTTATATGTTATATGAGAAAATCATTCATTAGAAAATTTTACTTTTAATCATATAGCAGGACATATAATTTCTTTACGATTAAGTTTATTAAATTTATTTATCGCTTTATTTCTTGCTTCATTTAATTCCATTTCTACAAGCTTATTTAAGTTTAAACAATGTATTGTAATATTCTTTAATTATTTTTCAAACGAACTTATAATGTAATTGAAAAAGCCACTCATAAGTGGCTTAATCTATTTAATATGATTTTTATCAAGTTATTTATTAAGATTTTCAAGAACACAGTTATGCATATTTTCAGTTCGTTTTAATTGAAGCTCTCATCTAGATTTTTCATCTTGATTTGGCTGTAAAGCTCACATTAAATCTACAACTTTTTGACTGCATATATCATATTCTTCCCTATAGAAGCTAGAAGTTTTATAATCTTCATTATCTATATCTTCTTTTAGTTTATTCATCCATTGAGTAAAGTATTCATTTTCTTCATTTCAAACCATTAAATCATAGAAATATTTTTCAGCTTCTTCTGTACAAGTATGGTCTTGATCTTCAAAATTTTTACCTGGTTCACAATTTAGTTCTTTTGCTATTTCTTCAGTTGGAACTCATCAGAATAATCATTGAGCTATATATATTTTGTTATCGGGATAACTAGCTCATCGAAATGTTTCTTGTCATTCTTTATAGTATGGATTCCACCAGAAAATATTATCAGATTGAGCTATAATATTACAGGGATCTCCTAATTTTCTATATGTAAGATATAATTCCCATCCATCTTGTCATCACAATTGATATCAAATATATCAATCTTTATAAGGTAAGATGTAAGCTTTTTGATAAACATTATAATCATAGAAACCATCATCACATTTATCAACAACATTGTTTAATTCTTCAAAAGTTGGGATATTAAGTTCTTCCATATCCTTATCCATTTCTTCAAAATCTTTATCAGCTTCATCCATATCTTTAAGGAGTTCATCACAATCTCATTGAACACATTTATCACCATCCATAACATTAATGTAATTACTTGAATCACATCCTGTAAGTAATAATCCAGCTACTAATAGAGTTGTTAAAAGTCAGAATTTTTTCATCTTTATAGTAGAAAAATAAATTAAACTACTATGTAATACGAAATTTTTCTATTATTGTGACAAAAAAGAAATCAACTTGAATTCATAACCCATTTCAGTATTTTAGCACACGCTGAACAAAAAACAAAATAGAAAATAATTCTCTTTAGAAGAGAGTGAAATCCGAAGTGTGATGACTTTGTTACTCAACATCCGAAGAAAGATACTTCGTTAAAAACTGTAGTAATAGGCTACTAAACAAAATTCGATTTCTTCCCTATTAAGAAATTGGAAAAACAAAAAGGCAAAAATAAATATGAAGAATTTCAAGAGCTTTATGCTCACCATCGTTGGGATGTTTGCAATTATCGTATGTGCATCCATGTTTACTGCATGTTCTCAGGATGAGTATCTTCCTGAAGTCAATCAGACTGAAAAATCTCAGGCTGATGATCAAGCTATCCCTGAAACCAGGGCTCTCATGACATCCTATTATGGAATCCAGGTTGTTGGCACACAACCATATGAAGAGAGTACCCATGGAAAACCGGATACTACGTATTTCAAGTTCTTTGCTACGGATCAGCCAACAACTGTAACAAAGATTAGAGTCGTTTTTCATGCTCCTGATGGTGCTACCTATGGTTTGGATGACGAGTTTCTTATGTCTAAAAAATCTGGGACTAACAACTGGTTTCTGGAAAAAAAATTAATTCAAACAGGCCGATATACCGTTGAATACCATATATTTACATCTGGTTCTTCATCATATCAAACAGCTATTCCTTATCCGAATTACGTTGATATCTCATATGTAACTGCACATATTGTTTCTAACCAAGATAATTGTTGGATTAAAATATATTGGCCATTTGATGATGGTTCATCGCCAAGCAATAATGTTACGTATAGGAACAATATTGCATATAAATGGCTTAATGGTGAAGCTGATGGCTCCGGAGGTGGATATGGATGGAATGAGGGAAGTCATATTGATGGATGGTATAATAGTGTATATTTGCATGAAAAATATGCACTAGATTACAATCTATATAAACTAGATGGCACATCTGCTCCAAATGCTGATAACGGTACTCCACTAGTTTCTCCTGTAGATGGAACTGTCGTAGCTTCAAAATATTCTTCAACATATGGAAATTATGTGATTCTTAGACAATATCTTGGCAGCAATGAGATTAGAGTATATTTAGGTCATCTAGGATCAAGATCTGTATCCTATGGAGACAGGGTTATTGCTGGAGAGACTTCTATCGGAACAGTTGGAAGTACAGGAGCAAGTTCGCCACATTTGCATATGAATGTTTGGAAATATCCGAATGAATCTAATAAAACATCAATAAAACATTATTTAGATCCTGTTACACAGTGATGCGATAATAATTTTATTTGGCGTTTTATCCTACTAGAAATGGAGTCAGTTTTTACCTGACTCCTTTTTTTTATTTTACTTATTCTAAGCATGGTATCATATCACATCTACAATTAGGATGAAGTGGAGATCATATAACATCCCAATAATCATCTTCAGCAAATTTTCCATTTAAAGTAATTTTCTTTCAATGTAATTTTCAGCATGATTCACATGTTCTTTCATCAAGGGCGGTCCATCGTTGTTTATATTTAACAACTCATGATTGAATCCGTGCTTCTTGTTCTGCAAAAGATCCGTATCTGATAGATTCAGTTCTTACAATTTTATCTAATCTTGATGTTTTTAAATCTTCAAAAACTCAAAGTAAAACTTCTTTAGTTTCTCATGGAGATAATCATTCATCTACAGCTTTTCATATAGCATTCAAAAGGTTACTATCTGTAACCGAATCAACTTCTTTAGCAAGAGCAGTAAGCATATCTTTGGCTTTTTTTGCCATTTTTTCATCATATTCAAATGGGGATTTAGAATTTATTTCCTCAGATGCTCTTTCTCATTCTGATTTAATAATATCATCAACTGTATCTTTGAGAAATAGCTGATAAACAGCATAATATTTTTTATCTAACTTTAATTTTATTGCTTTATCTGATATGAATCATTTCTTCTCAAATTCAGAAATAATGGCTTTTTCTTGCTTAGAAAACACCTTCAAAAATCATTCTCTAAGTCTTTTTTCATATGCTAAATATCTATTATTTTTCTGATTATGTCTTTTAATCATCCATCATTCACTCCATGGAATATTAGATTTTACAATACTTTTAAAATCAATTGTTAATTCTTTTTTTGGAGATTCTTGTTTTTCTGCTTCGGTTCAATCAAAGAATACATCTCATCATTTAATAGGATTATATCATAGTTCTTGTCTATATTCATTCCTTGTAATTCATCATGATAGATAATGTTCTCTAACTTGATCTTCATCAGTTGGTAATACATTTAAGAATTCAAATAATCAGATTCAATTGAATAACTGATCGTTAAGAACCCTTGATATCTTTTTAGTTAGTGGTTCGATACATCTTGTAGAATAAATCTGATTGAATGATTTTACATTACCTACATTTACTCATTCTCATATTCATAGAATAGCTTTAGGAACTTTATAAATTGCTAATATTTTATCTCTATCCCAATTTTGCTGAGCTATAAATTCCATTTCTTTTGGTGAAGCTTGAACATTGTTAGGCTTTATTCAGAATGGTAATATTGCCAATTTTCAAACATTTTTAGCTCATGTATGATTAGCTTCTCGATTAGATTTTATGGCTTTTACTTGTTCCTCTGTTAATGCTTGATCTGTAGTCAAAACCATTCCAGGAGGGACATCATTTGTTAGTAATGAATAATTCCAATCTTCTATTTCTTTTTCTCCTCTAACGGTCATAGCAATGGCTTGAATTGGAGAATATCATCTTGTTATGTATGGATATCTTTCATAAGGATTAAACTCAGCAAATACCATAACTTCATCAGTTTCTAATCTGATTGATTTTCAGTTTCATGCATAATTCCAATACAAAAGATTTCAATTAGTATCAATAACAGGGCTAATACATCGTGGTAATAACATATCTAATCAGATAACCTTATTTCATGCCTTTATTTTCCAAACATATGCAGTTCATGTCATTTTCATGAAAATTGCTATATTTTGGAGTAAATCAGGATTAACAAAATCTAAATATTCATGATGAATCTCTTTATCTTTACCATCTCATAACCTATAATTTAATCATGATACAGAATCAGCAATAGCAGTTATTGCTGCATATTGCCAACCTGTAAAGAACTTAACATATTCATTATCTTTGATAGATGTATTTCATAGAAATCATCCTAAAAATGATATCCAATTATTAGAATTTCATGCAGATTTTTTGAATATATTTTTTATCCAATTAAACATGTTATTACATAGATAAAGTAAATGGAATATGAATTCATAAAAGCACTATTCAATGTAAAGCAGGTCCATTATCAGTTTCTACAGCTTGAATATTCCCTCAAACTGCTTCAATATGTGTAGTTAATCATCATAAGTCTGATCTATCAAAACCATCAATTACATTATCCAATAATTCACATAAATTTTTCTCTGATTGGATGTTTCAAAGAGTAGTAGTTTCTTGAAATAAGTTAATTGTGAAGTAATAAACCCTTTCATGATGATTTGAATCTGATACATTAGATTCTATTCTATCAAAAGTAAAAAATATTGAAGGGAATCATCAAAATTTCTTAGGAATTCAATCATGAATTTCCGCTATTCACTCAATATTTTCTAATTCAGATAAAATTTGTTCTCTAAGCTGATTAATCATTGATATATTCGTTGATTATCTCATAAAATCTATTAACAATTCTCTCTGATTTGTTTTCGGCAGCTCTTGTAAAGAAAGGATTTCATTTATATCAAGGATGATGAACGAGGGCTGCAAAATGTCCCATTCATTCCTTATCTATCCAAAATAAAGCCTTTTTTCTAACAGGTCTGATTAAGTGTGGTTTTGTTCATTCGTGAACAAATGGAGCATAAAATATATTGGTATAAACTACAGCATAATCAGGATAAACAGCTGATTTGATGCTTTTTCTTAAATTACCATTATCTACAGGAGCTTCTTTTTTAGCTTCTCATTCTATCAGAATGGCTGATTCTTTTAACCATTTATCAGTAGCAGCTTTAAGGTCTTTTTCACTCAGATTTTTAAATTTTTTGGTTACTTCATCAGCTCATCTAATTTCAATGCTTAAAGTCATTCTTCTAAGATAATAGTAGTTAAAGATAATCATCAGCAATGCCTATAAGCAACTCATTTAACTGAATAAGAAACAGAATTGATAATTATCTCATCTGCTTCTTTAATTTCAGTTAATTTCTGTATTGATAGTTTATAAATCTTTCAGAATTTTCATTCCTCCATGTATTTAGATTCTTCACTAACTGCAGTAATATATCAATCATATGTAGCAATAGTTTCTTTTTCTCTTGCCACATTATTAACATAAACCAATCTTTTTAATTCAGCTGTGCAGTTAGTTAACATAAATAATCCTATATCTATCTAAAAGAATCTTAGCATCATTACTTAAATCTTTAGTAGTATAAGTAATTGAATAATCTGATAATCTTTCTGATTCTACTCAAATTCTTTCATGATATTTATCTTTAACTAATTCAATAATTACCATAAAAATATCATAAGGAATCAGATTCAAATCATTCAAAGAGTAATTCTGAAAGGTATATCAATTAATATAAGCAATAGCAGAATTAATAAACACAATGATTTTAGTTTCATCATTTTCTCAAAGTAATGATTTTAAAGTAGCTATTAATTCTTCTCTGGTCATTATTTTCTTCCTTTCTTGTTAGGTTTTAAAGCTTTATTTTTGATATTAGTAAAATCTTTAATCTGATTTATAATTGAAGGTTTTTCCAAAGGTTTTAGATATTTTGGACCATAAGCATTTCCTAATCTTTCATCTAAATGAACAATTTCTCATGCTTTATGACCTTCAATTTTTCATTTGAGAACTTGATATTTCATTTAATTGATAATTATAAGCTAAAAGAGGGACAAAAGACCCTCATATTAATCCCCAGCATCATTACTATCATTTACTGTATCATCATCTCCAGTAACAGCAGGTTCTGTAGGAGTTTCATTAGTAGTTTCTGAAGCAGTTTTAATCACTGAGAAAGCTTCATCAACTAATGATAATCAACAAACTCTGGCTGATGCTTTAAGAGATTTGATATCTTTTTCCCAATCTCATGATTTATATCCCATCTCAAAAGTTAATCATCTTTTGATTCAGATATTGAAGAATTTTAATGATCCAAACACTATAAATGGAGTATCAGAACCAATAGATCATGAAGGCATAACATCAGTTAATTCTACAGGGTAACCCAAAAGATATCCTTTTTCTCCATTATCTAATGTTCTGTATAAAGGTCTTCAATCTAAATCTTTAAGCTTCTCAATTATAGCTATAGCATCTTGAGACATATACCATTTTGGTTTATGATTTCTCTTATACTTTAAATCAATTTTCCTTGTAGCATCAATTAGAGCATCATGATTAAGAGTATTAATGCCTCCTGTTAATGTGATAACATTAACATTATCTAAGTTAGTGATTCCTTTTATCTCAGAATTATTAGCAGAATCACCAGTTCCTAATAATACTTCAGTATCAAGGAACTTAGCAAAAGCTTCTGCAAATTCTAACTGAGCAGCTGCCCAGATTTCATCAGAATCAGCTTCATCTTCTATTAATTCATAAGTAGAAGAAAGGATTGCACCAACTTTTTTAGCAATCATTTGAACTCTATCATAAGTCATAGCTGTATCCTGATAAGCTTGAGCTTGATCTGTATAGAATACTTGAACTCCATCTACTCTTTTAGTGAAATATTTAGTATCAGATTTCATTCTTTGAACATTACAATCTTTCCAGATTCCATATTCTCACATGATTCTAAAAACTCACTTTTCAAATTCAGGATGAACAAGGTAACCTCAATCCTGAGCAGTACCTGTATTCATGGCCTTGATTCATGAAAGGTCTCAATTTTTTAATCCTTTAAGAGCATTAACAAAAAGCTCTTTAGTTTCAGTTAAATCTTCATCTTTAGAAGATCAGAATTTAGCCTTTTCAACTAATTCTTTTAATTGAGATTTAATCTCTTTAATATCAGCATTTTCTGATAAATTAAGCTCTTTAAGCCTTGCTTCAACTGCAGCATCAACTGCCTCAGGTACTCAATCTTCAAGAGATTTAGCAATTAAATCTGCAATTTGGTTTAATTGTTCTGGTGTCATTACTATAATAAACAATAAATAAAAAGCATAGAAAAGCCCCGCTTGCAACCTATAGGCTTTTCTTGAATGCAGCTAATCACTGATTAACAGTCCTTGCCACATTTTGTAAAGTTTCTTTTGCTAAGATATTAGCATCAGATAGTTTTTTAGTATTGCCATCTACTAAAATTTCTAAGAGAGCTTTAATATCATTGAGTGTATTTAGTATTTCTTTATTTGATGTTGAAAGTTCTCAGAAATTATCTATATTATCATCAGACAAATCACTGGAGTTTTCAGCTTTCTTCGTACCTGAAAATGAAGGTGATTTTTCTAATAATCAGTTTTCTTCTAATAGCTGTTTCTGATCCAATGAAAGAGCATTAGGATTACATGGAACAGCAACAAAAGATAATTCTAAAAGCTCAGCACTTGTAATAATTCTCTTATTTGATTCATCTCTTGATTTAGGAATAAATCAAACACTAACAGTTTTTACCATTCCTTCATCATAAAGATCAGCTAATAATTTTCATAAAGGGTTAGATTCTGAAAATACTCATTCTATGATTAACTGATTATCCATTACATAGATAGAAGTGGCTTTACCTACGATATTTTCTATCTTATAAACATGATTAGCAATGATAACAGGATTTTTCATAAAGTTCTTATAATCCCATCAATTAGCTTTTATTATTTCTCATGCTCTATCAGAATCTTCTGTAGAAGCAACAACTCTGAATCTTCTTCCTTGTTTAACTTCTTTAATATCAAAGGAAGAAATCAGACTTTTTAATTCATTTATCTTTTCTTCAGTTAATAACATGATAATTATAATAAATAACTAAAACTATAGACTAATCAGTCCATTCATAAACATCTTCTGTAATAGTATCTCAATTAATAACTCACATTACTGAGTTATATTCAGAGTTGCTTATAGTAATATAAGTATCATATTCTCAGTATTCATGAGCATCTCTAAACTCAGAGAATAATGTTTCTATTTGTTCATATACAGATTGCGTAGTTACTTCTACGGTTCAATGAGTTGTATCTTGAATAACATATTCTCAATTATCATAAGAGACTACATGATATTGCTGTATTCCTGAATGATTCGTTTGAATATGATAACTATTAGAATCTCAAATAATTTTATTCATTGAATAGTTGTATCTATTCATTTCTCTTATTTCATATTCTATAGTTTCATTATCATAAAGAATAGTATCTTGATATTGGTGAACATAATTAATCATATTAGAAGCTGGAGTTCATCATGCTATAACTTCATCTCATTGATAACCATGTTTAATTAATGTATTATCATGAGAAATCGTAAATGGATAAGCATCTAATAAAGTATCAGTATTTTCTAATTCAACTTTTCAGACTAGATAATCATAATCGTTAAGGCTTTTTATATAGAAATGAATATAAGAAGTATTAACATCAAAATTCCATAAGAAGTTCCACTTTTCTTCTGTCATATTCTCTTGATTAACATCAAATTTAGTGTTCAATATCCAATTCCAAGTTAGAATGTTTACTTGAACTGAAGCTTCTTCTGCAGTAGTAGTTCAGTTTTGAGTTTTATCTTTAAATATAGCCCAATTTAAACCTGTAGCAGTAGGATGATTATTCTGATAGAAATGAACTATTTTAGTATCATTTCATTGAGTTCTTGTAACAAAGTATTCATATCTATCATTTTCAGGAACCCATCTTTCTTCTGTGGTAAATGTAACTTCTCATACTGGCTCAGGCTCTGGCTGTTCTCATCAATCATAAGATGGATAAGTGTTTTTAAGATAAACTTCTATAGCTTTCTTAGTCTTTAAATCATAATGTCATTTAAATGAAATAGATTGTTTAGTAACATCATCAATAGTAAATGCTGGAGTCCAATCTGTAATAATTATCTTAGATAAATCTAACATGAAAGTAGGGTAGTTTTCTACTCCTTCATAAGGATGTTTAGTATCTTCTGCTAAAACTCTTAAAGCTTTAGGAGTTCAATTTAAGAAATAATCTTTATAAGTATTATTCTCAAATAACATTTCCATACTTCATTCAATAGAGAATGAGCTGTTTATATAATCAATAGGATCTATACTTGAGAGACATTCAATATCTTTAATCTCTTTTTTGATAGAGATAGTAATAGATTGAAGACAGATATTCTCTGCATTATCTAATCACTGAATATTATCTGCTAAGAATACCTTTAGCATGTTAGCAACAAATCAATTTTCATCTAAGTAACTAACAGTATGATTTTTTACTTGTCCTTTCTTTGATTTTAGATTAATAGAAACAGTAAATTTCCCTCATACTTCAGCTGTAAAATCCATACTTTCTATCATGGCTAATGGATAAGATGAAGAAGAAATAGGAGTAGAAGTTCAAACTGTTAAAGTAGGATGAGTATTTGATTCTAATAGAGTGAATCTATGTTCATATATTCAGTTTTCTCATGTAGAGACAACATTTCATAATAAAGCTTTTAAGAAAAATCAGATTCAATTTGGATAAACTTGACCTCAAATAGTTCATTCTGCCCATTGTTTAGTAACTTGAGAATCAATAGCATCCACTATTGTATCAACTACTCAACTATCAGCTTCTACATTAGCTTTATCAGAAAATGTATTATCAGTCCAAGGGAATCGATATTGAATAGAAGATTTCTCTCATCTAGTAGTTTCTAAACCTACTCAAACTCAGACTTTTTTTCATGTGAATGGCATAAATCAATCAGTTATGATATAAATTTATGCCCTTATTATTTCTTATTCTTTTCTATAATCAAAAATTGGAGTACAAATGACTCCAATTTGAATAGTTTTAAATAAAATATTTATATTAGTATGATTAATTATTTTCAATAAAAGGAGAAGTTCAATCTTCATTATATAAATCAACTACACGAATCATGTTAGTTTTATCTGGTATTATATTTGTATTATAAATTACATAGTACTTATCAGGATTAGATGATAGTCGTATAAAATCAGCTCAAACTGCATTTATTAATTTAGCATTTCATTCTTTAATAGCTTGTTGGAAATTCTTTCAATATCATAAATACCATTTATTCAAATTAGTTTTATCCTCTGTAAGAGGGGAAATTTTATTTCAAGCTTTAAGTAACATTTCATAGTAAAGGGGAGCACTTTCTTTATCAAAGAAAAGGTTTCATTCATTATCATAATATAAAGCAAGATTGATTTTTAAAAAGCGTTCTTCCGATGTATTTTCCCAATGTTTAGCGTTTTCTTCCATTATTTCTTCAAAAGATTTTCAATTAAGATTATTTTCGGTAATTTCTATATCTCAAAGATAATCTCCACGAATATAAGAAGATACTTTTAATGCTGTTTTATGCCATTTGTAATTTGCAGGATATGTAGAAGAATCATATGTAATTTCTTTCAATGAAACATTTGTTATACATTGCTTTGATTCAATACAGTATTCTTTTTCGCTATTGGAAAGTACAGCATTGGGAATTAATATAGAAAAAGGATAGTTTTTAAGATTAATAATATTATAAGAATATCTTGTAAGATCTGGATACATGTCAATATCTCTCAATAACTTTATATTTTTATTTTTTAATCATGTAATTTTTAATCGCTCATCATTACTCATTACTCAAGAATAAAGAATATCTCAATGATAATCTTCAACCTCTATATTATTCTCCCATATACTAGAAAAAAAAACAACATAACTAAATAGTATTTTTAAGATTAATGAGAACATGATATTAATTTTATTATCTAAAAAGAATAAACGGGAGGAGATAACCAAAATCTCCTCCCATAATAACTTAACAAGAGATTTGATTATAAATCCAAATCATCTGTATTATTAGTCATAAATGCAACATTTGCAACACCAATGTTGCTTGCTGCTAGCGCTTTTGAATAAAGGTCGCTCCATGTCAGCGAAATGAAGGTATTGTTCGTATATATAGTCGTTGGCGTGATGGATATTTTTGTAACAGTGACGCCAGTTGATGTATAATCCCATACAATAAGTCCATTATAGTTGCCATAAATATCCTTAATAGTAATGGCGGCGGGCTTTTCAGTATTGGTTATATAGCGCGAAATGGTACCTTTAAAACTCGACAGCGTACTAAAGCTCCTAAAGAGAGTGCTACCACTAAATGTAGAATGATTACAGAATTCATCCAAACGAGAATCTTGCATACTATTGTAATTATACTTATAATACGCATCAAAAGTTGCATCATATACAGTGTAAAACACAAGTGCGATGGGCCAATTCTGAGCAGCGCTCGAGAAGTTATTCGAAGCTCTTTTATAAGCAGTATAGTAGCGGTATTTGTAGGTTGTTGATACACTACCCGATGATAATGTGCTCCTAGTCATAGAAGCCACAGTGTCCTGGTCGAGAGCCTGATCCAGCTGTGTCTCATGTGCCGTCACGGGGAAATCGTCATCGTCGTTAGTACATGAAGTGAAGACACTTCCAACAGCCACTAGCATGATCATTGCGATCATTGAAAAGAAAATCTTTTCTAACTTTTTCATAAATTTGTTAATTTTTTTTGTTTTGTTGATTCCTAATCTTTGTAAGGAAGATTTTGGAGAGGTTTCTAGTACCTTACTACTAGTCGTTTTTTTACGAAGTTTCTTCTCTTCGGATGTTGAGTAACGAAGTCATCACACTTCGGATTTCATCTTCTTCTAAAGAAAATTACTCTCTATATTTCAAACGCGTAACGTTAAATATAGACTTTTCATATTCTGATTCAAGAGAAAAATTTCACAAAATTTTTGTTATCAAAAAGCCTCTTTTACTATAGCTTTAGCTTTACGATCATATCTGTAATAAGTGGTTTCTCATACAATAAACAGATATTTTTTTATCCATCTTTTTGGCCAATTTTCTCTATATTTCAGATAAATGAAACATTGCATTCTAAATGATTGTTTGTAAAAAAGCTCCATTTTTCATAATGGCCATCATATAGGAGGTTTAGGTTCTCGATATTCTGGAGTAATATATCAAACCATAAAGCTTTTTATATGAAATAAATGTTTATATCAGGTAAATCTTTTAGGGCAAATAACAAAGAATCAATTCTATCATCATGTTCTCAGTTTGGAAATATGAGTAATTCATCAACTAATTCTTCAGTAGTTTTTGGATAGAAATAAACTCTATGATTTTCAAATAATATCTGTTTTTCCATTAATCTTGTTCTCTTATCCTTTGATGTTTTGATTTCTTCTACAGCTAATCACATATTCTGAAATACTGTTTTTAATACAGCTTGATAAGCTACAGTTTCAACTACAACCAAATTAGCATTCCATTTTTTGTATAGAGATTTAACAATACTTGTGGCATTTCAGATATCTTTTTCTTTTCAGTTTAATGCTATACACTCTAATACATACCTTCTTTCTCATAAATATCATACAACTGAAATAGCAAAATTATCTGCTCATTCTTTAGTAGATATTGCAGGATCTACTCAAATAACGATCCTATCAAAAGTATATGATAAGCAGTTGCTATCATATTGAATCATATCTCTTGTTATAATATGTTGCCCCAATACATAAGGAATCAGCATATAATTCTGATTAAAAGATATTGTTCATAATCTTCTTTTTTCAGTTTCTAATGATGTATATTTTTTGTTACTTTCCTTGATTCATACATTTAATTTTAATGCTTCTTCATCAGTTGCTACAAATCTATCCCAAACAATTTTATCATTATCATAAATTGGGATTCTGATTGATAGCCAATTCTTATCGTTCTTTATGTGTTCTCTGAATCTGGGAACTAATCAATCTTCATAAATTGTATTTCAAAGAAATATCATTTGAGTTGCTGATGTAGTTCATCAAAGAACTTCATTTAATAAGAATTCAAAGTTTTTATCTATCTTTTTTTTGCTTTGACATGATGCTATTGTATCAACATCATCAAAGACCAGTAAGTCTGGTCTAAATTTTCAATCAGAGGCAGTAAAATTTTTTCATCTGGGAGATGTTCATAATGACATAGCTCTAACGTAACATTCATTTTCAGTAACGAACTTATCTACTCTTTTCATCTTTTTTTGCCCCTGTTTTATAATCGTTTCAGGGTAATAAAGATTTCAATAATCTCTAACAAATCTTCATCATGATTCAGTATCTCAAATAAATGAGTTAGCAATGTATGTTAAATTCTCAGTAGCATTATCTATTGTTTGAGAATACCACATTATATTTCTTCTAAATTTATTGGCTATGCACCATGCCACATACATTTGAGTAATAGTTGTTTTTGCACATCATCTGAATCATTCAATAAAAACATTTTTTCATTCTTCTAAAGCATCATAGATTTTTATCAAACATTCAGGAGTGGTAAAAGTGAAATATTCTCTAAAATAGTTACGGCAAAATCAAAAGAAATCTTTGCTGTAATAATATTTCCTTGCTACTTGATTATATTTGATAAGCTCATTTATTTTCATTTCTTTTCTCTGAAATATTCATCAATTAAATCTTTATCATCCTGATTAAGTTCTTGTCTTTCTTCATTGATGTTTTCATTTCTTGAATATGTATTAGGTAATCACATTTCAGTACGCAATATTCTGATAATCCTTTCTGAATCAGCCATTGATAATTTATCCTCCATCATCACATTAATTGCTTTAATAACAGCATTCTTTTTAGCTTTAGATAATTGATCCATAGGGATTTCTAACTCCTTAGCTTGTTTTTTTAGAGCATTCTCTAAGGCTCTTTGTGTAATCTTTTGATTATATTCCTGTTTTTCTTTTGTCCATCATCTTGTATGCTTAGCAACTCAGCCTGTTGTATAATTCACTCATAATTCACTCAAAAATCACTTAACATCATCAAAATCAGACTGAAAGAATTCCAGCTTGAGCTTATACCAATCATACTTTTGCTTAGCCATAATTATTTGTAATTAGTATATCATAAATCACTTAAATCATTTTTTAATGTTTCTAATTGTTCTTCATCATCTACATAAACAGTTACACTTAGTTTCTTTTCCTTTTCTTTTCATTCAAATTCATCTGGATCAAACTCAGGCACATCAAACTCAGGGAATAAATCATGAATAGATAATTCTAAATCTCAAAAATTAAATTCTCATAAAGAATCTAATTCCATTTTTAGATTTGCTAAATCGTATTCTGATTCATTAAGCTTATTATCCAATATCCTTAATTTCTGAATTTGTTTATCTGATAATTCATCCAATATTACACATGGAACTTTTTCTAATCATAACTTTTTGGCTGATTCTAATCTTCAATGTCCAATGATAACTACATTGTTTTTATCAATTACTATTGGCTGAGTAAATCAGAATTCTTTGATAGAATTTGCTATACGGTTTATTTGTGTTTCATCATGAATTTTATTATTAAATTCATATGGAACTAATTTATTAATATCTGTTTCTATAATCTTCATATCTTTAAAAATAATAAATAAAAATCTGATTATTTTCTGAGATTGCAGCAATCCTCAGGATTAAAATTAAAGTTTTCTTTTCGGTATTTGTAATGTAAATCTACATCTTCACATACAGAAATCTGAGGCTTTTTGATTTTGCTGATTAGCTGTATTTTCTTATCTAATGGTAAATGTAGATATCATCATTCTGAATGAGTATAATCTGAGTAGTCTATTTTGAATCGTTGCTGAATCCGATGATTTACACGTAAGAATTCAACAATGATTTTATCACATTTAATATCATTGATTTTGCTTGTCTCTATATATGGAGGGATGTAAGGAGATAATCTAATTTGAACATCAAATCATAATTTCCAAAGTTTCTCAATAGCTTTGATTCTATCAGAAGGTCTTGTAGCATGTTCATATGTTGCTGCTAATTCATCATTTGTTGATGTAATAGTTACCTGAATGTGGGCAAGGTCTTTATCTAATACTTGAATATATTCATCAGTAGCTATTAAATCTGATTTTGTAACAATGAGATATGGTTTTTTACATGCTTTGAATGCTTTAAGCACATTATAGGTTATTTTATGAACCTTTTCTACAGGCTGAAAACAATCAGTCATTCATCAAAGTCTTGTAATTTGTCATTTTGGAATCTCTGTAGCGATGATTCTATATGCTTCTTTTAAGTCTATAAACTTTGGATTATTCGGATGCCATAACCCTCTAAAATCTAGGAGAGCTCTTGCATAACAATATGAGCAGTTATGAGAACATCATTGTCCATATGTGTCCAACCTTGATGGATATAAACACTTTTCTCATTCTCATCATCAGACTGTATTATAAAGAGCTCAAAACTTTTTTATTCTGCTCATTTTGATGCTTTATAAATTAAATCTAATCGTTGCTTTTTGATTTCATTACTTAGCTTATACATCATTAATGGTGGTACAGACATTCAGATTAGATATGTTGGTTGAACATTTCAGAAGTTATAATCTTGAGGAAAAGATCAGGCTAATATTAACTCAGAATTATTTAAGAATCTATTTTCTCACCAAACAAGATTACTATCATGGGCTGTAATGGTTGGACAAACTCTATCATCATAAATCCATGAATCATTGAAGAATGATATTTTTCATCTATATCTCTTATCAGCAACTGATAAATCTGAATCTCAATATTTCGCATATTTGATTCTTATAGCTATTGATTTAGGAACAGGTCTATCAATCTTTCATGATTTATCTTTGATGTTTTTAAACAAAATTGGTTTCTCATTAAAGTCTAATCTGAGTTTTGGTAATCAGAATTCTTTTCTATATGCAGTAAAAAATACACGCTCCCTTTTTTGTGGTAATCACATGGTAGCTCAATTTAGCAGGAATAATTGAACATTGTATCATAACTCATTGAATCTTTCAAATACTAACTTTAAATATCACCTAGCATTTCATTTAAGCATTCATTTAACATTTTCAGCAATTACCACTTTAGGATGTAATTTTTCTACAATATCTAAATAATCAAAAAATAAATCTGATAGGACTTGTTTGGCTTGTCCTTCTCTGAATATCTTTTCTTTTCATCGGGCTTTTTCTCTTAATCATGCCATTGAAAAAGTAGAGCAGGGTGGGGATCAGTCTAATAAATCAATATCAAATAAATCTGAAGGTAATTCACTATCAGGAATATTTTTAAAATCCTGTACTCCCATTAAATAGTTGTATCATTTACCAAAGTTTTTGATGTAGATATTGTGCATTTGCGGGTCTATTTCACATGTTCATATCACATCATATCAGGCATTTTTATATCACATGGAGCTTCATCATCAGCAGGAAAAACATGAAAAAACTTTATATCAGTTTTTTTTCACGTTATTTAAATCTGATAAATTTCGTTTATAATCCATTAGTTTTCATCAGATGAATTAAATTCAAATCAGCACTTTGGGCATTTATGCTCAAATGTTCATAGATCATTTACTCAGTATTCTTTATTTTCAAATCATCATTTCTCATGAACAGGAGAATCTGATTCTCATATGATCTCTTCAACTGAGAATTCTAAATCTCATAAATTCATATCATCTAAATCCATTAAATCTAACTTGAGATTTTCAATATTCCATTCTGATTCATTTAATTTATTGTCCCAAAATCTGAGTTTTTTAATCTGGATATCTGATAAATCATCCTTTATGATACAAGGGACTTCTTTTAGTCATAATCTTTTTGCAGCTTCTAACCTTCAATGTCAAATAACTACAATATTTGTTTTATCAATAACTATTGGCTGAGTGAATCAGAATTCCTTTATAGAATTAGCAATTCTCTGAATCTGAGTTTCATCATGTATCTTATTATTCAGTTCATAAGGGATAAGTTTTGATATTTCTATATTCTGTATTTTCATGATAAATTGTCAAAAAATGTAAAATTTTGTAAGTTTATGTCTGAATATCGTTTCTTTTTAACTGTAATAATCTTTTTGTCAAAAAATACATTGATTTAATTTGGATATCATTCTCATGGAGTAGTGGCACTCATTTTTTTGGGTACATTTTTCAAAATCAGATTGAAAAATTTTGTAATATTTAGATATTTAAATTTGCCAACATCCTGATATGGAAATATTAGGTTGTATGCAGGTTCAATTGAATAACGAGTGGTGAGGCCTGCCACTCCAAACCTTAAGGGAAAACAATGTGCAAAATGAGAAAAGCCTTAAAAGAACCTATGTTTTTTAGTTTGGCTTTTACGTCTCAGTAAATAGTTTATTTGATTTTGAAGAATTAATAAGTCAGTATCCTTATCTGATAACTTATTTTCTAATACATCAATATATTTCCTGAGCCTCAAATTTTGCATCTTCATATCGAATAATTGATCGTTTAGTTGGTTTACTCTGTTCTGTAATATTCTTTCGTTAGTAGATACCATTACCATGAAGATTAGAGTTTTAAAACGATTTTATTTTATTTCTTCCAAAATGAAAAAAACCACGATAAAATCTATCGGGTACAGGTTTGGAGGTTTAGGAATACCTCATTTATTGTGCAGATATATTGTATAGGATAAAAATCCAAAATCAAGAGGTTGTAGAAAAAAAGTACAAAAAAGCGTTGAAATTTGGCTTACAAACTCCTATAATTAAGCAGCACATAAATAGCCCTATGCCCGAGTTCATTTATTTCTTATTATTATTTAAAGATGGAACTCACAAATACTTTGGTTACGGGATGGGCTTCTCGATTAGTTAACCACCGCTATTCACAATACACTATTAAAAATTATACTGCCGATTTTAGGATGTTCATGGAGTTTATGAGAGATAGACTCTGAGTATCAAATCTTAGAGATGAAGATATTTCTATGAAAATGATAGAAGATTGGATGTCTCAGTTGAATAAAACTAAAACTCCTCATACATCGATGTATTATTCTATTAAACCTTTTATTTCACCCTCTACAATCCAATCAAAGATTACTGCGGTGAAAAGCTTCTTACGTTATATGAATTCAATATTCAATATAGGAATAGATTATCAGAAGATAGAACAAAAAAGAGTTAAGTCTCCGATAATGGATGTCCTTACTGAAGAAGAATTTGAACAATTATACAATATTATTCCGCAGATCGAAAAGTATAGAATTAATGCTTTAAGATCTCAATTATTAGTTAGATTATGATACACATCTTGAATGAGATTATCAGAAATGTTATCTCTAAAGATAAGTGATATAAAAAAATGAAAAGCCAGAATTACATGAAAATGAGATAAAGATCGTTGGGTTTTCTTTGCTGATTCAGTTCAGGAGTTGTTAGCAGAATATGAAGAAGAAAGGAAAAAGCCAATTGAATGGACATGATTAAAATGAAAAGATTCTGATTATGTCTTTATATCCCATGTTTCATGATATACATTCTGAAGACCTTTAAAGAAAGTTACTATATGTGAATTGATGAAAAAATATAGTGATGCACTTAATATTTGAAAGAGGATTACATGTCACTCTTTAAGACATTCATTCGCTACTAGATTATTAGAAGCTTGAGTGAATATTAGAGAGATACAAGAGTTTTTATGACATTCTAATCTGAGTACTACTGAATGATATTGCCATGTATTAGCTTCTAATTTAGAAGAAAGGCATAAAAATTTATTTGCTTAGAATTAATTAAAAAAGAATATAAACCCTGGTTTTCATCAGGGTTTTTCTTTTAAAAATAGTGGGGTGGTGTGAAACTATGATTTCCGAAAGTTTAAGGGGGTATCTGAAAATCTATCCCTAAAACTTTTTTGAGTGTTGGTAGTTGAAAAGGGGTAATTCTGGCTTGATAAAATGGCTCACTCAAAAAAGGGTTGAAATTGATGTTTGGTTATTTATAATCTCATCAGTCAAATATATAGCTAGTTGAAAATTGATTACTTACGATTTTTGGTAGGCTATTTGAGCGTGAAAAACCTAAAGGTCGCTGGTTCGAACCCAGCCACGCCCAAATAAAGTTTCTCTTGAAAATGGAGAGAAAAAAAGTATAAGTTTTTCGTTCGAGTGGGGATGCGGGTGTAACTCAATTGGCTAGAGTTCCTGCCTTCCAAGCAGACTGTTGCGGGTTCGAGCCCCGTCACCCGCTCCACTTGAAAGAAGTCAGAAAT
>DETJ01000055.1:28767-46325 GCA_002361595.1 Patescibacteria group bacterium UBA3291 | reverse complement strand
CAGAACCAACTTTTATTTGGAATATTTGAATTTGTGGGTACTGGAATCCAAATAATGAAAAAAAATCTGAACCAATTCAAGTAGCATCAGTTATTAATGTACATACTGAAAAGGAAATGATAATCCCTCCATTTTTACAAATTGCCCCATTGAAGACGTGTTTTTCTAGTGAAAATGTAATATATGAAGGGCCTGATTTCAAAAAAGAAATTTGTGCTATTGATGATGAAATGTTTTTTGATATGGAAAGTCGATGAATTGAATTTATTGTTTCGAGGTATAAATATCCACGCTTAATCCTGAAAGTTCCGTTTGATTTTATTGGTGGTGATGATAGTATAAAACAAAAAAAATATAAAGAGGTATCTGGAGAAATAACTAATATTTTAAAAACTTTACCTTATCGCGAATATTTAGAAAAGATATTGAATTGGATTAAAATGCAATAAAAAATATCTAAAAATTATTTGTATTCAGGTATAAAATCTCTATACAGAATGTATGTGTTTTATTTAGTATAACATACGGATAATGAAAAAATCAGCATTTTTATTGGCTTTACCTTTAGTAATTTTGTTAACATGATGTTGAAGTAATAAAATAGACATTACAGAAACTGAATTTAATGTAGAATCTTGTGATAAATACTTTGAATTGATGGATTGTATTTTAGAAAATGATGATGATGAGACTTATTCTGATGAAATGAGAGATGAACTGAGACAAGAAGTTAAAGATATGCAAGAATCTTGGAATACTGAAGATGAGGAAACTTTAGATGAAAAGTGTAACTCTCAATTAGAAGTATTTGAAGAAATAGAAGATAGATTAGAAGAAATTTGATGTTCAATTAAATAATTAACATGTTGTGTTTATTAAAAAGTATTTTTTAAGATTATAATTAAATATCAATAATAATATGGACCCGTTTTCGATAATAAGTTTCGTGATTTTAATTCTGCTTTCTATGTTCTTTTCGGGGAGTGAAACTGCCCTAACTTCTATTCCACAGCATAAAGTAGATACATTTTCAAAGCAACATAAACGCTGAGTAAAGTACTTGAAGTACTGTAAGAAAGAGAACGATAAAGTTTTAATGGCTATCTTAATATGAAATAATATCGTAAATATAGGATCAGCTTCCTTAGCTACTGCAATTTCTATTGGTATAGCTGAATGAATTAACTTTAATCAATGATTAGTTGTATGAATTGCTACCGCCGTGGTTACAATTTTGATTTTGATTTTTTGAGAAATTGTTCCAAAGACTTATGCCCAGCAAAATTGTGAATCTATCTCTTTAAAAATAGCTCCTTTCTATTTCTATCTTACTAAGATTTTATCACCTATAATTTGGTGCTTAAGTTTGATAACTAAAAAAATTAATAAAAAATCTGAAACTGAAAATGAAATTTCTCAGGAAGAAGTGGAAGCTTTTATTGAAAGAGCTGTAGAATCTGATGCTATTGAAGAGGACACTTATGAAAATGTAAAGAAGATGTTGAATTTCAGTGATATTACAGTATGAGAGGCGATGACTCCAAGAGTCAGGATTTGTGCAGTTCATGATAACTTAACTGTAGATCAAGCAATAGAAAAATTCTTAACGTTCCATTATACTCGTATTCCAGTTTATCATAGATGAATAGATGATGCAGATAGGGTTGTAACTTTAAAAGAACTATTGAATCTATCCAAAAAATATGGATGAGATGCACAATTAAAGGACTTAGTTTTGTATCCAATTCATAAGATTCCTTCTCCTACTCCGATTGATGTGGCAATGGATAAATTTAAGACTTCCCATAAACATATTGCTTTGGTAATGGATGAGTATGGTTGAGTGGATGGAATTATATCACTTGAAGATATAATTGAGGAAATATTTGGTAATATACAGGATGAAAATGATGTGGAAATTAATCCTATTAGAAAAGTCTGAAAGAACTCTTGGAATGTGTCTCCATTTGTTAGGATTGATGAATTTTTGGAAGAAAGTAAATTAACTTTTGAAGATCTTTGATTGGAAGAAGAGGAATATGATTGAGAAACATTTAGTTATTTGATAACTTCTCTATTAGAAGATTTTCCTAGTGAGTGAGAAGAAATTGAAATTCCATTAAAAAACACAAATGATGATGAAATTTGATTTTTAAAGAAGGATGAGGAAAAAATTCTTCCAGAGAGAAAATTGGTTATTAAGGTAAAGCAAGTGGAAGATAATACGATATGAGATTTGAAGATTTCAATAGTTTAAATTCACTCTATTGAATATGTCTATTAAAGATTCTTTGCTCTCTTTGTTTTCGAAGGCTCCATCAAAAAATAGAGAATGATCTAATTGAGATGGAATATTTTTTGTAGATAGTATTCCTCCAGAGTGATTCCCTTTGAGGGAGAGAAAAATTTGATGATGTGCTCATTATTCGTTGAAGGCTGTAATTGAATGAAAAAGGAAAAAAATTAAAAATATTGAAGATTATTCGTCAGATTGGTGGTCTAGAAATACATATCTAATGACACCTTGGTGAATGAAAAAAGTTTTAAAAAAGTATGATTTAAAATATTCTATATTAAATGGTAGAAAATTAAGTGATGGTGAAAGATTATTTTTACTGAAACAAAATTTAAAAAATGGTCCTATTATACTTTTAATAGCCAATTGACAAACTAAAAAGAAACGATTTCATCGATGAAAGGCATTGACACATTGGCATTATGTTACTCTCTGGTGATATAATGAAAAGAAGAAAATATTCTATGTATATGACTCAAATACAAAAAGGGTTCCTTGAAAACAGTGAACTTTGGAAATTCCTTATAAGTATGTCTTAAAAGAATGGAAATTCTGAGTCTCTTGATTTATTTATAGCAGTTACGCAATTGCTGTAAAATATTAGGGACATTTTCGAGATTTATTCGTTATATATATAGTATTTTTATTTTATTTATATTCTTAAGATGAAAAAAATAAGTTTATTATGATTGATACTATCATGTTTTTTCTTCGCCTGATGTGGAAATCAACATTTATGAGAATGAGAGAGTATTTATGCTGAAAATTTAATTATTGCATGAGTTTGACCTGAAATTAGTTTTGAATCAACTGTTAAAGATTGAACTTTAGTTTTGAAGTGATATTTTGAGGATCATTCTGACCATATATTTTTGAATCAATGAGTCTGGGAAAAATATTTTGAAAATGAGTTTGATTATTTACCGTGAAATGAAGTAAATTTTAAGTGAGTAGTAGAATTTTTGGATTGAGCAGCAGGAAACCATTATTACAATGTGAAAAGTGTAGAAAAATTGGAGGTTAAAAAATATCCAAATGCTGATGGAATCAAAAATTTATTTGAGTGATATAATTACTGTGAATCAGATTCAGATTGTTGATATTTTATATGAGAATGTCCATTATGATGTTATATTCCAATGAATGTTAAATATATAGATATAGCTTCAAATATAGTTACGAATTTTGTAAATCATTTATGAGATGAACGTTGTGTATATAGTTGTTTGTCTATGAATAAAGCTGTATGTAATGATTATAAATGTGAAATGATAGATGCTCCTGCTGAGACTGATGTTCATGGTTGTTCTCCATTATATAAAGATTCTGATTTTGAACAGAAGAATCCTGAATTAGCATGTGATGATAGCATACATGCCCCAGTATGTGCAAACGACTGAAAAACTTATGTAAATGACTGCTATGCTTGTGTAGAGCCATTGGTAGAAACTTACACATTCTGAGAATGTGAGACTGATTCAAAGTTTATAATTTGTACTCCTGAACAGAAAAATGCGGACATCTGTACTATGCAATATGAACCAGTTTGTGGCTCAGATTCCAGAACTTATTGAAATAGTTGTGTAGCTTGTCAGTCTGAAACAGTTGAAAGTTATACCATGTGAGAATGTGAAAGTAGTGCTTTTACTGTCGAATGAGACAATGGTTATTTACAAGAAGTTATGGAAATTTTAGAGAATGATTGAGCTGTCAGCTGTGATTATAGCTATGATGATAATTGAGAGACTGTATATTGAAGATTTATGGCAGATTGAAATAGATTTTATTCAGATGTAGAGAATCAAGATTACGTATTGGCTACATGAGATAAGACTTATTTTTGGTCAAATTCCTCATCATCGGAGAAAATAGTTATTGACTCTCCTACAGATGTAGAAAGTGAAATCGCTAGTTTACTGAATGATAAGTGAAAATATTCAGATTTTCAAATAAATTGTTCTGGTGGGATTGAGGATGAGAATTTATTTAAGGCTTCAATTATATAACATTATTTCATTCTAGTGTTGATTTTAGACTTCAAATGATTAATTTTAGACACGTTAACTTAATAAAAAACAACAAAAAAAGAAAGGAAAAAAACAAATGAAAGAAAAAGTGAAAAGATGGTCTATTGAAGCTTTAAAGATTCTTGCCATCGCAGTGGTAATTGGAACAATGTGTGTAACGGCTCCTTATTGTAAGGGGCTACTATGGAAACACAATTATTTAGTCGTTACTGATGGAATTAGTGCAGAACAGACTATAACCGATACTGGTGAAGATGATGTTCTGGTTGAATTTAGATGTCCTAGCAACGACTTCCCTAGGTTACTCACAATGTTTGTTAATAGCCACAAGCAATTGGATTTTAAAATGGTTGAACCTATCCATTCAGATGATTCTAATAAGACTAAAGGCTTTATAGCAACTTTTTTAAGGGATTAGACCATCGAGTTTTTATTCTAATTGTCGCTGAGTTTTCTTGGCGACTTTTTTGAAATTTAATTATTAATATTATATTTTTAATATCTATTGAAATTTATATTGAAATAATTACATTGAAAGAACAACAAAAAAATAAAATCAACTAAAAAAATTTTTTATGGAAGAAAATTACATTAATTATTTGAGCTCTTATCCTAATATAGAAAGAGCATTAAAAGATGGTGCAAAAATGCACTGTTTCCTCTCAGGTGGCGGATTGCGAGTTGTCGTTGTAAAAAACGATAATAATGATGTCACTTATGGAGAGCATCCATATTTTCCAGGAGCGCTAGCTCATGCTGAAGAAGATTTTGGATTGAGTTATGAAGAGCAATACGGTGGTGAAAATGCAAAGCATACTCACTATCTCACTGGTGCGTATCCATTGCCTTATGATGCATTTGATGTTTTTATTAAGAGTGGAAGGTCTTTAGACATTGTCTACTCAAAAAGTTTGAATTCATTCATCTGTACAACTGACCTTTCTTTCGGAAAAGTTCAGTGGGGTTCTTCAAGTTCAATTCTTCCTTCGATAGTGGATTGTCTTCTATTCGGAGTCTCACGAATTGAGGAAAAAGAAAACTTTTCAAAGCGTATCTGATGTAGACCATCTTTTAAAAAACTAGGTAGGAATTTCCTATCTAGTTTTTATTCTTGACAATTTATAGAAAATTAATATATTATATTTAGCTAGTTTTTAGATCCCCAAAATAGGTAGGGAAAATGGAAATGTTTCCATCTAGCTAAAATAGAATGAAATATAGTAAATTTTCTGCCCCTGGTTTTATAGGAATCCAGAAGAAAGGCTACACAAAGGAGGCGATGGCAAAGGCTGATATTAGGCGCAGTGCTTCTAAGCGTAACATGATGCGTGTAATGAAGAAGAACTAAAGCATCGTTTCAAGAACAAGTCTTACGTAATTCGTAGGACTTGTTTTTTTGTTTTTCTCTTTATTTTCTGATTAAAATCAGTATCAAAAAATCAGATTTATATTTATTTTGAACTTATGGAAAATCTTACGCTTAAATCATATATCGAGTGAGTAGAAAAATGAGAAATTAATGCTAATGAAGTGATAAATTCATATTTAGATAAGGCTACAAAAGACTCAGATAATTTGCATGCATATGTTAGACTACATCCAGACTATGTAGAAAAAAATATGAATAATTTTAAAGATTTACCTTTGCATTGAGCACCAATTGCCATCAAAGATAATATCATGACTAAATGATACATTTCTTCATGTGGTTCCAAAATGCTTGAAAATTATGTGGCTCCATATTCTGCGACTTGTTTCACAAATCTTGAAAAGAAGTGATGATTAATGATTTGAAAAGCAAATATGGATGAATTTGCTATGTGATCTTCGACTGAATATTCAGCTTTTTGAAATACTAAAAATCCAAATTGAACTGACCGTATTCCTTGAGGTTCAAGCTGATGAAGTGCAGCTGCAGTTGCTTGAGATCAATGTATAGCTGGATTATGAACTGATACTTGAGGTTCTATTCGTCAGCCTGCCGCTTTATGTGGAATAGTTGGTTTGAAACCTACATATGGAAGAGTTTCTAGATATGGAGTTCAGTCAATGGCTTCATCCTTTGATCAGGTTTGAGTTTTGACTAAAACTGTAGAAGATGCTAGGATTATGATCGATGCAATCTGTGGATATGATGAAAATGATAGTCAATCAAATAAAAAAGCCGATAAAAAAGACTTTAATGATTTGAATTTGAAAGAAAGCGATATAAAGATTGCTGTTCCAAATGAAGCAATTAACGAGGCCTTAGATCCTAGAGTAAAAGAGTTATTCTTGGCTAAAATTGAAGAATTAAAATCTCATTGATATACTGTAGATTACGTAGATTTGCCGTTATTAAAGTATGTTGGAGCAATATATTACATGCTAATTTCTGCCGAAGTAACAAGTAACCTTGGTCGTTTTGATGGAATTCGTTATGGACTACAGGAAGATATGAAATGAATCAAAGATTTGCATGAATATTATACAAAAATCAGAATGGAATGATTTGGAAATGAAGTGAAAAAGAGAATTTTACTTTGAAACTATGTAGTTACCAAGGAGAACTATGAAAAATATTATCTCCGTGGATATAAGGCAAGGAAAGTTTTACAATCAGAATTTACTAAGTTCTTCAAAAATTACCATGCTGTTGTTACTCCAACCACTCCTACTCCTGCAGGAAAATTTGGAGAAAAATCTAGCAATTCATTGTTAATGTACCTTGAAGATTTGTATACAGTTCCTGCTAATTTAGCATGATTACCTGCAATATCTATTCCTATGTGAACTGTGGAGGATAGATGAGATAAAATGCCTGTATGATTCCAACTTATGTGATGAAAATGGCAAGAAGGTCTTCTACTTTCTGTGGCTGAAAAAATAGAAAATAAATAAGTAAAAAACTAATTTTATTCTATATTTTGAAGAAATGTTCCAACTTTCTTATTCCCCTAATCTAAAATGAGAAGTTAAAATTTCATGATCAAAAAATGCAGCTTTACCAGTCGTTGCTGCTAATTATTTATTAGATTTTCCAGTTGAATTATTAAATAAACCTAATATTTCAGATATTAGAAATATGGAAGCATTAGCTATTACAGCTCTTAAAACTTCTAAAGATTACTTCGATCTTACAAATGATTTAGCAAAAAAATTCCGTGCATCAATTTTGCTTATTCCTTTAGGATTGGTTAAATATTGAAAAGTTAAGTTTGTTGGAAGCGGAGGTTGTAATATTGGTAAAAGACCTTTGGATACATTTGATAATGCACTTATAAAAGCCTGAATCTCTATTACTTATGAAGAAAATTTTAAGGTTTATGAAGTTACTTGAAAGCCAAAGAGAAATATAATGTTGCAACAATTTTCTGTAACTGCGGCTGAAGCTTTGATTACTTATCTCGCTTTTTGTAAGGATGTAGATTATGAAATCACTATCTATCAAGTAGCTACTGAACCTCACGTAAAAAATACGATTGCATTCTTGAATAATGCATGAGCAGATATTACTATGGGAATTGATCATACAGTGACTATAAAGCCAGTTAAAAAAATGCAAGTTAAAGATCCTACATTTAGTATTGTGAGTGATTATATTGAAGCTGGTACATATTTTACAATTTGAGCTTGTGCTGACCAATCTGAATTAACTATCACTAATATGGATGTGGATGATCTTTCTGCTATGTACAATATCGCTGAGCAGATTTGAATTAATTTTCGCATTTTAGATAAGCATACTATCAAAGTAGATTCTTATAATAAAGAAAATTATAAAGCGTTAAAAAGATTAGAAATCAGAATTTTCCCATGATTCCCTAGTGATTTGCAATCTATCTTTGGAACTCTATTTACTCAATGTAATGGAATTACAAAAATATTTGAAACTTTATACGAATGAAGGTTTGGATATTTAGCTGAACTTGAAAACTTTGGTGCGAAGATTGAAATTTTAAATCCGCATGAAGCTTTAATTCTTTGAAAGACTAAGTTGAAATGATCTTATGTTTCTAGTACAGACTTGAGATGATGAAGTGCTATGGTTCTTGCTTGAATTATAGCCGAGTGAACTACTCATATCACAAACGAAGCAATCATTGAAAGATGATACGATAATATTATTGAAAAGCTAAATAATATCGGAGTAGATATTAAACAAGTTGCGAATGAGTAGCAATTAAAGATATGTAAAAAAAGCTGGCATTTAAAGTCAGCTTTTATTATACTATGAATTATAATTCTTGTTTTATTATATCATCAATATCAACATCTTCATTAAAATCTCCACTTTCGTGATTTTCTCTATCTATTGAATCAATTATTGCATCCTTATTTCATTTTTTTTCTGCTCAATATCTTTCTCATTGAAAAGTAATATATTCTCATCGTGTGTTGTCTTCCATTTTCTGAGCTCTTGTTTTACAAAATCTTTTTACAAATCTATTAATGGTTCCATTAGCTTCATCATCAGTTAGGTTAAATTTACTTTTTCTTGCATTTGATTGGAATTTTTTGTATAAATTCAAAATATATTCTGCGAGTTCATTTTCATTATAAGTTTCCCAGTAATGATAATTGTTATTAGATTTTCCATATTCATAACACATTTTATAACACTCATTGGCAAAAAAGTCATTTATTGTATTATAAAGTCTAGTACCCTCAGATTTTTTAGACTCAGCGTTAATGTTTACTGCTAATTTTTTTGATATTCATTTTTCTAAATATGATGACTTTCTAATTTTTCATCATATTTTTTTATCAATTGTTTCCATGGTTATTAAAATTAGATTATAAAAATAACATCCATATTATATATATTTTCTATAAAAAGTCAAATAATTGAAGACTTTTTTTTTACAGATGAAAAAAGCTTATCAATAACGATAAGCTTCTTTAATTTTATATTATTCTAAATTCGGGTTGGGTCATGTTCTGAATGGGAAATCTTCGGGAACTGTATATCATTTAATCTTTGAAAGACATTTCATTACGTTAGTCTGCCAATTGATTGGGCTAGATGCATAAATTTTTCAGTCAGGATTTCAATATCTTGATAATTGATTAATTGTGTTATATTTTCATAAATGCTGATTATTCAATGTAAGTGCAATTAATCTTGCTCAGGCATAAGGTGTATCGTAAGCCACTCTATCTCATCTATCGTTATTTCCTACGTTTCAAATATTGTTGCTCGTTGTGAGATATTTTCAAAGGGTAGATTCCGCTACTCCGATACAGATAACCACATCTCTATCAATATTTGTTCATTCCACTACAGAATTCCAGAAATCTAATTCTTTATAAACTCCAACTCCATATCAATTTAATAATTTTTGAGCTCTTTCATCCACCGTTTTTCACTCAATAAGTTTTAATTCTGACACATCGATAGGTCTAACCAGTTGATCATTGAGATATTTTATTCTATAATCTTCAGGTAATGTATTTTGCCAATCTGTTACTACACTAAGATCTAATATAGTTAGAGGATCAACAGCAACTCAGTCTTTATAGACTCAGAACGTTAAATTTTCTCATTCTGATGCAAATCATGCTCACATTGTTCCAGGTTCTCAACCACTATATCAAATTATTTGTCCACGTTGAACGATATCTCATGGTTTAACAATAATTTGGTTCATATATTCATATAATGTTACATATCATTCTTTATGAATAATCAAAATCCATGAGATTCCATCAATAGAATTGGAAATATAGTAAACTACTCAGTCTCTTGCAGCATAAACTGGAGTTCATTGAGCTGCCTGAATCTGTATAAATTGATGTTTAAATCAATTTTCCTTTTCGAAATTAGCATCATTAAAATAACGAGTAATATTTTCAATTGGATAAATTGGCCATGCGATTGGTGCTGCATCATCATCGCTACTATCAGGACTTTCAAGCATCTTCTTGATATTATCTGGAATATTATCGCTAGCTCTATAATTTTTCTTAACTATATCATTAATAAAAGTTAGAACCATCATATTTACATCCTCTTTACTTGATAATATAGAATCAAATTTAGTATCGGATTTTTGTCTGTATAGATTTATGAAGCTAATTAAATATTGTTTTTTTTGTTCCAATCTTTCAATTTCATCGCGATAAGTTTCTATACTTTCCTGTGCAGCGATTTTCAAGCTTCATAGTTTTATTAGTAAACTTGTCTTTTTTTCCTCCTCTTGTGTAGACTTTTCAATTAATTCTCACAATTGAACTGTCATAGCAGATAGCAAATCATTTCAAATAAAAGTTTCATTAAAGTTGTCAGAATTTACAAATAATCTAATATCATCAATTTTATCTCAATCTTGATCATAAATTTTTAATTGAGTTTTGTATAATAATGTAAAATAATCATTAAGGTATTCTTTAGCTTTTTGTGCAGAAACTTGAGCATCTCTTAATTGTTTAAGAAATTCTTTCATTTGTTTTTGGTATTCAGTTAGTTTTTTTAGTGCTGATGAAAGTTTTTCATTAGCTCACCTAATACTAGAAATAACTCTAACGATTTCAGTTCTCGCTTGTCTATAACTTGAGCTCATCTGTGGATTCTTAGACATCTCTTCCTCATCTAGTTTGAATAGTTCTTCCGTAATTGTCTCGATATCTGTTTGAAGCTTAGCTACTCTTTCAATTGCTGAGTTTATTGTCGAATTTTCATCATTACTTAGCATGATGGAATCCTTTATTTTAGATAAACTAACCTCTCATGTAGCATATACAAATGGAGACAAAAAGGAAACAAGTCAGATTAATATTACAATTGACTTAATTCATAAAATTTTAACCATTTTTTTATTCATTTTAATTTGTAGAATTTCAACTAAATACAATTTTAATTATATATTTTTTCTAGTAAAACGCGAATTTTGAGGATAAATTTTCATATTTTCTTCTTCCTTTTTTTAGTTTTTGGTGTTTAATTATTGTTACAAAAAATCCTGCATAATTTTTAGCAGAATTTTTTATTTAAACTATTTTACACATTGAACTTAAATATCATTACGTCTCCGTCTTGAACTATATAACTTTTTCATTCTAAACGTAACAATCATTTCTCTCTAGCCTTAGCCCATGAACCACATTCTACTAAATCATTATATCAAACTACTTCAGCTTTAATAAATCATCTCTCAAAATCTGAATGGATAGCTCATGCTGCTTGAGGAGCTGTAGATCACTGTGGGATAGTCCAGGCTTTTGTTTCTTTTTCTCATGTAGTAAAGTAATACATTAATCAAAGTGTATTGAACGCCAATCAAATCAAATCATCGAGAGTTGGAATATTTGAAGCTTGTGTTTCTAGCATCTCTGCCATAAATTCTTGTTTTTCCTCCGTGGACATATCCATCATTTCTTCCTCTATTTTTACGCAAACTACAGCTACTGGAGCATGTAATTTTTCACTATATTCAGACTTTATTGCGTCTGCATTTACCAAATCATCTTGTGAAACGTTCAGAGCATAGATGAATGGTTTAAGTGTAAGGAAATTATATGACCTCAAAACTTTTAAATCTTCAGCAGAAAACTGGTCACGAACTGTATGAGCCAATTTTCAATCCATCAAAGTTTGGTAAATTACTTCCAAGATTTCACACTGTTTCTTCTCATCTTTCGTACAATTTGAAGCTTTTACTTTTTTCTGTAATGTTGGTAAAATTCTTTCAATATGCTCTAAATCTGCAAAAATAAGTTCAGTATTTATGATTTCTACATCTCTAATTGGATCAATAGTTCATTCTACATGAACCACATCTGGATCTTTGAAATAACGTAAAACTTGAACTATTGCGTCAGTTTCACGAATGTTTGCCAAAAACTTATTTCCAAGTCACTCCCCTTTTGAAGCTCATTTTACCAGTCATGCAATATCTACAAATTCAGTAGCTGCATAAACTTTTTTCTGACTATGAGACATTTCTGCCAATACATCTATTCTAGGATCTTTCACGTCTACTATTCACACATTCGGATCTATGGTACAGAATGGAAAATTCTCTGCAGGAGCTGCGTATGATTTAGTCAATGCATTAAAAAGTGTAGATTTTCAGACATTAGGTAATCAAACTATTCCAATTTTCATAATTCAAAAAAAGAATAACTAAAATCTGATTTAGATAATAGTTATTCAATTATTAAATTCAAGGATGGTTGGATAAAATTTTTATGATTTATATTTTTACTAATATCTATTTTTTAAGATAATTTTAATAATAGACGTCAACTATATTGATATGGACCATTTTTGCTACGTTGTTTAGATTTACTATTATGAGCGCCATCGAGATACCAAACATTATCTTTAAGCCAAAATGCACTACGTTCATCAAATAACCTATATTTCCGTACTAAATTGTAAAATATATCAGAGAAATCATGGTACCAATACCTCTTTATTCACAAAGATTTCATGTATTTTCAAATCTCTTCATTAAAATTTTTAATTTCATCGTGCGAGTAAGAATAATTTTCATATTTTTTTCCATATGAAGACTCTTCTAGTGTTTTATCAGAAATAAAACATTCAAATTTATATCATCAAAAATCTCATACTGCAGGTAAATTAATACGAAATATTTTTCATTGGTATCAAAATTTTTCTACACCATATTCAACTCGTATGTGTTTTTCTATTAAATTTTTCAAAACATATTCTCTAAATCTTTGTTCATCCAATGTTTCAGTCAAGTCCTCATTCTTTGTATTTAATCATTTTCACGTAATTTTATCTCAATTTTCTAGAATCTCGTTAACCATTTTTATTGTATAAGAAATTAAAACTATATATTTATTATATCCTATATGTAAATTTTTTACAAATTTTGGCAGACTTTTTTTATCATATTTTCAAATGAATTAATTAATAATGATAAATTCTTTATATTATTCATGTCTCTCAATTCTTTATTAATCTCTATCTGAATTGTAGGTATTTTACATTCTTTGGATATAAAAGCTGAGACTGTAGTTTCTCTACTTGCTGAAAATATTGTATTCTTGGTTACCGGTTTCCCTGTATGTTGAATATAGGATTTCAGACTATCATGTAGTGATTTTTCTATGGTATTTAAAATATCTAAACGTCCTAGCAGATTAAAGTTTCATTCTCATCAAGTTCAAAGTTCTATTGAAAAATCTCTAAATGACCAACAACCGTGTAAATCAATCAAAAATTTGATGTTATTCTCTTTGATATATTCTGCTAACGCTTGTTTATATTCAGAATTTTTATTTTCATCAAAATTTGGATCTCATACTTTATATGATGTAGAATAAATTACTGGGATATTTAATCTTTTTCAGAGGTATAGAGCTAGTCATCACGTCAGTAAATCTTGTGGAAGTATTTCTCATTGTCTCATATGTTTCACCGAATGTGGAGCTGAAATTATAATTTTTGATTTATTTTTTAATATTTTAAATGTAGAAAAATTCTGACTTTGAATATCGATATTTCACTTTCAGACATTTTCTTGAAATTGTTTATCTAGCTGCAGGACTTCATCAACTTTCATTAATTAATTTATTTAATAGTGGTAATTATTCCGAAGCTTTCTTCATAAATTTTTTTCGAAATTCTCGTACAATTATTGAAATAGTTGCATTGAGAACTAATACCCATAAAGGATCTTTATTATAGTCTTTTGTGATTTCTCTTATAAGTTCCTCGAATTTTTCTTTGTTTCATTCTTTAATTGCTTTTTGTATTTCTTTATTTTCCATTGCTATTTTGACAATTCCTTCAGTGTCTTGGCTCTTAATAACTTCATTTATAATTTTCTCTATATTTTCTTGTCAATATGTTTCAATTGCTGCTTGGACTTCTTCATCATTTAAAACCGTTTCGATAAGATCTTTATTTTCAAAAAGTCTCTTACCCTCTTCGAAAGAAATTGTTTCAGAATTTTTTGATTTGTTTTGTTTACTTGTTGTTACAGTTTCAACTAAATCTTTTTTAGTTTCCATTTTTATTGTATCGCTTCCCGCATATACATTTGGTGATCATGCAAGTAATCAAGCAACTCATAAGGTAAGTAATTTTTTTTTCATTTTAATATATAGTATGATATAAAATACATTTTTAATATATCCTTATCTTGTATTGAACACTATAATTATTCATTATTGTGAATAATATAGAAAAATTTGTGAATTTTTTCTATCTCCATATATGATATTGATTTATTTTAAATTTGTCAATTTTTTGGGGACTTTTTTTATTCTTGCTTTTATTAATTTTTTTTCTACAAGTAAAATATATTTAATTCTGATTATTTAATGATGCTCTGACTATTATTCTATTGAAGATTAGAAAAAGAAAAATGATTTGATCAGTTAGTTTTGGCCATTAAAGAATTAAATAAAAAGAAAGTTAATTTTGAGATTTTTATATTCTGAAAATGAAGTCTAGAATTTCAGCTTTTTGAAGTTCATGATAAGAATGTTCATTTTTTTGGTTGGAAACCGTTAGATGAAATCAAAAAATATTTGGTGAATATTGATTATTGCTTGATGCCGTCAGAATTCTTAGAGACTTTTGGGTTATCCGCATTAAATGCATTGTCTCGGTGAGTACCTGTAATTTGATATAAAAAATGATGACTTGAACCTTTTATTTTTCAGGAATGCAATTTATTTTTGGCCAAATGAAATACTACGGCCCAAAGAATTGTTTCTATAGTTGAGAAACTGGCTAAAAAGACAAATCCAGAGAGAATTAAAGATAAAGAAGAATTAGAGTGAAAAATTAAAAAGTTGTTGCCTGAATATACAGAAGACGCTCGATATGAGAGATTCCTAAAAATGGCAAATATTAAAGATAATGAAAAACAAAAAGTACTAATCATTAGTGATTTCATCAATAAAGCATGAGGCATAGAAACATATATTCATGACGTTAAGAATCTACTAGAATCCAAATGACATGAAGTGATTCTACGATGAAGCACACTTCCTGCATGAAGTAAATGAAAACGAAAAAAAAGATTCTGACTTTTACTTTCTCCTTTTAATTTTTGGAGTACTGGAGATTTAAAGGAAGTACTAGAAAAACAAAAACCTGATATAGTTTGGTTTAATTCATTACTTCGTTGGCTTGGTCCTAATGTTGTAAAAACTGCCTGAAAATGGAGAAAAGAAAATAAATCTGAATGTAAATTTTGGATGATGTACCATGATTTTGGATATTTTTACCCATTTCCTTCAGAATTGTATTTCATTGAAGACTGTAAAACTCCCCTAACAAAGAAAAACTTTGTATCTGCATATAAATGAAAAAATCCGATTACTAAATTAGCTGTTTTATGTAAATATTACTGGTTACAGCCTCTTAAAAAAGTTTTGAAAAAAGAGATAGATTTACACCTATCCCCATCTGATTGTATTACTAATATAGCTCGTGATAGCTATTGAATCCAAGAAAAAAAATGTAGATCTTTTCCACATTTCATCCAAAAGTAATATGTTTTAGGTTATTTCAAATCTATCATCCACATAATCTGAACATTTTTTACCATCAATTTTTCTATCTGGTCAGTATCGAAGATCTGGATTTATCTTGTATTTTTCATAACAATAATCCAATTGTTTATATGGGTCATTAAAATCCTTGGAATCTATGAATTTTTTGTTGTAGCTATAATGTAATTGGCATAACCCGTGATCATGAGTTTTGGAAACTCTTTTTGGGTCCCATCTACCATTCTCACATTCTATTAATTTAACAAAATCAATTCCTCAAATATCATATGCATAACTAACATAATCTTGAATAACGGAATCTGAAGCATATCAGTTGTGTGTAATACTCTCTTGCTTAACCTCTGTCAAAACTTTTGGCTGAAATTCTTCCACCGGTAAAGTCGAAAACGCAAGGAATGGTGTAAACGTAGACACTGCAAAGACACTAAACATTTTCTGCACTAATAATTAAAATTTAACCATTCATTTTTTGTTTATAGGTTTCAGTATATAAAAATCGACTAAAAAAGCAATATTAATAAAAAATAATACTGATTACCTAGCATTTTCTTTACTTGAAACAAACAAAGAAAAGAATATTCTGAATTTGTATTTTGTATATCTATCGAAATTTGGATGTCTCTTAAAGATGAACTAAAAACTACACCTAGATATGTTCAAATACTTGCCCAGAATGGAATTACTACCATGAAAGATTTTTTCAATTATTTTCCTAGGACTTATGAAGACAGATCTAAAATTGCTCCACTTGATTCATTAATATTTGATGCAAAATGAGTAGCAGCTACGAAATGAGTTATCACCAAAAAAACTAGAGTTTTTGTTCACTGAAAGACAATTTATGATATCACATTTCAGGATGTCCATTGAAATACTGGTCATATCAGTATTTTTAATTCAGGTTTTTTATCTTCCAAATTGGCTGAGAATTGCTGGTATATAATAGTCTGAAAGCCTCAGATGAAATATGGAAAACTTACTTTTTCACACCCAGACGTAATACCTACTGTTGCTCCTGAAGAAGAAAGTGAAGATGGAGATACTTCATATAATTCTGGTAGGATATTTCCGATATATTCTGAAATGCTATGAATTAAGCCATGATGGTTCGCTCAAAAGGTTTGGAATAATCTCTGAAAAATAGATCAGATTTTTAGCGAATATTTACCTGATGAATTTGTGAAAGAATTTCAACTTTTGGATGTAAAAAATACTATTAAAAATCTGCATTATCCTGATAGTGAAGAATTGAAAAATAAGGCGTTATATAGATTATTTTTTGATAGATTACTAAGAATTCAGATTTTTTCTTTGCAGAATAAATTGAATTATCAGTGAACTATTGATGATTTACCTGTAAATGAGAATCCACATCGAGAGATTTTGAAGCCAATAACGGATTTATTACCATTCCAGTTAACAGTAGCTCAGAAAAAAGTTATAATCCAGATTCTAGAAGATTTTCATAGAAATAGTCCTATGCTCCGCCTACTTCAATGAGATGTGGGTAGTTGAAAAACTATTGTGGCTACAATAGCAATGCGATATATTTGGAAACAATTTCATGGTCAGTCTGTTCTTCTCGCTCCTTTGGAAGTGTTAGCTAATCAGCATTTTAAGACTTTGGCTAAATTCTTGTTGCCATTATGACTTCGTGTTGAGTTATTAACTGGTTCTCTAACAAAATGAGAAAAAACTAAAATAAAATCTGATTTAAAAGAATGAAAGATTGATGTTTTAGTCACTACACA
>DETJ01000055.1:0-28683 GCA_002361595.1 Patescibacteria group bacterium UBA3291 | reverse complement strand
GATGAACAGCATAAATTTGGAGTAAAACAGAGAGCAGTATTTAAGAAATTCAACTCCCCTCATATTTTACAAATGACTGCGACTCCGATTCCTCGTTCTATGGCTTTGGCTTTCTTTGGAGAATTCGATGTGAGTATCATTGATCAATTGCCTGAGTGAAGACAAAAAATCGATACTAAAGTTATTTCTGCCAATGAATGGTTGAAATTAAAACCATGGATATTGCAAAAAATCGGTCAGTGACAGAGAGTTTTTATAGTTACGCCACTAATTGAAGATTCTGAAAAAATGGAAGAAGTGCAGTCTGCTGTAACAGCTCATGCAGAAATCTGTGGATTGTTTGAAGAATTACCAAATGATGAAATAGCGTTATTGCATTGAAGATTATCATCAAAAGAAAAAGATAAAGTTATGCAAAAATTTAAAGAATGAAAAGCTAAAATATTAGTTTCCACTACTGTAATTGAGGTGTGAGTAGATATTCCAGAAGCTACTGTAATGGTAATAAAAAATGCTGAAAGATTTTGATTATCTCAGTTGCATCAATTAAGATGAAGAATTTGAAGATCAGAATTAAAATCTTATTGTTTCTTAGAAACTGAAAAGAAATCCTGAGATTCTTACAAAAGATTGAAAATTATGGAAGAAGTTTCAGATTGATTTAAATTAGCTGAATATGATTTGAAAAATCGTGGTTCTGGAGAAATCCTTGGAACTATGCAATCATGACAGTCTGATATTCCAATTGAAATATTATCAGACTTAAAGTTCTTGGAAAAAGTTCAGGAATGAGCTAGATGGATTTTGAAACACTATCCAGATCTGAATGAATTACCAGCTTTGCAAAACTTTTTGAATGAAAAAATTGGCGATATTTTAGCATAAGAATTTACTTGATTTTATTTATAAAAATCCTACAATTTCTTCCGTAAGTTTTATACTTGTATGTAAAAACATAATGCGAACTTTATTCAAAGTATTAAGATGATTCTTCTACTTTTTAACTATCGTAACTTGAATTGTCTATCTAAGAGGTGAAGTTCTTTTTGATGAAAGTGTTTTTAAGTTAATTAAAACTATACTTATACCCTGATATTTAGTGTTTTGTGGTCTAATGATGTGATATCTTATAGCGACATTTTGGGTTGGGAATGAAAAATATAAAGAAGACATAAATAAAGAGCGTATAGCAACTAGGTCATTTTTAATAGGTTCTATATTATGAATTGTTTTTGCTTTATTATATATTATTATACCTGCTTAATATGTGAAATATATTAAAAAATCTAAAATTATTAGCCACATTATTATCTATTTCATCCGTTTGTTTTGTTTTAGTTTGATGCGGATCTGATTGAGATGGTGAAGGTAAATACATTACAAACGTTGCATGATATAGTTTAATGTATAATTGAGATGTAGATTTATGAAAAGTTGCATTAAAAACTGATGATTTAAATGAAATTATTGATCTATACCAAGAATTATGAGACGGTATACAATATAGAGATTCTCTTCTAATAGCCGAAAAGTTTAATCAATGATTATGAATTAATGCTTTTGCTCAAAACAATTTGGATACTTTAGAAAAGCAATGATTGACTCTGTCTGATATAAAAAAGGCTCAAATAACATTGAAAAAAAAATCAGAAATTGTAAATGCAGTGCTGGTGGATTATAAAATTACAGAATGATTTATAGATGAGGTTCCTTTAGTATATGTTAGTCAATTATTTATACCAAATGGTTATAATGTGGAATTAATATCCTACATTACAGAAGACTCATCATCACATACTTCTGCTGTAAATATGCTTGAGAATGTAAATTAATAACTTTTAACCATAATTAATTAATTAATAATGAATGAATTAAACCAAAATTTGTGAAACATTTCTCCAATTGGAAGTACACAAGTTTGACAAGACTCTATACAAGGGCAAAAAAATTTAAAAAAGCCTGATATTTCAATGTTTGATAATGCTCCAAGTGATGTTACTGCTTGATCTTTTTTTGGTAAGATTCTCTTAGGTGCAGTCGTATGAATTTGTGTAGCTGCGTTGTTATTTGCTACTTTATCAGCTCTTTGATGATTAACAGAATCTGGTGATGGTGTAAATTCTCTTATTTGAGTACTTTTACCTGTTGTTGGATTTGTTGTTGGATTTGTATGAAATCTAGCATTAGCCTTATTGTACAATATATTTTTCAGCAAAAGATATTATAGTTTCAGTAAAATGGCTGGATTAATCTTTACTTCATCTCTAATTATCTTCATATTCTTCTTTGTCCCATACTTATTGTTTAGTGATAATATGGTTGCTTTATATACTATGTTGTGATTCCAAATTATATTCCAGCTATTTATATCAAAAAATTTAATAGACTTTTTATCTCAACCAAACTATTCAGCTTCAAGTTTAATGTGAAACACTTTGTGAACTATTTTAGCAGTTGTAGTTCATCTTGTAATTGTTAGTACAATGTGAAAAGATGTTAACATTTTGCTTATTATTGCCTCTTCTATGGTTGCATATGTTATGGTAGCTATTTGATCGTGAATATGGGATGCTATATATTATAAATTCTATGAATGGTGAAATAATCCATTCTATTTACCTTCATTAAATGAACTTAGAGAAGAACGTAGAAAGGAAGAAGAGAGAAAAACTAAGGAAGAAGAGGATGTAAATGTAGATATGAAATAATTAATTTAATTATGAATTCCTAAAATAATGATTCAGTCAAATTTTTATAAATATTTATCTTTGATAAAATTAATTGTCGGATTAATAATATTATTCGTTGACTATGCTGCAATTAATGTTTTTGAGGATCCATTCGTAGCAATCTGAATTTTGTTAGTTTGATGTTTTTTGGTCGCTCGGTGAGTCAGCTTTTTCTTCTTTTTGTTTATTCAAAAAGCATTTAAAAATAAAAATATTCAGAATTCTCCTGAATCTGAAAGCTATAAATTATCATTTCTTTTTGGAATGTATGCGTTGATAAATATTATATTGATTCTTATGTGAAATTGGAATAAAATGCGAGGATTAATTATTTTGTGAGCATTTATATTATTGCTTTATTTCTTGATGATGGATAGTTCGAAAAATGTGAAAAAATCAGAATAAAGAATTAAAGGAAAAAATAATAGAAAAATTAAAAACTGTTTACGATCCAGAGTTCCCTTTGGTTGATATGTATACTCTTGGATTAATTTATGAAGTTAATTTAAAAGAAAAAAATCAAATTTGTGACATAACTATGACTTTCACTACCCCAACTTGTCCAATGGCCGATATGATTATGGAATTGGTGAAAAATGCAGTTTTGGATATTATTCCAAATTGGGAAGTTAATATTATTGTAAGTTTTGACCCGATGTGGAGTCCTAGCATGATTAAAGATCCAGATTTGCAGAAAATGTTTTTATAATTTAGTCGTGAATTGAATATGAACTGAAAAACTATTTTTATGAATATATCTATAGATTCAGTACTGATTGATACTGGGGATAATTATAAAATTAGCATTCCTCGTGACCATGTGGAAGAATTATTGTGAAAAGAACTGATAAATCTTTACAGAGAAAAATGATTTGACAATGTGATTGTTTTAAATTGACCTGGTGGATTTACTAATCTGAGAGTCGGGACCTTGTGCCTGAATATACTAAATACATTATTAGAGAATCAGATTAATTTTTATAATATTTCAAAAATTGATTTATATAAAAGAGCTTATGAAAAGTGATTTTTACCTAAATATTGAGTAATTTATATCTGACAAAAAAGAAATATTCGACTGCGAAATTTTGAAGAAAATGAAAAAATCTGACAATATTCATTTAATGAGTTGAAAGATTTGGATGAAATGAACAATATTGAAAATGTGTTTGTTGAAGATGTGGAAGATAAGGAATATTATCCTGAGTGGATGAATGGATATTTAAAATATCATACTTTGCTTAATTGAACAGATATTTATTTGATTGATGATAAAACAGCTGAGTGAAAGTGGATTTCTATCGATGAATTTGAATTAAAAGTATTAAAATCTATAGCTCCAAATTATATGATGGAGCCAAGTATTACTATTAAATAAAAATTCAAGTATTGACTTTATATATACATTTGTATATAGTGAGTTTTGTGTGAAACAAAAAAACTAAAGAACTATGGCAAAGAAAGAATTAGAAGAATTAAAAAATGATTATCAAGCCGTTTTTGATGAGAACGGTAATGTTAAGGGGTGTGGACGTGCACTTTGTATAAAACTTATGTATTCATTAAAAAAATTTGCACCGACTGCAGACCTAGGTAGCTTTGATACTGGTTTCATGAATATTGAAACAATCAAGGCGGAGTATCATCGACTTATTAGTCAGTAAAATCCTATCATTTGAATCGTGCTTAAAATATTTTGGCGCGATTTTTATTTATAATTGAAATATAATAACCAATTTTTATAATTATGTTTAGTTTAAATTTAGAAATGCACATGGTTAAATTGAATTGAAATAATATAAACGAAAAATCTCTATCAAGAGCATTGATTTTTGATTCAGTTTTTGATTCATATAAATGAGTATTGGCTTACGTGAAGGTAGTAGATTGATGTTTTAAAGCGTGAAATCCAGTTTATCTAATCCACTCTCAAACAGAATTTACTCCAACTGAAGTTGGATATTTTCAGCCTGATTATAAAACTGATACTCAGTTGTCTGAAGGTCAGATTTGATATATTATGACTTGAGAAAAATCAGTTAGAGATGTAAAGATTTGAGATACAATGGTAAGTGGTTACGGATCTTTAAAACAAGAGCTACAAAAAATAGAATTACAAAAATCTGATAGTGAAGAAAAAAATGTAAATTTGTTTCAGGATTATATCATTCCTGGATTTAAGAAAATGACTCCTTTCGTTTATGCGTGAGTCTATCCTATCGATTCTACTGAATATGATAAATTGAAAGATAGTCTAGAAAAGCTTTCGTTGAATGATAGCGCAATCGAGTATGAAATGGAGGATTCTTGAGCATTAGGATTAGGGTTCCGCTGTGGTTTTTTGGGAATGCTTCATATGGATATTATCAAAGAGAGACTTTGGAGAGAATATGGACTAGATACAATTTTTACTATTCCAACTGTGTTATATTTAGTAAAATCTAAAAATCTGAATATCCCACAAATCAAAACTTGAGCAAATTTGAAAAGTCTGGTTCAATCTGGTTTATACCAATATGTTTTGAAAGAAATCTGAATTAAACTTACACACCGTCAAAAACAGCGCTTAGAAGATAATCAGTGAATTACTTCTGTAATGCAAGAAGAAACTTTTTGGGCGAAACTTGCGAAAGAATTCCAACCATGGATTGTGGTTAAATCATGATCTGAAATGATTGATCAGTGAATGATTGATAAAATTTTTGAACCTATTGCAGAAGTTGAAATTGTTTGACCGAAAGAATATGCTTGAAATGTGATGGCTTTGTCTCAGGAATATAGATGAAATTTAAAATCTATGGAGTATTTGGATGAAAGCCGTGTAGTTTGGCATTATAATTTGCCAATGTGAGAAATTATTATTGATTTTTATGATAGGTTAAAATCTGCTACAAAGTGATATGCAACCATGAACTATGAATTTAAGTGATATGAACAGTCGGATTTGGTTAAGTTGGATATATTTATAAATAATGAAAGAGTAGAGGCTTTGACTTGGGTTGTTCATAGAGATAAAGCTTATTATCTTTGACGTGATGCTGTAGAGAAGCTAAAAACTCTGATTCCGAGACAGCTTTTTGCTATACCTATTCAGGCAGGACTTGGAACAAAAATAATTGCTCGTGAAACGATTTCAGCTATGAAAAAAGATGTTTTGGCTAAATGTTATGGTTGAGATGTTTCCAGAAAAAGAAAGCTCCTTCAAAAACAAAAGGAGTGAAAGAAAAGAATGAAAGCTATTTGAAATGTAGAAGTGCCTACAGAAATTTTTGTAAAAATGATTACTAGGGATTAAGTATCTGAAATACTTATTAAAAACAAAATTAATGTAAAATAAAATAAAAGCTGAAAGTTATGGAAGTAATGAAAAATTTAGAATTAGAACTTCAAAAATATCTTCGTTTACGAAAGATATTTAGCGTGTTTGAATTTGTTTGCTTAGCAGCACTGTTCATCGTGTTTTTATACTCTGGTAGTGATAAGGTGACTGAAATTTTCGGTTGCGTAGCCGCTGTACTAATTGTCCCTGAATCTTTTCTCTTAGTTCGTAGAAATGTCATCAAATCTACAATTAGAGATAAAGTTCTACTCACAAAGCGAGATTTAGAATTTTATTCTGATATGAAATTGGAATGTGAAAAGATTAAGAATGAATTTCTTACACAAGGCTCAAAAAAATTCACTTCGGATGAATGCAAGCAACTCGTCTGGAAGGAAGAAATGGGAATTGGTTGGCTATCAATTAAGATAAATGAATTTGAGAAAAAGTGCGATGAAGCAAAACAAATCATGGGAAATTTAGAATTAATCAAAAAAAGGCTAGTTATTTTCTAGCCTTTTTATTTTGTAATTTGTTGTTTTAGGGCATCCAATTCTCTATGAAATTGATCAAAATATTTTCATTCAATTCTTGGGGAACTAACTTCGTAACTTCTTCGATTATGATTATGCCTAAATTCATTTAATGCCATTTTAGCATAAGGTTCCATATTTTTTCTGATAGCTTCCCTTTCTTTTGAATACTTATCTTCGAGAGGATAAAATGCAAATCATGCAATTTCATTTCTAGCAGGATAAAACTCTCATCATAATTTTAATGTGAATACATTATGAATCTGAGAACTTGTTTCGAATCTTACTAAATCTTTCATCTTCTCAATTCTATATCATGATCAGATTTCTTCTCTTAATTCTCTTTTAAGAGCCTGAACTTTTCACTCACCTGGATCTATTCATCATCATAGTAATCCATATTTTCAATTTACTTTTTCCTTAACTAAAATTACACATTTTCACAATTTTCGATGATTGATTAGAGGAATTCATTTTGAAGTTTCTCTTTTGTTTACTGAATTTTTGAGTTGCATGATTTTGTAAAAATATTAAAAAATTTTTTATAATAAACCTTCCAATTTTTTGTAGTGTATGATTATTGGATTGTCTTGATAAATATCTCTAACATCCATATTTCAACTTGGTAATTTATAATCCATTCTTCTGTCTCAAAAACTTGGGCTTTGATCTTCATAGTCCGCCGGTTTTCCAACTAAAGGTGCAGCATTTATTGGATTCTTATATATTCAAAAACTACTTACTTCATCATCAGAATATGTTATATTATCAATCCATATCTTTTCTGGATGATTATTTTTTACTGATCAAAAATGTATTTTTATTTTTTTTCAATTTCGCGTCGTTTCATATACATTTATGTTAATTTCTCAAAAATCTATATGATTATATTTATAATTCTCTCATTCTACTTTATACATTTCACTATAATTTAATCACACAGGAACTAATTTATCAAAAATTCATTTAGTTACTTCAAATGATATAGGTTCTTTATTTCATTTTAGCTCGTCATGCATTATTTTTCATGTGGACGGCAATACAGAATTACTATCCTCTAATTTTTGATAATATTTAATTAAATTTGATATTTTAGATTTTTCGTTTTCCTTCACTTTGTTATTTAAACTTAGTGTTCAAAGTCTGTAAATTAAATAGTCCATTAATTCTTTTGAATTAAATAATGTATCTACTTTTATTTCTTTTTTCAAATCTTCTTCTAACAATAGTTTTCATAAATCTTCACTTTTATCAATCGGGTCTTCAAATGGGCTTTTAAGACACTGATTAATACCATAATTATCAAAAATATCTCATAATATTGGAACAACCTTGGTTGTTGTTTCATACTGGTAATTATCTATCGTTTCTCATTTTGAATATCCTCATTTATTTCTTTCTCATGGACAAGCCCTCCGTATTCACTCTGATTTTGATTTATAAAACATTCTTAATTTATATTCTCCTCAAATTTTAATATATCAAATTATTCGTTCATGATATCATCATATTCAATATCAATATAATTTATGATTTTCCCTAATCAATCTGTCAGTTGTGTATAATATATTTCAATTTCAAAAATCAACTCTATTATTTGGATTATATCTTTCATCTTCATAGAAATATTGAGCCTCTTTTGATTTTTTAGCATTTCTAAATTCTTTTATTTCTTCTGCTGTCATTTTTTCGCATTTCATGGTTTCTTTCTTTCCTTCGCTGTTTTCCACTTCATCAACGAATGTTCAATGTTTAGAATTATCGCATAAAAATAAATTATTTTCATCATCAACTCTCAATTTTAAATGGTTTCTTGATGCCTTACTATCAGTTTCATCTACACGGATTTCTCATTCTCTTCATAAAGTTTTTTCTTCTCAGGGAGAGAGCCAGTACACTTTATTATTTCAAAGATTTACAAATTTATAGCCATATCATGAATTCCATACGTTAAAAACTGTATTTCAAACGTATAAATAAAAATCTCTTTTTAACTTAACTTCCTTTCATTTTGGTAGCTGTTTTTTCCCGAGAGTTTCAGCTACTTCTTTATCTTTTTTATTTTTTTCACGTTGACCAACAATTTCAACACCTCCAGTATACCATTCAGGTTTTCTTATTTCTCTTAATGTCATTTTTTTCATAAAAAAATAAATTATCATAATGATAATTTATATTATACATAAAAAATGCAATTTGTCAAAAATTTACATACATTTTGGAAAAAATCATCTAAATATATAAAGAATATTGTGATTAATATAAAGTTATAGATTAAGAATTTGTTAAGACCGAAAATCTTGTGTAGAAAATCCAAATTTAGAAATTATTCTAATAAATATCTATATCATCAGTTTCATCTTGATAATCCAAAAATGCTATATTATATACCAAATATAAAGCAATAATGTATTACAATTATATTTTTTTATTGTGATTAATTACGTATATTTTCATTTTAAGCATTAAGTTATTATCATCAAAATAAGCACATTTCAAATGTTATATTGACATTGTTATATAATTATATATACATATTATCGTTATATTTTTAACGACCATAATATGAACGATTTTTTAGATACAATAATTCCTTATGGGAAAATCATCACAAAGAAGGTAAAAAATAAATTTGATCCTTGCCTTTGTTTTAAGGAAAACTCAGAAAAGAATAAATTAATTCACCATATAACAAAACGCTATGAATCTAAAATTAATGATGCATTAATTTGAATTGAAGATATACAAGAAGTTGTAGATTATATTCTTGAGACACTTACAAAGCTAATCAATATACATAACTTAAAAGATGGAACGGATAAAAAATTAATATTTGAACAGATTATTATCTTTATGAATTATTTATGTTTTGAATTGAGATCTAAGTTTCTTTTCAATGCTTTAACAAAAAATGATTTGAGGAAATTCAATGAAGGGACGATTTGAGACAATATAAATAATTTATCACAGAAATGATGAAATCACTCAGATTCATGATGTTTTTGTGTACATTATGCATTATTTTTTAAAAAAGTTTTTGATGAATTAGAGAAAAGAATAAATTTATGAACTTCTAATTATTTATTTCTTGAAAAAAGTGACTGAGCAAACCATTCATGACTCGTTGTAACCTTTAATTGAAAGAATTATTTAGTAGATTCTTCGTATTTTAATAGGAAGTTTATACAACCAATCGATGATATGTGAGAATTCTATAATAGAATGGAATCCTTAAAAGATTTTCACAAAGAGGACATATTATATGATTCAGTTAAAACGGTTGAAGATGATTATATTGAACATGATACTGATTATTATAAAGTAAAATTAAAAAGTGCTCAAGATTTATTGGATTTGTTAAACTCTGTCCCTAGAAAAATATGAAATATTTCAAGGATGTATAATATATTAGGCAATACTCTATGAGTAAACTTTAAAATATCCAAGGAATGAATACAAATTCTTAAAACGTTTATATATCATTTTGATCACATTTTAAACAAAGAAGAGTTAGATAACATAAGTGATGATGAATTAATGGATTACCTTATTAACAGCATTTCTTATAAAACAGATAAAAACAATACTAAAAAAATAAAAGTTTTTAACTTCGAAAAAAATTATATCAAAGATACATTATATTATTTTTCTGATAAAATAGATTATTCTATTTTACGTAAAGTGTTATCTAATGCATAATTAATTATTGCTTTAAAATTTTCATCATAAGGAATAACCTCCTTATCATACTGTAACCACATTTCTGACCAGGTTTTGTTTTCTTTTAATAATTTTTGTACTCTTTCATTTTCGATAGCATTACAGCTTTGCTGTTTATTTAAATCTACACATCATTCTTCATCATAGAGTTTACACTGCAAATCACATTCTAATTTATCACATTGATAAGCAAAATTTGCTTCTTTGGTTTTATGTCCATCGAATTCCAAAAATATATTTTCAATTTCTTCTCCATCAATTAAATCTTTCAAAATATTATGAACAGCTTCATGCTCAATTCTTTCTTTTTCTTCCCTTGATATCTGAAATTCTGTCAGATCTCATATTACTGTTTCTCAAAGTTCATGAATTGCAATCATCATTATAACTTTTAATATATCAACATCATAATTATATTCTGACTTCATTGCGATTGCAAGCATTTGTACTCCAAAAATATGCTCTGCTACACTTTCAAGCCTTTCTCTTTGGACACTCCAGTCTTTCCAACCTGTTCTGATTACATTTTTTAGTTTATTACATAATACGTAGTAATTTATGACTTTTTCTTCTTTTTCCATATTTATTAATTACTCAATAAAATCTCGTTCCCTAATCATTGAACCAAAATATGCTCGTTCTTGCGAACCTCAATCATCTAAAACAACTCTGAATGTATGAATTTTTCAATCGTTAGCAATATTGCGAAGATTTATTTGGTAAGGTTCAGTACACTTATTATAACTACTAAATAATTGAATATCATCAAATCTTATATTTGGATATATTGCCACAATATGATCTCATTCTGTATATCAAAGAACAAATCATCAATATTTATTTCAATCATCTGGATAGATTCTCCAAACTTCTACTGTTCAATATCAATATTCTTTTGCTTCTTCTTCATCACAATATAAACATTCAAGTTCTGAATGTGTCTCTAAATATCATGTTAGTAAAATATTTCACTCTAAATGGTCAAGACTTACAGGATTTGTATCTTTATCATTCCAAACATTTTGATACATCTCCCAATCAAAATATAGAGGTTCTTTTGTTGGTTGTTCCTGAATAACTATTTTTTCATCTGATTTCCATTGTCATTTTTCATCAAGCTCTGATTTATAATATACTGAATTTAAGAAATAAACATCTTTTCAGCAATGATTTTCTCTATCACTTTTTATATTAGGATCATTATATAATTTTTGAACTGTCATCCATGAATAATCGGGTTGTTGTGGTTTAACTTCCGTTCAAAATGGATAAAGTGCGAGATATTTTCAAGTGTATCCTGCTTCATTATTGGTCCCAGAATTATCAATCTCCCAATTATTAGGTAAACAGTCGTTATTTGTACATCCTGTAAGTAGTAAACTTCAAATTAACAAAGTAGTTAAAAGTCAGATTTTTTTCATGTTTGTTTTGATTTTAAATAAAATTATATAGATGATAAAAAACAATATATTCAAGAAATCAAAAGGAGAATTCATACAATAATCTTAAGTATTTTTATCCAAATATTCTTTCATTTTACTGAACTAAAACAAAAATAACTTCATAGTCATAGAATTATAGATAATATAAATCACCACATACTTAGTAATGGTAATTTATGTGCAAAATCTGGTGTAATATAAAAACAACTATTACTGTATGTATCTATCATGTGATTTGCAATCATATATTTTTGTATAATATTTATTGCCATAAATAAACAAACCACAAGAAAGCAAGCAGTACTAATTCTCCTTCCTAAAATTTGATTTTTCCAAAAATCTATAATAAATAAAATGATAGAAATAATTAATCAAATTAAAGGAAGTATGATTATGACAAATTCTAAAATACAATTAAACTTAGTAGGATTAGCGTCTGTACCCCATCATTCATTGTTTGAATATAAGAAAAACCAAGTAATATGAAAAAGTATAAATAGAAATAATAATCGGAATATTCGTTTTAAATATACATTATTTTTCTTCATTTTAAAATACCGTATAATAAGCTAAATATTCTACTATAAATTGAGAAAAACTATGATTATTTCTTCACTTTCTTGAATTCAGATTTTAGTTCGTTCCTCATTTGTTGCTTCCTATATGAATTAGAAAATCTATGTGCTTCATCACGGAGTTTAACTAAGAACCTATCAGCTTGATCATAGACTAATGAAATTTCTTCTATATTAAATTTATCATCTACAAAACGATAAATCTTTTCTCAAACTAATCATTCATGTCAACGTTTTGATGCTAGTCATATTCAGCTTTTTCTTCTGGCTTCTCATTTTCATAATGAAACAAAATCCACTTGATGAAAGACTTTATAAAATTCTGAGGATTCTTTACATAGGTCTTTAACTACATTCAACTGCCCTATTCATCAATCTAATACAAACACATCTGGATACTCTGATTTATCTTTTCATAAAAATCTTCTTTGCATCACTTCCTTCAAAGAAGCATAATCATCACTTTGCTCTGATACAGATTTTATTTTATACTTACGATATTTCCTCTTATCAGGTATTCATCAGACAATACATGATAATCATCCACTAATCCAATCTCAATTCATATGGGAAATATCCACACATTCTATTCGATTTGGGAAATTCTTAAATTTATAACGATTCTGTAATTGTTCAAGTAATTGATTATGTAATCAAGGTCACTGTAAAGTGGATGAGATAACATATGAATCAAAGAATCATTCGAGCATATTTATCAATGCTGATTTTTCTTCTTTATTGAATGATACTTTATTTGAATAAGCCAAAAGAGAAAAAGCTGAATTTCATTCTTGAGTATTTAAATCTCATATTTCCGCCTCGAATCATGATTTTATCCAATAAATATCTCCATCATCGATCGACACTTCCTGACGAATAATATCAATAAGCTTTCATTCATAGAAATTAAGCAATACACAAATATGAGAATATGCTATTTCTTTGATTGCTAATACATATCATGTTAAGTTTTTTCATAGTTCTACATGTTGTCTTTCTACCAATTCCTCTATATGCATATAAATGTCACGAATCTGACTCGCCCATTCAAAATTTTGTTTAGCCACTGCATCATCTATCTGAGATAATAATACCTTTTCAATCGGTTTCGTATTTCATTTAAAAAATGAACTAAAAATATGAAAATTATTTTTATATTCCTCTTTTAATTGTGGTAATTCTGATTTATTTTTACATTTTTCACACCATCATCCACACAATCAAAAATAAAAATCTGAGCATATTTTTCATTCTTTAAACTGTGAATTTGAGCATGTACGATATTTCAATATCGTACGAAGATATTGCATCAGTTTTTTTAATTCTTTTGTATTGTGCTTTGGTCAGATATATGTGGCCTTATCATTTCTCTTATTTCTAGTTGTTAGAACTTGTGGAAAATCTCATTCTGTTAATTTAATGTATGTATAACCATTTCATCATTTCAGCATACAGTTGAAAAATGGTTTATGCTTCTTAATTAAGTTATTCTCTAAGTATAGAGATTCACTTTCATTTGCTACTACAAAAAATTCCACTTTTGATGCTTTGGCTACCATCTCCTGTTTCCAAAGTGAATTGGGTGTGAAATATTGAGAAACACGTTTTTGAAGGTTTTTTGCTTTTCAGATATACAAAATAGTTCCTTTCGAATCTTTGAAAAGGTAAACTCATGGCTCTTGTGGAATATGAGAAATATCTATCTGCATATTTGAAATAAGAATAAATTAAGAATCTGACTTTCTAACTTTTTGAACTTCATTTCGTAATGATTTTATCTTTCATCGATTGAATCATGCAATTATTCAAACGTATATTAAACAAATTCAAGCGAGTATAAATAATAATTGTCGTCTGTTTTGATTTGGATAGAATAATGTAGAAATATTCTTTATCCATCGAAACAATAAGCATAAGATTCAAATTAGCAAAACATTTTTCAGGGAAAATTTCCAATCAAAACTGAATGGATACTCCTTTCTAATATATATTAATCATCAAAAGAATTGGATAATTCGTGATAATGCAAGAACTGTTATTACAGCATGTAAACTAAGATTAAATACAAATAATACTAGTATATTGGAAGATATATTAATAACTAACGAAATCAAAAGTATATAGAAATTTCGTTTTATTTTTCATAATCCTCAAAACAAACTAAAATTTAAATTACTTAAACAATTAAATATCAAGAATGGTCATAAAATTTGGAGTAATTCTCATGAGAATCTAAAATTTTCTCAATACAGTAAGACGGCTATTTCTTGTCAAAAGACTAGAAATATTCCTCAAATTGTTATGGACAAAAATGCAAAATGTGTGTACATTGTAGATTCAAGTATTTTGAATTTTCACTTTTCCTTTCTAGTTGAAAGCTCTGTTGTTATAGGAAACATTAGTCATACAAATGGTCCTATTACTAAAAGGAATATATTTAATAACGAGAGCATATTTGTAAAATATCATGAAGATTCTGCTCATAATTTATTTAATACTAGCTGTTGATCTACATTTCAAAGTAAAGTTCATATATTCATCGTAAGAAATGTCCAAAATGCATATTTAAACCGTGCAGAAAGTAAATTTTTATCAATTCATTCTCTTGGTAATTCTAATAAATGCTTATATTTCCTAAATATTTGAGTTAATCAAATTGATATTCATATTGATACTCAAATCATTCGTGATAAAGCAAACAATGAAACATTTAAATTCGTAAAGATCCAAAATAAAATGGAAAAAGTTAAAGAAGAAAACATGTTACAAAACTGAACTAATCAGGAGTTGAAAGAATCTTGAAATGCACCAAAAATCCCACTACATACTTGTAATAAATTATATCATAAAAAATATAATGACATAATCTTAATTACCTTAGTAGCCTCAACTGCATGAATATGATGTATCGCTAATCGTTCAGCATTTAAAAACAATAACAAAAAAATAATTATTCACGTTATCATCTGCATAAAAAACGAAAGTCAGATTAAGTTTTTTATTTGTCATTTTTTACCTTCTATTCGGTATTTCGGCAAAAAATATTGCATAGCTCCAGTCAATCATAAATCATTATAGCTATATAGGAGACTAATTAGGCTAAGGACTCAGTAAAAAATTCATACATCAGCTACTGATAATGTATTTGATGCTAACAATCTGAGCAAATATCAAAGTGGTGCTGTAAATACTACAAAAATATATGCTCGGAATCATTTACTAATTAATTTATGTGAGAGTGTTTCTTGTTGTAATAAATCCTTTTGCATAGATTATAGTTATATTTTACTTAATTTTAAATTTATTCATTTCTTGAGAAATAGCTTCATTAACTTTATCTGTTATAACTCAGTTTAATTCATCAACTCAACTATTATAATATCATTTCAATTCTTGAACTGCTCATGATAATCATTCTTTCGCAATATCTACATATCATTTTAAATTATTTTCATATATTATACCTGCTTGTCACTTTGCATCCTTTCGTACTCAAGATAAACTATCTGGTACAAAATCATCACTATTTAATTTGAGAATTTTTCATTTTCATATATAATATTTTAAGTCTTCTTCTGCATTAGGATTATCAATATCCATAAAGTTATGTTCCCAATTACATCATGATAAGATTAGAACGATAGACAATAACCCAAAAGTTACAAAATTTTTCATTATAACTATAAATTATGTAAATATATTTTTTAGTATATTGTAATCTAAGGTAAAAACAAGACAAATCTGAATAAAAAAAAGTCTGATTTTTTTTGACTTTTCATAAAAATTAGTGTATAATTATTTGAAGAATAATTTATTTTAATTATCTATTTTGAGATGTCTAATCCAAATGTAATTGACTATTCTAATCTAAATAAGAGCTTACAGCCGAAAAGAAAAATTGAATGAATTACGACTGACACAGCTAAAGCTATATGAGATATATTTTTAGCAAAAAATTCTCCACGTACTAAAAAAGTAGAAAACAAAAATCAGAAGTTGGATGAATTTGCTAGCAATATCGAGAATTGATCTGAAAGTATGAAATTGAAATTTTTATTAACAATTGATCATCTTTCTAAAAATTGACTATTAAATCCAGAATCAATAAAATCTTTAAAAATTAGATGAGATTCTACGGATGAAAGGCTTCAAAACATCATGAATGATTTGGTTATTAACAGAAAAACTCCTTTAACTGATGATCAAAAGACTCAATTGGATCAAGCGGTAGCAAATTGAATAGAAAAACATTATTCTGATTTAGCTGACAAAGAAGATTTTAGTGAAGAGCTTAAGAAAAAAAATGAGGAATTAGAGGAAGAATTAAATGCATCTGAAGCTGCGAACGAGGTTGTTGAATCTGCTGTTTTAACGAGACGATCTATGAATAATACTATTAGAGTATGAAAAGCTATTGAAAAAATTAATGAAAACAAAAAATGATTAGATTCTGTAACAAAGGCTCGTAAAATTCTTTGGCAGGCAAATAGTTTTGCTGTAATCTGAAGTTGAAAAAGATTCGATTGGATCAATAAACTCCCAAAAAAGATTGATGTTAATAAAGAATATAGAGAAGCTGTAGATAACCTTAAAGACAAAATGGATAACTTAAACAATCCAAAAGAAAAAGTAGCTATTAGATATATTATGAGACAGGTAAATAAAGCATATAAAGATTATATAGATGCAACGAATATCTCAACAGAAGAAAGAAATCAAAATATGAAAGATATTAATATTAAAATGGCTGCATAAGATTTTATTTAAATAAATATAATTAAATATGAATTCACTTAAGGAACTTATCTATAAAATTTATAATGATTTACAAAAATCTGACTGGGTTGAACAATATCCAGATTTAGCTGAAAAAAACATCGTATCTGAGATTATACAAAATATTACTTTAGAAATGATGCCAAAATTTGTTGATAAAAATAAACTTGAAGAATTTGTAAATGAAAGTGAGAAGAATTATAGAGAAGATACTTTTAAAAAATATATTACTAATTATTCTGAATTTCTTGATAATGTGGAACAAGAGTTTTATAAGTGATTACTTGTTTGACTGACTAAATAATAAAAATTTAAAACTATAGAATAATAATTTATAAAAAGAGACATCATATAGATGTCTCTTTTTTATTTAGAATTCTTCAAACTTGTTTATTTACTTTTTCTTTTTACTAACTTTCAATTCTCGTATTTATATAAATATGATCATACTCATTTTAATCAGGCTTTTCTTCATTTAATGACCAAATCAATTGGTAATGTTATATATTTACCTTTTGAATTATCTTTAACGTAACTTTCAATTCATGAATTAACATTTCATTTTCTTAATAAAAGATAATCATCTATTATTTTTATCATTTTATTTCAAATTTCCTTATTAATAGATGTATTTTCAGTAAACATAGATCAATATAGGAATGAACCATTAACATTATCCTCAACATATTCTCTCATTTTTTCTATATTTGATACGGAGTTTAATTCCTCATCTTTTGCAAATTCATCATCCGATCAATTATTTTCATTTATTACCCAATCACTTCCATCATAATAAATACCGTTAACTTCTTTTTTTGATTCATGAAAGAATAATTTTAAAGCATCTAGCGAATTTTTACCGTTATAATTCAAAAGCTTTGCACATTCAAATAATATATCTTGTCATAAGATACCAGATATTCAATACTTTTCAAGTATTTCTTCATCTGATAATCATTTATAATTCTTAGATTCATTTTCATCAAGTACTGTTGGAGATATTGTAAAATCAGACATAAAATTATGAATCTGATTATAGTCTATATCATCTGGATTAACATCTACACTTGGATATGATGTTATTGATTTTCATAAAAGTTTACAAACCATATATTGTTCAAAGTAATCACACGTATCAGATAATTTTTCTTGATCTTCTCATCAATATTGTGAAAGCATTGATCTATAATATGGAAGTTCCGCATACATTTGAAACAATAAAGTAGGATTTTCTTCCATAATTTTCTCAAGTTTTTTGAAATTTCATTCATTTCATTTCTTCAAATTTTGTAATTTTTTTTCTTTATATTTTTCTGGAGTTTTTTCTCATGTATAATTAGTATCTCCGTCCATTACTGCATAAATTGATGACATTTCTAATGAAGATTCTATAGCAGATATTGCTTGATCATTTTCAAACTTTGATTTTTCTATAATAGGTTTATTTTTATCAAGATAATTAATTTTAAAATAATTAAATCTTTTTTGAACTATCTCATCTACTTGCTGTTTTGCCAATCTTATTGCTTCTACTAATTCTGGATTCTTAACAACATCTGGATCATTTAAATCTGCTCCAGCTAGAGGATTTTTTTGTAATTCTTCCATTTTTATCAAAGCCTTAAGGGCTTCAGATTTTGTTTTAGGTGCTCATATTTTCTTCTCAGTTTCAGATCATCAAAGATTTATTGCATCAATCCATGTACGAGAAAGTCATTGATCCCATGAATCTATAGATGTAAGTTCTTGTTTAGTCGCTGCTATTCACTTTGCTAAAAAGTCAGCTTGATTCTGCTTAAATTTTTCAATATCTTCATAGTATTTATTTCAAATTTCCATCGCAGCCATAGATGCAGCTAATACTCATCATGCAACCCATCATGCTCATGGTATAAACATACAAGCTCCAGCGACTGCTCACAATCATCATGTTCATAATTCAAAATAAGCTTGTCATTCTTTTCGTTCTCATCTTTCCAAATTAAATTGTTTAATTCTTTGTGATTCATCATATCAAGTATAGAAATTGTATCATACAAATAGAAAATCCAATCAAATAAGTGCTTTTCATCATATCCTTCATATCTGTCTAAAAGCTGGATTAGACATAAGTTTTTTCACTCATTGAACAGATTTAAACTCAGCTCCATAATTAACTATATCTTTTAGCTTTTGGATGCTTCATGTATTTGCAATTTTTAAAAGCACTTCATCATTTATTTTATCTACTGCAATTCAATAATTTCTCAATACATCCTTTACTTCATCAAGTGTCTTTGCTCATTTTAATGCCTTAGCTAAATCTTTAGCATTATCTCCACTTCTTAATAAGTTACGTAATTTTGATAATTCTGACATTCATTCTGAACTAAGTTTAGAAAATACTGACTCCTTATCAAAAATTGATATATTTTTCATTGCTTTCATTCATTCGGATGTAATCGTTTTTGAAAATTCTTCCACAGCATCTATTTGTTTCTTTATATTTGTATGAAATGGTTTAAATTTTGGATTATTCATCATTTTTTTAAGACTTTTTACCATTTTACCACAATTAGATTTTGTTGTTTCTGCCAATTTTGACCATTTACTAGAATTTAATCATAAATCATCAACCTTATCTATAGCAAATCATTTTTCTTTAATCTTTGCAAAATTTTTCATTGCATTACGAATAAATAGTCAATTATTGCTTCAGATTTTTCATGCATTTTTTGCTTCTATAATAAACTTTTCAAAAGCTCTCATATCATTAGCATCTATTTTACCCGCATATTTAGCTAAATATTTTCAATATTTTTCAGGTTTCATAAATTCTCATCATTCTAATAATTTTACCATATCATCACCTACTCACATCGTTGCAATATATTCTGCTTGATCAATATCTTTTATATATCTCATCATTGATTGCATAACTTTTTTTTCAACTCATTCTGGCATATCATTCACTCTAACAGCAATATTTTCTAATTTTGATAAAGCATCACCATCTATTTCAAATAATTTTTTGCTACGATCCAAGCGAAATCGATCAGTAGGTTTTCTTCGAGATGATTTAGTCCAATCATAATATCATTTCATCACTCTTTTATATATATTTGAATTATCTCAAAATTTTTCTATAACGTTAGCTAACCTACTCGCTTCAGAATCTGATAAATTAAACATTCTTTTCATTAAATCTACTTTGTTTTTTACGGTTGGTGAATTTGGAACATTTCATACTTTGAATCCATTTTTGTTTGCAATTTTTACCGCTCTATCTAAAGAGATATCTCATCTTGCTATTGCGATTCTTAAAGTATCTTCCGTGTAAAAACTTGCAGGTACGATTCATCACAAATTTGCTCTCATTACATTTCATGTTAATCTTTCGATACCTTTTCATGTAACTTTTAATCATCCCCTTGCTATAGGAAGAACTACTCTTTTATTTAAAGCCCAAAATGGAGAGAATCATATTGTTTTTTTACCAGCTAATCAAAAAGTTAGTGCATCCACTGACAAAACTCATCATGCAACAAGTCATACACCTTCTACACTTGATCCTTCCTTATTTTCCATGACTATTTGCACTCCATCTCGAATATTCTGTCATCCTGCTCGAATTGCCCTTCATCGTCTAAAGACAATATTTCAACGTTCATCTACTGATTTTGAAATATTTATTTCTGAACTAACTAGAGACTTCTGGAATTTATAGTAGTCATTTACAGTTTCTTCCAACGAATCTAAATCAGATTCTTGTAATGTTCAATCCTTTGATTTTTTTAGAATTGAATCTATTTGTTCTTTATATTTATTTGCTATATTTTCATAATCTCAGCATTTTTGTATATCGTTCATTACCTGCTCTCAACCATCAAGTACTTGGAGCATAGGTAAATATTTTGTATACCAATGTTGTCTTCATTTGCTAAATATTTCTTCTTCAAAATCTTCACACAAGTTTTTTAGTTTCTTCTGTGCTTTTTCTAATAATCTTCAATTGTTTAATTCTGATTTCATATCTTGTAATATGGATGTATCATCTTCATCATCTATATTAAGCAAATCTTTTCTTCTTTCCTCAACTTTATTCATTGCTAAGCTTACTGAAGGATCAAGTTCTCCATCTAATAATCACTTTTCTTGTAAATATTTAGTAGCATTTTTTAGGTTTAAATTCATAAATTTAGAAATCTCTGACTCTATATGTTGCTTATACCATTCTTCATCCTGTAAATGATCTGAAATTGTTTCAATTTTATCTTCATCTGAAAGATTAGAAAATTTAGGATCTGATTTTATAAGTTCTTGCTCTGCAAGTTTAGACTCCAATGCTCATTTTCTACTCTGATAATATGACATCACCGTGATAGACTTTCTGAATACAGTTCTTAAAATTGATTCTAATCATTCGACTCATTTTAATTTTTCAATTAAGCTATCTAATCCATCATTTAGATTGAGTAAATCAAAAGTTAGTCAGTTAACTGCTCAAACTAGTGGAGTTAAAAGCTTTTTTAATCAATCCAATCAAAAATCTTTTAATTTATCTCGTTCAATATGTCATTCAGTTCCTAAAATTTCATAATAGAATGATGTTTCTGACAACATTTTATTTAAATTATCATATCTATTTGAAAGTATAAACGGGATTAATCAAATTTTATCTTTATCAAACTCTGAATCTCACATCAGATCTTCTACCATATTTGATCATTTCTGATCTCACATTATATTTCACTGATATTCATTAATTGCATTTGCACTAGACTCATAGATCTGTTTATCCTCTTGAGATAATTTTTCATAAGCTTTTTCACTAGTCTCAATATCGGATCATGGAGTAGTACTAACTCCATCTTTCTTTTCTTTAGAAAATGGATTCCATCAAAAAATACTCCAGTCTCATGTAATCAGTCATTGTGAAATATAATAGATTCATGTTCATATTCATGTCCATTTCAAAGCCTTTCAATACCATCTATCCCAAAATCATTTTTTCTCTCCTGATTTTTCTCCATCCTCTTTCTTCTTTTCATCATCTCAGAACGCTCGATTCCATAAACTTTTAATTCATTTATATAATGCATATCAAGTCAATCAGACTCATGCCACACGAAGAATATTTTTTCATGGTTCTTCTTTTCGTTTTTCTCAATTAGTTACATCATCCCATTGTTCTCACAACCAATCTCAGACTTTTCAGAAGAATCATTTTTCTTCTTTTACTTCCCCTTGTTTTTTAGTTTCTTGTTTATCTTGATTTGTTTTTAACTCTACAGAATTTAGTATGGATGTATAGAGACTCATAATTTCATTAAAAGTATTTAACAATGTTTCGGCTTCTTCTTTTTTCTTTTTTGATTCATCATCAGTCTTATTTTCTAAAGAATGGATTTCATTCTCAATTTTTTGTTTAGTAGTCTCTGCTTTAGCTTTCAATACTTCCGCTTTATTCTTTTTGTCTATTTCAGAAAGAGAAACATTATTTTTTAATTCTTCTAATCATTTTTTGATTTCATTAGTCTCTTTTTTAAGTTGTTCGATATTTGTCATTAATAATTTGAAATATTTAAAATAATCCAAAATAATTATACACACAAATATCAAAAAAATCAAAAAAAATCAGACTTTTTTATCGTTTTTTAAGATGGTTTAGTATTAATTAATTTTTCATATTCGTCATGTGGAAGTATATGTGTAATTTGCATGTTAGTTAAAACTATTCTCCATGATTTATAATTTAGACATATAGCGTGATATCAAAATCATCACCATTTTTTTGATAAACTTCAATAACCAAAGATTCTAAACTTCAACGCTATCTGAATACTTTTTTCTAAATAATCTCTCTGTCTTATTGATTGCATCTTTAAGTTGATGAAAAAATTTTTCTTTATCTTTAAATTTGAATCAAAGTTCCTCAAAAATACTGATATATCAAGATAGCCTTTCATCAATATCACTCTTATTTGCGATTTCAAACAATTTATTTGAAAGAAAATCCCTAGTACTATTATTCTCGACTATCTCTAAATTATCTGAATCAAGATTTGATGTGTTTTTTTCTTTCTCTATATTTATTTCGTCATATTCTACAGTAAATTCTAAATAATTATCTAATAACGCTAATACATCAGGAAGAGAATCAATTTCATACATTCTAGATAATCTGTCTTTTAAGTGTGACATTTTTATATATCATCAAAAATTAGTAAGTTCTACTTTTAAAAACCTTATCAACTGTCCATCATCAATAATATCCAATTTCTTAATTTCTTCCTCCATTCATATTGGCAAATCTCTCTTCTGTGGTATAGATTTAACTTCTACAATAGGTTGGATATTATTATTTCATTTTTTTGTTTTTTGCTTTGATAGTTCAGCTTTCTTTTTTTGTTCTGCTTGCATAAATCCATTTTCTGTCCTCATAAGGATATAGTCTTCAAATTTTTTATCCAGATTTCATGAATTTAGGTAAGAATTCAAAAATACAGATATTACAACTATAAAATTTATAGAATGATTATAACTTTCTAATACTTTTGATTCTTTAATCCTATTCAAAATCGATTGTTTTTCTTCTTTTAAAAAATCTTTACATAAGACATCCCAATTTCTAGCGGATAATAAAAATGTTTTACAATTTCACGTTGCATTAGGGTATTTTTCCTTCAATTCTGATACTATTGATTTTTTTCTAAACTCTATTTCTTTTTTATCGGATGTAAATCGGTAACATTTTTCTTGTAAACATTTTTTAACATCTTCATTTACATATTTTCATATAAGATACTCCACATCTTCCAATGAAATTTTATAATCATTTCCAGACAAAAACCTAGTATGATTATTTTCACGGTCAGCATCTGTATGTTTTTTTGTTATATTATCAACTACCCATCGCCACCTATCCTCAAATCAAGAATAATCATCAGGCACAGGTAATTTGTAAAATAAAAAGGCATTTTCAACAACATATTTCATGCACATTTCTTTATATTCTTCTTCTGAAGGAATATCGGGATATCCAATCAATAATACTAAACTTTTTTCTGTCCGGCTTAACAGTTTCGTCAATAAATTAAGTACCACCTTTCTAACAGGTTCGAAAGATGAATCTGGAGAATCTATTGACTGCGTTCTTTTTAATAATAAAAAAAGTCTATTCCTATATTCATAAAGACGATCTAATTGTTCTGACTCTTCTAATCAATCCAGGTTTTCATAATGATCTTTTTCATCAGATAATTCTCTCAGAGATTTGTATACTTCAATTACATCTTTTACGTTTTTTGGAAGATTTTTTATCTTCTGTGAGATACTTATTATATCCGTTGGAAACTCTTTCATTTTAAAGAGAAATTAAAACATTTTTATGTAAATAAGAATATATATTATATTTCAAATGTCAAACCATTTTTCACTTGATTTTCATGTATGAAATGATATATAGTGTTTTTGGTACTCGATGTGGTATCTTTTTTTCTATGAAACGAATGCAAAGATAGCATTTCAAATAGGCTTTTGACCTAACAATAAAGCTCTTCCACTCAATACCTCAAATACAGAAAATATATGTGATACGTTTTTTTGAATAAAATTTTTGTGATTATTTAGCATTATAGACATAATATATGAACGAAGAAAGAAAAAAGATCTATGAAAACCTCATGGAGGATATTTCTGAATTAAGTGAAGATTTGCAAGATTTGCTCTTAAAATGAGCCGAAAAATGAAGTCTTTTGGAAGAAGACTTGATTGCATCACTCGATAATATGGAAGGGTCAATCAGAATTTTGGAGAAATTCTATGATTTATGTGATAAACTCAAGATTAAGGTAATCACTATTGAGGAAGAATTAGAAAACTCAGGAAAAGAGGAGAAATGAACTAAAAAAGAATCCAGACTTGGGAAAGTTTCACTATATTGAAAGACTGATTTACCTCCTGATATGCAATATAAAGACTACATTAAATTATATTTCAACGATATCTCTAAGATTCCTCTTTTGACTGCCGAAGAAGAAAAAGAGGTTGCTAGAAGAGTAAAAAAATGAGACGAAGCAGCTAAACAAAAATTAGTTGAATCAAATTTAAGATTAGTAATCGCTATTGCTAAACGTTATTTTGGATGAAGACTAGGATTTGCTGATTTGATTCAGGAATGAAATATCTGACTTATTAAAGCTATTGAAAAATTTGATCCTGATAAGGAGTTCAAATTCTCTACTTATGCAACTTGGTGGATTAAACAGTCTATCACAAAAGCTATTGCTGATATGGGTAAAAACGTAAGAATTCCTGTGCATCTAATTGATGAAATTAACTCTTATAATAAGACTTATTCACTGCTCTTCCAGAAACTTTGAAGAGAACCAACAAGTAAAGAAATCTGACAGAAATTATGATATCCTATCAAGAAAGTTAAGAAGCTTGAAGAAGTTATTTTTGGTAATGTGTCACTTGATAGAGAAGTGGGAGATGAGGGTAGAGATACATTAGCAGATTTGATTGAAGATGGGAATACTTTACGTCCAGATCAGTTAGCCGAGAGAGACACTCTTAGAGCTAATTTGGATCAGATTTTGTGAATGCTTGATGACAGAGAATCAAAAATCGTAAAAATGAGATATGGAATCGATGGACCAAAATATACTTTGGAACAGGTGGGAGAAGAATTTGAAGTAACTAGAGAAAGAGTAAGACAAATTGAGCAAAAAGTAATTCAAAAATTAAAAGAGCACCAAGGATTACAGAAAATGCTTGGAATTGAAGATGATATCGAGAAAATGGAAGACGAAAATATCAAAAAGAAGAGAGCTAAGAAAGCTCAAAAAATTCCTGCTAAGAAAAAGATTGAAGACGATGACGACGAATTCGATTTCGAAGGATGGGATGATGACGATGATGATTCTGAAGATCACTTCCCTACTGATGCTGAAGATGATGATTTTGACTTAGAAGCTGGAGAGTAAAAAAATATTTTATAACATGAAAAATATTATTATGAAAAAGAAAATAATTATCGGTATTGTTTGTTTTCTTGTTTTATTGGTATGTTTATTTTGACGATATTATTTATCCCACAAAGAAAACTCAGATTACATAGTAGATTTATGAGGTAATAATGAATGAATATATGATACATCATGGAAAAGCGACTGAAGTATTCATGTATTAACATCAATTGATGATGAAGTATTGGGTGATAGTATGTGGTGTGGAACTTTTCAACTTGTCTGGAATGATATGGTGAATGAAGTTGTTAAAAAGGATGTAGAATTTAATCCACAGCTCAAAATTGTTGAGAACCTTAATAAACAAACATTCACGAATAAACAACTTTCTCCAAGTAGTTATTATTCTAAATTTTGATTGTTAACTTTAGATTTAAAAAAAGAAATAGAAAACTGAATAAAAGAAAAATTTAATGAAACAAGTGATATACTAGATCAATGAGCTGATTGGTCAAATGTTCCACAAAGTGATGATTTTTATGAATGAAAGGATGAGAAAAAATATTGATTTTATGCTATGTTGAAGAAAATTTTTAAGTTTGAGAATGTATTTGATCAATTAGATAACTGAAAATTTAATAATAAATATGATAATGTTAAGTATTTTTGAATAAAATGAGGTTCTAGTAGTAAACTTTATAAACAAGTCTATGTATATTACTATAATTCTGATGATGACTTTGCTGTATCATTAAAAACAAAAGAATGAGAAGATGTAATATTAGCTAGATGAATATGATGAAACTCGTTTATGGATATATATAGTAATATATTAAAGAATGAGAAAAAATACAAGTGAAAGCATTATTTCACTGAAAATGATTATTTAAAAGTACCCGAATTAAAAGTAAAAACCTTAACAGAATTTAGTGAACTTGAGCATAAAAAATTTTTAGCGAATGACTGAGATGTTTGTAGGATAGATAAAGCGTTGCAAACAATAGAATTAGAACTGGATAAAGAATGAGGAAAAATAAAAAGTGAGGCTTGGATTGCTATGACAAAATCAAATTGAATAGAGATGGATCCACCTAAAATAGAACATCGTTATTTCTACTTTGATAAACCTTATGTTATGTTCTTAAAAGAATCTGACAAAGATTTACCTTATTTTGCAGCTCAGATTTCTGATATTACTTTATTTCAGAAATAATATTGAATATAAAATTCAGAAAATTATATTACCCTTAGATTCAGAATGTGGATGGATTTGTAACGCTTGCAACCACGTAAAAAAATTGCTAAAGACAATTAAATTTTACGCAGAAGTCTAACGACTTCACGAATCCAAAAATACGTTCAAGAATCAGAATGTATTTTTATTTTTTACTCTAGAAAAGATGACTTACCTATTTACTTCAGAATCTGTCTCTGAATGACATCCAGACAAAGTTTGTGACCAGATTTCTGATGCTATTGTGGATGCTTATTTAGCTCAAGATTCTAAATCGAAAGTAGCCTGTGAAACTCTTGTTACAACTAATAAAGTTGTGCTTGCATGAGAAGTAAAATCTACTGAACATGTAGATGCAGAAAAAGTGGCTCGTGATGTGATTCGCAGAATTGGTTATACAAAAGATGAATATTGATTTAATGCTGATAGCTGCGATATCGAAGTACTTTTACACGAACAGTCGGCTGATATTTCTCGTGGAGTGGAGAGAGAAAATGCTGAAGATCAATGAGCTGGTGATCAGGGAATTATGTTTGGATATGCATGTAATGAAACTGATGATTTGATGCCTTTGACTTTGGATTTATCGCATAAATTACTTAGGACTTTGGCAGAAATTCGTAAAGAGAAAAAAGAAATGCTGTACCTTCGTCCAGATGCTAAATCTCAATTCACGATTGAATACTCCGATAACGATAAACCTCTAAAAATCAAAACAATCATTCTTTCGACTCAGCATGATGAATTTGCATGAGATGAAGAAATGTTGGCTAAAATCCGTGAAGATGTAAATAATATTTTATTACCTCGTTTTGTGGATTGACTAGAAGATAAAGTAAAAACTTTATTTAATGATCAGATTGATATTCAGATTAATCCTACATGAAAATTCGTAATCTGATGACCAAATGGAGACACATGAGTAACTGGAAGAAAGATAATTGTGGATACCTATGGTGGAAAATGAGCACATTGATGATGAGCATTCTCTGGGAAAGATCCAAGTAAAGTGGACCGCTCTGGTGCATATATGGCTCGTTATATCGCTAAAAATTTAGTAGCTGCTGGAATAGCAGATAGAGTTTTGATCCAGGTTTCTTATGCTATTTGAATTGCTAAACCTCTTAGTGTGTATGTAGATACTTATTGAACTTCAAAAGTTTCATTAACTGATGGAGAAATTGCAGAAAAAATCTGAGCATTATTTGATTTAAGGCCTTATGCAATAGAAAAAAGATTCAATCTTCGCTCCCCTATTTATGAAGAAACTGCGGCCTATGGTCATTTTGGTCGTGAATGCAAGATTGTAGAAAAATATGGAAAGAAAGTTGAACTATTTCCGCGAGAGAAATTAGATTCAATAGATTTATTGGAAAATGAGTTTGGAATAAATTAGAAATTCTC
>DETJ01000050.1 GCA_002361595.1 Patescibacteria group bacterium UBA3291 | reverse complement strand
CTGTAATAGATTCAAAAATCTGAATGTCTTTATTTCTTGGAAATATGTTCATTGTAAGGAATGCTTTAGTTCACTGTGCGTGTAATTGATTAATTGTATCTTTGAGATCATCAAAATTATAGAGTTTATTCTGTCTCATTCTCAGAGATGTAAAAGGTACTCATAGATATACTTCTTCTGCTCCGTATGCAGAAGCTACTACAGCTTTTTGATGTGATCATCACGGAGCGACAATTGATGGAACATTCATTTTCACAAAAATTTATCATAAAAATTTACGATTCTTATTATAATTTATTGCTTGTTTTTCTCAATGAATTTTTATCTTTTTTGGATAATTTCTAATATTGTACTTAGTGAATTTTCAGTCTGAGATGTGATAATATATCTATCATATACGTGGTCTAAATTATTATTTAGCACAATTACTGTGTTTTCATCTTGTCCAAATGTTCGAGTTCATTCTCCAGCATCCCAGTTTCACTCAGCTTTGAAAGTTCAATCTGAACCGAAATATATTGTATCGTTTCAATTATCTTCAGATACATAGTTAAACGTTAATTCATTATTTTTTCAGTCTTCATTTTCTAACGGTTCATAGTACCATAATCTATCACAGAATTTACATTCAAAATTATTTTCAGTTTCAGGAATGATAGTTACTCCAAAATATTCTTCAGCCCTTTCTAGGAGAGTTCTTCCATCCAAAAATCTAAGATTTCAGTTATTCAATATATCGATGGCTTCTTCAGAAAACATTTCTCTTATTGATTCGTCATAATCACTTCAGTCTCTTGCTTGAACAGAATCAGTTACTGTATAATTTATTCAATCCTTAGAAGAAGTAACTATTTTCATAGGAACACTAAATCCACAACTATTATTCAGATTTCATCTCTCATCGATGTAAAATCATTCACCATTTGCTAATATATACCATTCCGACAATCAATTTTGTAAAGACTTCATTCATAATTCTGCATAATTAACAAACATTTTAGATTGATCATCACAAGAATAATTATTTTCAATGTAATTAATAATTGTATCTTCAAGAGTTAGATTATTATTAATTTCTTGTGCTATTTCACTTCAAGTATTAACTTCAGTTTTAGAATCATCTCCGATAAGAGTATTATTTCCACATCCTGCTAATAAAAAGAAATTTAATAATAAAATACTAAATAAAGATTTTTTCATTTTATGGTGATTATTAAAAATAAAATTATTTACTGCTAAGTAGACTATATTTTATAGTCAGATTTTCTAGTTCTTCTTTTGTATTTCAATATTCTTCTTCAGCTTTTGTACGCTGTTCTCCTTCTGGTAAAATCTGTATACGCTGTCTAAGTAGATTTAATTTATCATCTAGATTTTTTATTTCTTTTTCTATATTTTCTAATGAATCTTTTTCTTTAGCGTTTGTATAATTTCATGCTTGTATTCAGATGGTTAGTGTATCATTAGAAAATGTTTCATATCATAGTGGAGATTGTTCATGTAGTCTGAGATATAATATTTCAGAAATATGGAAATAATTTTTGAAAATCTGTTCATATTTTGTGAATAATTCACATATTGTTGGATTAGATTTTATGAAGATATTACATGGTTCGTGTTGTTTTATATTATTTTCAATTTTTATATTTTTTATTCTTAGGAATGTATCGTAGATTAGATGTAAATTGAAATCTATGGATCTATTTAGTTGTATATCATCAACAGGTAGTAAGAATTCTCTTTCAGAAATATACTGTAGAGCATCCACAAATTCTGGCGTCAGTGGATACAAAATATTTAATAGAAGATTGAAAAAGTAACAGCAAATAAATTGTATATTTTTTGATGGTTTTATTTTTTGTACTTCCAAATATCGAGAAAAAAATGAATCTTGAATTAGTCATTTGAAGTTTATGAAAAATTTTACGTATTGTTCATATGTTTCTACTTCTTTTCGAGATTCATATATGTTTTTTAAGTTGTACAAAAATCAAACATCCAAATCTTCCAAATCTTCAGGTTGATTATTTAGGATTTCTTCTATATTTTTTGGTAAAAAATCTTTTTGTATACACAGTCTAGTTGCATTCCAGATCTGTTTTAGAAAAAAACTATTTAATATTATTTCTTTTTGATCGTATGTTTGATTGATTAAAAAGTTTAATCTGACAGGACTTTCTCAGTATAGTTGAAATAAATTTCGTTGAGATTGTTCTTTTTGTAGTTTAGTTAGCTGTTTATCTCACAAAAATTCATTCTCTTTATTGTATGTAAATTCTTTGAAATCATTTGAGATCGTTTTTCAGAGAAATAGTTCTTGTATCAATAATTTTTTGAAAATTATATTTTTTTCATCCTCTCTAAAAATAATTTGATTGTTTATTTTTATGTTTTTATCGTATAGATAGCAAGGAATACATAATTGGATGAAATCGTGATCGATTGTATCAGTCAATATTCATGTTAAATTAAGTAATAGTTGGTTTCAGTCTTGTTGTAATAAATCTGATTTTTTAATTAAATCTAAACAATCACTGGTAGATGGATTTTGTTCATCTGTCAGATTTTGGATTATTTGAGAAAATTTTTTATATTCAGGCTTATCTCATTTGATTTCTGATAGGTATTTCGTAAAATATTCTATCTTCTTTTCATTTTCTGAAAGTATTCTGATAAATTTATTGTATTCACATAGTTTTGTTTTACCATCTTTATTTCAGTTTCAAAATATTCATATACGAACTAATGATAGAATTATAAAATTGAAACATAATAGTAATGGATTTTCTTCCCGTTTTGAACATTTATTTTCTAGATCAAAAAATGAAATATCTCAATTAGTGTTTCTTATAAAAGGAATTCTTCGTCAATATGGTAGCTGACTATTACAAACTAAATAGTTTGGTAAATATTTATCTATTTTATCTATGATTTTTTGTCTTAGTTCGGAGATGTTACTTTGAAAATTGTTTGATTCATCTTCATTTATTTGATTATTTTCTTCTTCATGCTCCTTTTTTTCATTCTGTAATAAATCTATTTGTTCCAAAATTTCTCAGAATTCTGAGTCTAAAAATGAAATCTTCAGATCTTTATTAAAAATTTTATTTATAATAGATTCTTTTTCTTCAGACAAGTCTAATGTAATTTGATCTATTTTATATGGTATTAGGCGTTCATTGATATAATTTAAGTATGGGGTATTTACTGTTTTCTCTCATTTTTTATCTAAATTTCATATATCATTTATGAATCATTCAATATTTGAATAATATTTGTTTCTTTCTTGTCAGATGAAAGCAGGTTCATGGATAAAATCTGTATATAATCATTGTTGATTAAATACGTAGATATCAGTAGGTAGTCAATATTTTTCAGCTATGCTTATGCTTTCTTGGTCTGAGCATGGACATACTCTTTGAATTCAGTTGTTTAATGCAATGTTTACATTTTCATCTCATATTATAGGAATCTGACGATTACATAATGGAATTATCGCATTTTTTCAGATATATTTGCTGTATCTTTTGTCTTTTGGATGAACCAATAATGCTACATCTCAGCAGCATAAATCTATATCATCGAGACATACAGGTAATGTTTCACATTTTGCTCATACAAAATATTTTAGCACATAGAAAGGTCTAGTTTCCTCCTTTCGTGTAATGTGTTGAGCTGAAATTGAGGTTTGTAAATTAAATGATCGATATCAGATTTTTTTTTCGTATGTTAATTTTCATTTTTCTCGTAGTGAATGTAATTTATTTAGTACATATAAGTATAAATCAGAATCAGGAACATATATTTTATATTTACTAGATAGGTAATTCTCTAATATTTTATTGTTAGCTTTGATATTTTTTTGAGATGTAGATTTTAAGTGTCTTTTAAATTTCTCGACTCAGACTTGGTTTGGTTTTTGATTCTTTTTATCAAAAAATTCGTATACAGAACATATACTTTTTATTTGATCGCTGGATGCTATGAATAGTTGTTGGTATTCGTTGTCCTTGTCTTTTCTGTTGTTTATGTAGTTTCAAAAATCTCTTATGTAGTGATAAAAGAGATCTTGGTAAGATAACTTTTCAGAAATAGGAATATCTCAGGGAGAAAAAATATTGTTCTCTATGATTTTGTAATTATTAATTTCTTTATATTTTTTGGATCGATTGCGTAATTCTTGGGCATTATATTTTTTTGGAAAAGCTTTCATTATTTATTTTATTTTTAAATGAATGTTTAATGTGTAAGTTGTATGGCTGAATATTATTCGGTTTCTCTGAATAATTTTATTCAAAAATAGATTAGGAAAGTTAGACACATGAGTAAGAAGAAATTTTCAGCTGGTCAAACTTGTATTTTTGTAGCTCAAGTTAGTTCTAATTTTTCTCCATCATCACATATTCATACAATTCGAAAATACATGTATTGATCTTCTTTAGCTGTGTAATCAAATGGATATTCATAACTTGTATCAGTAGTTTCGTAAACTTTTACTTTATTTAGTCCGTCAGGAGTAGCTGAACTATATACTATATATTTCTTTACATTTTCTACTTTATCTCGGATAAGATAATAGTTGTTTCATACTTTTGTAGTACGTGTAGCTATGTTCTGAACTGTACATCTAGGTTCAGTCAAACATTCATCTCATAAATCTTCCATACAGTTTCAGCAATTCTCTCATTCATCTTTTATTCAATTTCAACAACTTGCAATATTTCATAGTGAAACAGGCTCTCAGGCTGGGCATTCATCTCATAAATCTTCAGCACAAGTAGTACAATCTTCTCATGGATCAGCTACTCAGTTTCAGCAGTTACTTGGTTTTGTTACAACGAATTTTATAATTTTTGATTGTGCTGCAGCTCAGTGAACACGCAAACCTAATGCATTTTTCCAGATAGGTGTTATATTTACATCTATTTCTGTATCATATGGTACATCTTTGAATGTGAATGATCTGTTTTCTGTTTCTTCTTCTCATAAAATATTACCTCACGATCATTGGTATTTAATAGAATATCCGGTTACAGGATCTCAATTTAGTATGTCCCATGAAACAGTCACTGTTTGATTTTCCTCATCTTTATTTGTCTTAACATTCAAAATTTCTGGAGTATCGACTACTGTAAATTGTTTGATGTTTTCATATGTTTGAGAAACAGTATTGTTTGCAGTTGTAGTTTCTAGTGTAATATTGATATCTCATGTAGCAATTAGATGTACATCATAAGAAAATTCTCAAGTTTGATCTTTGGTTAGAATTAATCCACCATTGTCTGGTCTATCTGAAAGTTTCATTTTTACAGATTCAACCATTTCATCCGTAAGAACTGTGATTTTTGTTTTGTCTCATACCATAAGTCCTTTTGCAGGATAAACTTGTACATCTTTTATTAATGTGCTGTCATTTTCAGCTACTGTAAATGATATTTTGTCAGATGTTCATAGTATAGTTCATTCCATATCGGGGATCTCTACTCTTAGTGTATGTCTTCATAATTCAAGATTTCCAATAGAATAATTTATGATTCATGTTGAATCAACATCTACTGTGATAGCAGGATCATTATCTACGTATATAAGAGCCTTTGAATTTGGAAGTTCAGGAACATTTCCAAGAATATCAATTTTCCCATTTGAAATTGATGCTTCAGGTGATGGAGAATATATTTCTATATGGTAATCTCAATTAGCAACTGATTTTTTCACCACAGTAATTTGTTGTCTTCATAAGATTTTTTCATCATCATCATTTAAGTCTTCAACCTGAATATAAAAAACTCATTCTCTTTTTATTTCCAATCCCTTTTGAAATTCTTTTGATCATAAATCTTGTTCTTCAAAAGTATATATTGATCCATTAGGTAATGTATATTCACTTGGTTTTAGTGGTGTTCAATTTTCTTCTTCGATTGTGAAATATATAGTTCAGTCATAATTATTCATTTTAGACCCATTTTTCATCATGGTAACAGATATATTTGTTGCTTCTCCTTCGATTATTTCGCTTTTAACTTCAATATTAGCGCTATCTGGTAGTATATTGTTTTGAGCAAATATTGCTCAAAATCATAGTCACATAAAAGCTAAAATTCCAAGTACAAATTTTTTCATTATAATGAATAATGGAAATAAAAGTTAATGGGTCTGATTTTTTTCTATATTATCTAGATTTCATATTGCAAAATCTAAATTATTAGATTTGATATATTCGAGAGTGATATCTTTAGAATCTCAACTATATGGTAACTCGAATAATCACTCTGCGAAGTCTCAATTATTGTATCAATCTACGTTTAGAATTAAATTTCATGCATCTTGTTTGTCGATATTCACGGAATATTTTGTATCTATTTGCTCTATAAATCGTTCAATATTGTCTGGAGAATATAAAATTGAAACAGTCAATGGTCACTGATTTCTAGCTTGTTCAGCTAAAAATACTTCGAAAATTTGATTTTCTTTTTTGTATCAAGCATCCCACTGACTAGATTCGAAAAAATCTTGTTCAGTAAGTGATAAAATGCTTGCTGATAAATCTTGAGTATCGTATTGAATCCAAGCTACAAAAAAAGCTATCAAAGTACCGATAACAACTATGATGATATATTTCGAGAATCCCTTTACGATATTCATTTTTTATCTATTATAAAAATCCACAAAATACTTGTATTAAAATACATTTAAAAGTCAAATCGAACTTGAAAATTTTTATATTTTTTAAGCAATTTTTGATTGTTGAAATTTTTTTATAATTTATCGAAAAAATTAGCCTTAACTCACTGGTTTTTTTTCTCTTCTCTAATAAGAAAATAACTTTTTCTAACTAATTCACGGATATCAGCATAATACATTAGTCATAATGCCTCTTCTATAGTGGCTCGTTTATAAACTCAAATATATCATTCTCATTCAATTAATTTTACACTACTTGGATCTCATGTAAATTTCATCAAAAAATATGTAACATCTTTGTCTAAATGTCATAATTTAGTTTCACTACTTCTAAGAGAAGTTGTTCAGAGTAATTGTTTTACAATTAAATCTTCCTTTTTCAGTCAGGTTTCTTCCCAAATTTCTCTTATTGCGGCTTTTTTTTCATCTTCTCAAATTTGGATTTTTCATTTGGGAGCGACCCGTTCTATTTTTCCAGATAAAGCATGGCGTTTTATCAAAAGATATCTAGGTTCTCATTCCTTATCTAGATAGTAAACGATTCATCATGCACTTTGTACGATTTCTTTCATTTTTTATTTAAATATAAAATATATTATGACATTAAATATTCCATTCGTTCACCAATTTTTTTAGCGATAGGATTTTTGTCTTCAGCGGCTTCGTGGACTGTTAAATCAAACTTGTCTGAAGATTCATCAATTCATTTTTGGACTTCAGGTTTACGTTCAGAAGGGATTCGTCGTTGTTTGTTGTTCTGTTGTACTTCTCGATTCAGATTTGCTAAATCTTTTTTGGTCAGAGTTTCGAGTAAGTTTATTATTTCTTTTACTTCATCTTTGAGTGTGTTTTCATCAATATTTTTTTCTAATTTTATTAATTTTTCGAACGCTTTTCAGAGTTCTTTTTTATCTTTAGTTTCAAGTTTAGTTCATTGTAACCATTCGTTAATTTTTTTGAGTTCAGATTTTGCTTCATTGATTGTTATTTTCTTTTCTGCTAAGTTTTCTTGGATTGGATTTAAATCATTTTTAATTTTTTCAAAAATCTGACTTTCTGTAAGTTCTACATAATTTTGAGATTTTTCATTGTTCTCTACTTTGGTTCCCATTGTTCAAATTTACATAAAAGTAAATATTTTCAAAAATTTTATTCAGATTTATTTTTATTGGTCTAGCTTTTGTAATACTTGGGATAATATTGCTACGTTCTTTTTATAGTTTACTCTAAGTGGTCAAACTACAGCTAAAATGCAGTCATATCATTCTAATACAACTTTTGCATACACTGCTGAAATGGTCGTGTTATCGTCTTCCATAAATGTGTAGTAAATCTGATTTTTTTTCAAAATTTTTCAGTCAATATGCTTTACAATTCTTTTTTCTTCGATAAAAGAAATGATTGATTTGGTTTCATCCAGGTGATCTTTATCTGTTTCTTTGAGAAGATTGTTTACTCACAAATAATAATATTCATCATTTCTAAGAAAACCTATAATTACTCCATCTACCAAACTTCATAGCATTTCCACCATTTCTTTCATGTTCTGTCTAGCATTATCTACCTCCAAACTTTGCATATTTTCCATCTGTTGGAGATAATTTTCGATATATAATTTTAGTCAGTCTACAGTAGGAATTCTTCAGCTTGAATTATAAGGCTGATAAACCATTCATTGTTTTTCTAGTTGATTTAGGTGTTTTCTGAGTGTAGATGGTGCATCATCGATTTCTTCTAATGAATTCAAAAACTTTGAACCTACGGGTTCTCATTTGTTGATATAATTATCGATAACTATATCGAGTAATGCTAATAATTTTTCATCGCCCTTCTTTTTCGCCATAGAAAAGCACATAATTAAAATCTACATTCAATAGTATTAATTCCAAAAAAGAAATCAAGAAAAGAAAAAGAGACGTCCCAGGAAGTGGAAAGTCTCTTATGTAATGAAGTCAAAGATTATTCAAGAATGTTTAGAATCTGTTGAATATCATTTTTTTCTGATTGAGTGAAAACTTCTACATTTTCTTTACTGGTATTTTCGCTATTTTCAGATTCTTCGTTTGTATCTTCGTCTTCGTTATCTTCAACATCGATATCTACAGTTATTATTTCATTATCACTATCGATAATCTCAGGTAATTCTCAATTATTGTATTTTTCCAAACTATTTTCTAGACTTTCTTGTACTAGACCAAAGAATAAATAAGATGCTTTTTCTATAGCATTTGATCATGTGCTATTTTCAAACATATTTTTCCATTCATCTTCAGTCTTGTTGTTGATTAATTCATTAATTTCGTTTTGCATTATAGCTTTGAATGCTTCCTCGTCTACGTTTTCAAGAGTTTCATTGTTTAATGTTTCTTTTGCTCGTTCTCCAAACTCATTTGCAGGAGTCTTTACAGAATTCCAAATATAACAAACTACTGATGCTATAGCTATAAAGACAACTAATGGAATACATATAGCAACTCGAGCTTTTCCTCTTGGCTTATAAAATAATCCAATTATTCATAGTATGAATCATACAATTAATAAAGGAAGTCATAGTCGTGCAAAAAATACAGTGATTAGAGCAATCAATCAAATGATACTAAATACCATTCCAACAGTTGCAACTGTGTTTTTTTGCTCATTTTGAGTTTTAATTTCTTCTGTCATTTAATTAAAAAAATATAAATAAAAATTTATGCTCATAGATTAGTTTTAATGACGGAAAAATCAAGTAAAAATTCAGATTTTTGGAACTTTGTCTTGTTTTTTTTGGGGGATTCGTTACAATTAATTCGCTTAGATGTTGTAATGTCCCAGTCGTTCAATGGATAGGACACAGTCCTGCGAAGACTGTAATCTCGGTTCGACTCCGCGCTGGGGCAATTGTAATTAAGTCCAAAAATATCAATCTTCATTCTTTAATGAATGGGGATTTTTATTCAGGGATTTTGTTCGAAATTTTATTGTAAATTTTCTTAGTAAAAATTTGCAATATTAAAAAAAAGGTGTATACTATATGTATGAAATTTTATTTATAAAAAACAAAAACAAAAATGGCAGAATCTACTAAAACAAAGGCTGTGAAGCCAACATTGAAAAAGTCAGAATCAATTGATCCTGAAGTAATGAAAAAACATCAGCAAATGATTAATTTTCTTCGTAATGAAATTGCAAATGTTGAAGTAGAACTCAAAAAGATGAAGGTAATTCTTGATCAATTAGTTAATTTTGATCCAATGGATATCAAATCATTATCTTCAACTGAAGGGGACGATACTATTGGAAATGCAGAACTTAATACTTATTCTGAAGAATGAGTAGAAGTAATTGAGTGACTTTTTGATGGTTATTTTATGATTGGTGCTGACCAAAAGAAATATCCAGTTCCAATGAATTATTCTTCAAAGACAAAACTTATTCCTGGAGACATGTTGAAACTTAAAGTAATGCCTGATGGAAAATTTATTTATAAACTTATTAAACCTGCAGATAGAAAGCATCTTAGAGCTATTCTTTCTCGCACAGATGATAATAAATTTACTGCAGTTACAGATGAAGGAACAGTTTATTTCCTTAATCAAGCAGCTGTTACTTTCTTCAAATGAACTCCTTGAGATGAACTTTATATCATCATTAATGAAAAAGATAAAGGTTCATTTGCAGCTATTGAAGCAATTATTAAGAAGTAGTATTTATTATTTTAAAATATGAAAAAGTAGGGCTGAGGTCCTATTTTTTTCAAATAATCAAATCTCATGTGTGAACTCATTTATCACTCATAGGAACAATATCTACATCAAAAAATGATTCTTTCATAATATTTTCAATATCTTCGGTTGAGCGTTTGTATTGCTGAATTTTGAATTTCATTTGATTGGCAGTTCGTTCAAATTCCCTTCTCTGAAAAAAATGACCAATAAAAATCTGACCATCATTTGAAAGGATGCGGTATGTTTCATTGAAAAAGCTTTCTATATTTTGGATATGTTCGAGTGTGAAAAAGCAAAATGCTAAATCGAATGAATCATCTTCAAATGGAAATTCTCATTCCAAATCTACTATTTTCTTTTTTGCTTCTTTCGGGTATTTTTCTAGCATTTTCTCTGAAATATCGCATGCTGTGATTTCACTATGTGGAAGAGAATTTAAAACAGAAAACATTCTTCCATCTCAGGCTCACAAATCGATAATTTTAAAAGTTTTTCATCTAGGTAAAAAACGTAGAAATTCTACATGATAGAATGAATTTAAATGTTGATGAGATTCTTTATATTGAGATGCGACAGCATTATATCACTCTTCTGGTCATAGTATTTCAACGTGTTTACTATCATATCACATAATTTTTGTAATTTCTTTATAAAATTAGAAAAACTTTTTTTCTTCATCCGATTTTTTATTACTTTTTTTAATTTTTTCTTCTAGCATTTCGTCAGGATTTGTGAGATATTCATTTAGTTCTTGAGTTTTTTCGCTAGCTTTTTTGATATGTACATAGTATGTAGATAATTCTGAAACGACTTCGTTTAGATTATCGTTTTTGTCTAGAAGTTTTGTAGCTTCTTCTTTTAGAATTTGATTTTGTAAAGTATATTCATCTAGTTCTTCCTGTAGGTGCTGAACTTGGTTGTTAGCTTCTTTTAGATGTGAACGTAATTCATTTATTGTATCTTTGTATTCGTAGCGAAGATAAAAAATTAGATATCATAGGATAGCTCATAATATTCATGCTCATATGCAATATGCTAACATAGATTTTTAGTAAGGATATAAACATCTTATCTAATCTATATTTTCCATTTCTAAAGTCAAAAGAAAATAAAAAACAGACATTTTTGAGTCTGTTTTCCTTGTGTAAAAATATTCTTATTGTATAGCTAGTAAGAAATCCCATTTGTTTGGATCTATTGGATTGCCTGGTAGAACTCTGCTTCCAGCTTCAGCTATGTAATCATTAAGATCTACTTCTGCATCTAGTTTATCTTCGGCTAAATCAGCGATTTTTTCATCATATTCAGCTATTATATCATATAATTGTGATAGAGATTCATATATTTGTGCTTTGTTTGCTTCAGTTTTTGGGTATTTCAATAAAGTATTGTATTTCTCTACAAATCATTTACGAGCATTGATGTAATGTGAAATCTGAAAAGAAAGAGTTTCAACTTTCTTTTGTTGTTCCATTACGTCTTTTTCTGTTTTGTGTCCACAAGATACACTTCAAAAAGCTAAAGTTCCACATAATGCAAGAGTAAAAGCTTTTTTTCATATTCAGCTTTTATTTTCTGGTGTCTTTGGTGATAATGTTTCCATGTTTATGATGTGTTATGGTTAATAAAAATCACGTATACTTTATATATACATTTTTATTTAAAAAAGTCAATACAAATTTGTATCGACTTTCTTTTTTTTATGGTTTATTTGTTTTTTAGTTTATGGCACTTCATCGCATTCCATTTTTTTTATCATTCATAAAATTTTCAAATTTTGATTGATTATCTTTTTGCATTATGGTTGGGAACTTTGAAGACAAATCTTCTTGAAATACAGTATCATCTCAGTTTACAGCTGTGAATACGAGTTTATTGGATAGACTGGTAAATCTTCGTGATATTTTGTATGGTTCTCAATTGGTAGTTCATACCGAGAATTTTTGTCATTCTTTAATTGATTTTAACCAAATTTCTAAATCTTTTACTTCCTGTTCATTGAAAAAATCGATTCATGTTTCTGATAATTTTTTAACGGTTGGGTAGAGTGTTGAGTCTACATTTATTTTATTCTTTTCTATTCGGCATTTTGATAAATATTCTGCATATTCTTTTGGATATTTATATAAAGTTTCTATTTTACTTGTAGCTCATCATCGTCAAGTAGATAAAACTCTAGTGTCAAAGTTGAAACTTAATGTTTCAGCATCATTAAAACAAATTCATTTTCTTTCTTGTTTATATTGGAAAGGAGGCATATTAACAATTTGTTTATTTTTTTGTCTAGCTAAAATGTCGTTTGTTAAGTATGCAACATCCAATAATTCTTTAGTCCTTGTAAATTTAATTTCGTAATTATTTGAATCAGTTGATCAGAATCATGTTAAAGATTTATCTCTTAAATTAATTTTTGTATTTTCTCAATTATGACTTTTTAATACAAGTAAATTGTTATCTATTTCTAGAGAGAAATCGTTTACGTTTGGTTTATTTTTGATAGGTCTTTCATCATAGAATAGTTGGATTTCATTTTTTAAGTCAGATTTTGTTTGTTCATCTAAAGATAATTGATCGACTTGATTATTTAGCTTTTCTTTGTTTTGTTTGTCTTCTGGTCTATCAGTAAATGTTGCTTCGTTATCTGGCATAAATCGATCATTTTTATGATTATTAAGGATAGCTATATCCATAGTTTGGTTATTATCATTGCATGATTTTTTATATTGTTCAAATTCTTCTTTCTTTATGCTATTGTCTGTTACCTTTACTCAATTATCACTTAAAAATTTGTTTATAATAATTGTATTCATTGTTTTGTAACTAGCAATTTCATATATTAATTTATTATTATCAATTCCGTCGTGTATTCCAATTGAATTTAATCGATTATTTCGTTTGTTTTCATCGAAATTTTCTGAAAAAACGGCTGAAAATTTCTCAAAATGTTTAGCTCAAATTTTTTCTTTTGCTGCTAGACGAAATTGTGTCCAAGATTGAGGATCATTTTTAAATTTTGTAGATCGTCCACGAACTTCTCAGACAGTAGCAGTGTTATTGAAAACCATTAATGAATACATGGCTCAAGATAATTCAGATCCATTTTCTATTCCAGAATTTTGAACTCAATCTACAGCATCTCAGAATGAGTTTCAAAATCTAGAGGATAACTCATCCCAAGATAATCATCATGTCATTGCTTTTTGAAATAGAGAAAATGGGTTTTCTCATGTTAGTACTTGTGTTCCAAATATTGCTGCTGCAGTTATTCATGCCTTTTTCCATCGTTTTTGATCTGATGTTAAAAATTTGAATAATCAATAAATTCAAGCTGCATATCATCATAGGACAGCGATATTTTTCCACGTGTCTCTTTGTCATGGAGTTAAATTATTACAATTACTTAATGCCTTATCGACGATTCAGGCTAGTCATCATTGTTTAAATGCTTCTCATCGATCTAAATTTCTATAATCAGTTGTTATACGTGGGGCCCTTGAAATTGTTTCGATTCTTCATCTAGGATTTGTAGGAATTGCAATTCCATATCTTTGCAGACAAGGATTAATGATGGCAGCATTTCTTAGATATGTTTGGTAATCCGCTTCATTGTATTCTCTTTGAGCAATTCTTCTAAGAAAATCGTTCGTTTTTTGAATATTTCAGTTGAATATGGTAGATATAGCTCATTCTCTCAACTCTCTTTGAAAATCTTGATTAAACTGTAAATCATTAATCTGACGTTTGTTTGATTTTCTAGCATTTTCTGGTGAATTATATAGATAACCTGCATTATTGGAGAAATATCATCGTTGTGACATTCCAATATCTTTTCTGATTTCGTTTAGATTATTTCGTATCTTTTTGAGCTCTAAAATTTCATCATCGCTAATTTCTCTTCATGGTAGTTTTTGCATGGCTTTTCTCTTTCCATTGAGCTGCTTTTCGTAATCTTTTAATTTAGATTTTGCTTCATCTATTCCTTTTTTTCAAGCTTTGGATAGTCATTTTTTAGACAATCATTTTCTAGTATTTTTGACTTCTTCTAGTAATTTATTGATAGCTAGTAGAAATCAGTCATATGAGTGTATATCAATCTGCTTTATAGATTCTAATGAGCTTGTATTAGGGTTTTCATTTGTAATTTCTTCTGGATTAGTTTGCTGGTTAGTAGAATCTTCTGTCTCAGAAGTTGTTTCAGTAGTTGCTTGTTCAGAAGTAGTTTCTGTGGTTGCTTGTTCTGAAGTAGTTTCTGTGGTTGTTTGTTCAGAAGTTGTTTCAGTAGTTGCTTGTTCAGAAGTAGTTTCTGTGGTTGCTTGTTCTGAAGTAGTTTCTGTGGTTGTTTGTTCAGAAGTAGTTTCTGTGGTTGCTTGTTCAGAAGTAGCTTCTGTAGTTGCTTGTTCAGAAGTAGTTTCTGTGGTTGCTTGTTCAGAAGTAGTTTCTGTGGTTGCTTGTTCTCTTGTAGACTGATTAATGTTATTAAAATTTTCACGTAGAGTAATTAACTCTGCGTTGATTGATGCAATTTGTTGTTCATAATTTTCTGCATTTTTTCTAAGAGCCTCGACTTCATCCATTAATTCTTTAATGAGCTCAGTTTTTTTATCTTCGTTTTCAAGTTTAGCATTTTCTAATTCATTTGTTTTTTTATTAAGTTCATCTTTAGTGTGCTTTAATTCTTGTTCAGTATTTTCTAGCTCTTTTTGTTTAGCTCTAAATTCATCTATAGTTGGCATATTAAACACAACAATATATAAAATTCTAGATTAATTATATCCGAAAATGCAAAAAAAGTCAAAAAAAATCGGACTTTTTTCATTTTTGGTCTAAAATTTTATTAAATGATTAATTTTTAGTTTTTATTTGGTTTGAAATATAGTTTTTCGCATATTATTTCTTCATATTCTTTGTCTATATTTTCTCATAGTTCAGAATTTGAATTGTTTGGTAAATATTCTTTAAAAATTTCTATCAATAATTTGATAAAGCTGTCTTGGCTGATAGGTATATTGTCATGGTAATTATCTGATAAATCTTGTAAGTAAGCAATATATCAGTTTACAGACTTTTCTCAAGCACTGTTTAGCTTATCGTAGTAATGAGAAACTCATAATTCGTTGGCTTTTTCTAAATAGAATGGATAAAAAAGTCAAACAACTACTATATCATTCATGCTCTTACGGAAATATGGAATATTTGTCTTTGGATCTATTGTTATAAAAAAAGTATCGTATAATCATTTGATAATTTGATCGTTTGTAATTTCGCTTAGAAGAAAACTGAGAAAATTGGCTAATTGATTATTCTGTTTTTTGTCTTGTTGTAATTGTTGGGCAACCTTTTTTGCTTGACGTGAATTTTCTTGGACCCTCTGAACGTCAGCTTCAGTTACTCATTCTTTTAGACTTCATCAAGATTCTCATGATTCAATGATTCAAACAACTTCTTCTGCCATATTTCGTCAATAGTTTATAAAATTCTGAAATATCTTCAGACTAAAATGATACTTTCTTCTATATTTTTTCTCTTGAAATACAATAGTAATTCTGTATATTCAATCCACGAATTGGTGGTTTGGTGAGGTGGATGAGAGGCTGAAATCAACTCACTGCTAACGAGTCAAGCTGTAACAGGCTTCGTGGGTTCGAATCCCACCCTCACCGATTCTGTGAAAATTTTGTTAAATTAGAAGTGGCTCTGTAGCTCAGCAGGTTAGAGCGCGCCTCTCATAAGGGCGAGGTCGGTGGTTCGAGTCTACCCAGAGCCAAATTAAGATCATCTACGTCATTCAAATATTTTTATTTGTATTCATTATGTAAATTATGGCAAAGAAAAAAGGTGGAGTTATTACTGTTGCATTGGTTTGTCCTGAATGTAAAGCGACAAATTTTTTCACATCTTTAAATAAAGCAACTACTCCAAAATTGGCTGTGAATAAGTATTGCAAACATTGCAAAAAACACACAGAGCATACATCTAGAGAAAAATTAAAGTAATTCTGTGTTATTTGTTAGATTTTTATTTATGTTTTTAAAAAGTTAACATGTTAGTTATTAGACTTTCTAGACAAGGAAGATCAAAGAGACCTTTTTATAGAGTAGTTCTTACTGAACATACGAAACCTGCACAATGTGGACATTTAGAAGTTTTAGGATCTTATGATCCATTGAAACATGTATTTGAAGCAGATATTGATAGTATCAAATCTTGGATTGCAAAATGAGCTCAGCCTTCTGAAAGAGTTGCAAAATTGCTTTTCAAATCAACAAATGATACAATGTTCAAAAAGTTCTACAAAGAAGTAGAGAGAAAGGCCTTACCAAAGAAGGAAAAAGGTGAATAGTTTTTTTGTGAAGATTAGATTCTAATATAATATATCATAAAAGGTTTTTTTATGGAAAATGCTTGTTCAAATATAATTACAGCGAATCCTGCAGATGTTATTCTGCTGGTTTTTGCTTTAATTGTATTGGCTGTGTTGGTTTGATGTGTGTGGGCTTTCTTTTACTCAGTTTTTTTGTTCATATTCTCAAAATGAGATGATTCAAAAGTTAAGTCTGCATGGAATTGTATTAGATATATGATAATTTGACTTTTTATTACGGTTATGATTTTGTTTATAGCTCCGACTATATTAAAGGTATTCTGAATGAAGAATTATGAAAATTATTCTGCAAAATATATTTTTGTGAAAGTTGGGAATATAGTGAATTGTGTAAGTACATGAATAGTTAAAGTTATAACAGATTATCCGAATAATAATCCTTTTGGAGATATCTCAGATCCTTATAGACCTACTCAAGCAATATGATCAAGTTCAGCGGGATCGACTATAACAGTTTATCAGTTATAAGATTATGATTAATAATTACTTGAATTAAGAGTGAAAACTCTTAATTTATTTTTTGATTTAGATATTTTTTGATTATTATGGATAAAATTGCATTGATTGAACCATTATGGGGTATGAATATCTTGCAATGGTGAATTGATATTCAGGAGAAGTTCCCATTTGTATCAGATTTAGCTCCTGTTTTTGCAGATGTTTTTGTTTTTGCTTATCCAGTATTTTTGATTCTCGTTTATCTATATGCCATTATAAAAAAGAAAGTGCAGGTTAAGCAGTGAGCTATTTATATTTGTATTGCGACATTTGTAGCAGTGTTGCTTAATATTTGAATTCAAACATTTTTTTATAAAGAGAGACCTATTGTTGTTTTGAATCAGGTAGAAATGGAGGAGACTTTGTTGCATGATATTTTACCAACCAGTTCATTTCCATCTGATCATGCTGTAGTTTCTATGGCCTTTGCTATGGCTACATTATTATGGTGAATTTATAATAGAAAAAAATTTTTTATTTTCTTTGGAATTTTGTTTATACTAATTTCATTGCTAATGACGAGTTGTAGAATTTTGACATTAGTTCACTGGCCTACTGATATTTTTGCATGATTACTTTTGTGAGTGTTAGTTCCATTGATACTGATGATTAGACCAATTAGATATGTTCTAATTAGACATGTAATCAATCCAATAATTCGTTTTGAGCAGTGGTTTATTGGGACATTATTTAATTGTGAACAGCCTGAAGTTTAGATAATTATTTTTTGAAAATGATAGATCCTCAGATAGAAGATAGTTGGAAAAAAATACTTCGAGATGAATTTCAGAAACCATATTTTATTGAAATAAAAAATTTTTTGAAAAAAGAAAAAGCTGAATGAAAAACAATTTATCCAGCTGGGAATATGATTTTTAATGCTTTTGATAAGACACCCTTTGATAAAGTAAAAGTAGTGATAATATGACAGGATCCATATCATTGAGAATGAGAAGCTCATTGACTATGTTTTTCAGTTCAGGATGGAGTAACTATTCCACCATCACTTAGAAATATTTACAAAGAAATGAAATCAGATTTATGACTAACTCCACCAAAATCTGGGAATTTGACGAAGTGGACACAGCAGTGAGTATTCCTTTTGAATGCGACTTTGACAGTAAGAAAAGATTCTCCAAATTCACATAAAGATATTGGTTGGCAGATTTTTACGGATGCAGTGATTAAAATTTTATCGGAAAAAAAGGAAC
>DETJ01000027.1 GCA_002361595.1 Patescibacteria group bacterium UBA3291 | reverse complement strand
AACCAGTATCCGATGAAGTAGAACCTAATCTTATAAAAATAGAGAGACCAGATTTACCATCACCTTCAGTTGATTTGAGTAAATGAAAAGAAATAATAGTTAATACTATTAAAATTGAAAAATATAATCATCAAAGAAAAGTTTTATTACCAAAAAAAGGTATAAAGGTAAAACAGACTTTTATAGTTGAAAATAAAGAAGAGGAAATCCCATCAAATTGACTTTCAGATCCAATAATGGAAAGTTTATTAGTAAATGAGGAAATTGATATAGATGTACTTGAGAGTGAAAATGATGAATTTTTACAAAAGGTATTTGATACTACAAGGGATACATCAGTTATGAATCTAATAGTTGAAAATTATTTGAATGAGTATCAATTCGTGAAAGCTAAGAAATTCATAGAAAATCTATCTAGTGAGTATTATGATGATCTTAATGCTCAGCTTAATTTGCGTGTTATGTTTAATTCATTTGCACTTACTTCAAAAACTACAAATGCTAATTTAACTTCTCTAGTTCAAGACTACGTTTCCAAAAATACAATATCTGCTGAAGATAAAAACCGATATCTATGAGTAATTGCATTGATGGATAGAAACTACGATAAATTCTTTGAAATCGCTGAATGATTTACATCTGAAAAAAACAAAGCATTTACATCAAAATTACAATGATATAGAGAGCAAATAGCTAAACAAATGTGAATGCCAGATTATTATTTTGATACATTAGTATCATTAGAGTTATTTAATCAATGATTATTTCAGCCTGCGAAGGTTTTGGCACTTTATTCATTACAGAAAAATCAGAATTATATATTACCATACCAGATCCTTGCTTATGCAAATTTCCTTACAAATTCTCGAGATACGTCTGTTGAATATCTTAGAAAACTTATCGATATTGATTCTAACAATGCTGAAAAATATCGTTTCTTGATGTGAATCGCATATTATTGGGACGAAAAATATCAGCAGTCAGTTATCATGTTATCATCAATCAGGGATGATAAACTACGTTTAGATGCTGAAAGATATTTAATTCGTGATTACATCCATTTGGATCAGAAAAATAAGCTGTTATCAGTTTGGAATAGAATTTTATGATATGATAATTTGGTAGCTTCAGATTTTTATACATATTTCTATGAGTCTTTTTATCGCCCATTTTCAGAATGATCAGAATATAAAATTTACAGATCGGATGCTGAATTAGCTAATAAGATGATTCGTGTCTGTAGTATAAAATTATCAGAAGAAGAAAAAGTGGTATGTAATTACTGAATGATAGGTAAAAACATAGCATCGTGAGAGTTCGATGGACTGGAAAATTCTTTATTAAATCTCGTGACACAATACCCACAATGATATCTTTATCAGGCTTTATGAGAGTATTATATAAAGCAATGAGATTTAGAGAAAGCAAAGGCATATTTATTAAAAGCAGTCTCAATGACAAAAAATGTCTCAGAAGTGGTTCAAATAAAAAAATTATTACAAGATACAATGTAATTATTCACTTAATAAACTGTTTTTTAATATATAGCCGCAACCGAAGTTTATCAGATCTTCAAAATCTTTTTTATTTCAGCAAGAAACTCGGTAATCTTCCAAAACCTTTCTAAATTCTTGATGATTTGGATATCATCTATCTATTGCCATATTGACGTTAGGGAATTCATGGTTTAATAAGAATGTGAGTGATTCTTTAATGAGATTAAATTGCTGTTTATTCAATTGATTCATTGGATGTTCAAACTGGTAATATTTATGCGTTTGCATATGTATCAGTTCATGCGTAAAAGCCTGAGTCCAATACTTATATCTTATTTCTTTTTTTAATGTGTCCATTAACCAGACTTCTCCCGTGTTCCAATTATATGGTCATCTCAAACAAGTAGTATAATACATATGAAAATGATCATGTAATATCGGATATTTTGTGAGCTTTTCCATATGTTCAAAAATCTGATTTTTTTGTTCATCTAATATTTTTTTTATATCACTAACTGCTTCTTCGATAAATTTACGATTAGCTTGATATTTTCTATCTAAATATGGTAATAATATTTTATTCGCGTCATCCTTTGATAATCATTTTATTTGTGCCAAAATATTCAGGTCTTCTTCAGACATTTTTTCATAACTTCTTCCATTTGTAAATGCATTCATAGCACATCGCCAGTTGTATGCATCTTTCTCTAAATCATAACTGCTCGTAATTTCGGGAAAATTTCTCTCACTTTCCATATCATGTAAATCAGGAATATTGCGCATGATTATTTGATATGATATAAAATTAGTAATGATAACTTTTTCAAATCTGAATAGTCTTACATCTATATAACTGTTCAATCAAAACTAGTTTAGCTAGTCAATGTGGCATAGTGATTGCCCCAAAAGAAATTTCTTTCAAATCTGAAAATTTACTCTTTAATTCTTCTCTATTCAATCCATAAGGTCATCAAATGATAAACACGCAATTCTGTCAGTTGATTCCTTTTCAAAGTTCTTCTGTAGTCAAAAGTTTTCACTCCTTCGCGAGGAGAATTTTTTTATAATTCATATATTTTTTCTCTATAGTTTTGATTACAGATTCAGTCTCTTTCTGAATAACTAACTGATGATTATCATCCTTAAATGGTTTCAAAGTATCAAAACTCACGTCTTTTCACAGACGTTTTTGATATTCTTCAATAGCAGATGAAAAATGTTTATCAGAATCTGAAATGTTTAGAATTACGTGCATTGTATGAAAAAATCTAAATCAGGTTCTAGTATAGAGAATTTCTAATTTATTCCAAACT
>DETJ01000057.1 GCA_002361595.1 Patescibacteria group bacterium UBA3291 | reverse complement strand
AAATGGATTTGGTATTATACCAAATTTTATCAATGAGAAATGCCAAAAGAAAACTTCTCAAAACGAGTATGAACTTTATATTCAGATGCAACGAAAAAGGTGGATGAAAATCCAGATGTTTATAAACCAGAAATTTGAGATTTACAAAAAAAGTTGGAAGATTGAGATGAGGAATTAGTTAAAATATGGAAAGAAACTAGAGAACTTTGTCTGCAAGATATGAAGAAAATTTTTTCAGAATTAGGAAGTGAAGAAATAGATAAATGGTATTTCGAAAGTGAAGTAGAAAAACCTTGAATTGAATTAGTTCGTAAATTGCAAGCAGAATGAAAAGCTGTAATCTCTGAATGAGCATTAGCTATAAATTTGGAAGAGTATGGTTTATGACGATTCTTACTTCTCAAATCAAATTGAGCTTCACTTTATTCTACCAAAGATATTTGATTAGCATTCAAAAAACAGGCCGATTATCCTAATTATTCAAAATCACTCTATATCGTTGGATCAGAGCAGGAACATCATTTCGCTCAGCTTTTCAAAACTTTGGAAATTATGTGAATCAATCGTGATAAACTTCAACATATTTCATATGGATTAGTGGATTTGAAAGAGTGAAAAATGTCCTCACGTGCTGGAAATGTAATCCTTTATGAAGATTTTCGTGATCAATTAATTGAAAAAGCTGAATCAATGGTGGCAGATAGAGATATACCTGCCGATGAAAAAAAAGAAACTGCGAGAAAAATTGCTTTCTGAGCAATGAAATTTGGAATGCTTTTGCAGGATAGTGAAAAGAAAATTATTTTTGATCAGCAAACTGCACTTTCCTTTGAATGAGAAACTTGACCATATCTTCAATATACGACAGCCAGAATGTCTTCTATTCTTAGAAAGAATACACGAGACATTAATTGAAATATTGATTACAGCTTACTCAATACAGATGAAGAAAAAGCTTTATTATTGAAACTAGCTTCATTTGCACAGGAAGTTCAAAAAGCTGCAAATGAATATAAACCAAACTATGTTGCAAGGCGATGCCTGGATGTAGCTCAGCTTTTCAATTCATATTATCATAACCACAAAATTATCGATGAATCAAATGTAGAACTAAGTAAAGCTCGTTTACATTTGCTTCAATCAATTCTTCAAGTAATGAAAAACGCATTGAATTTATTGTGAATCGATGCAGTAGAAAGTATGTAATTTTTAATCTTGTTATAATAAAAAAGACAGTGATTCTGTCTTTTTTGTTTTCTTTTTTGCTATATAGTAATCCTATTTCTTTCATTGATTGGCTACAGCTTCCATAAGTTTTTTGATTTCTTCTGGATCTCCGAGAAAGTAATCTTTGACTAAATTCATATTATCATCAAATTCAAAAACATAAGGTACTGCTGTGGGCAAATTCAGACTTACAATATTTTCATCTGAAATATTTTTGAGTAGCTTAACAATTCATCTTAAACTATTTCCGTGTGCGGCAACCAGAATTGTTTCTTCTTTTTTTAATGCAGGAAGAATCTGATTTTCTCGGCAAGGAATCAAACGTTGTATACATTCTTTCAAACTTTCTGTGAGTGGTAATTCATTTTCAGGAACTTCTGCATAACGGGGATCTTGAAAAGGAGAACGCTCGTCATCCTTATCCAATGGAGTAGGAGGTACATCAAAACTTCTTCTCCAAATCAAAACTTGTTCATCTCCATATTTTTCTGCTGTTTCTTTTTTATTTAAACCTTGAAGCATACCATAATGTTTTTCATTTAATCTCCAGGTCTTCTCTACAGGAATCCAATCTAAGTCCATCTGATCTAGTACTACATTCAGAGTTTTTACAGCTCTCTTTAAATAAGAAGTGAATGCTCTTTTGAATTGAATATTCTGTTCTTTGAGAAGTTTTCAGGCTTTTGTAGCTTCTTCTATTCATTTTTCAGATAAATCCACATCAGTCCATCCAGTGAACCTGTTTTCTTTGTTCCATTGGCTCTCTCCATGGCGAAGTAATACGAGTTTTTTCATGTGTTGTTATATTATAATAAATAAAATCTTAAGCTTTAGCTCTATAATCTGAGCTACTGTGAGTTTTAGTTCATAATCAGTCCTTTATTTCAATTCATAATTCTTTGCAAACTTGAACTTCAGGAATATTTCACGAAAATCTATCTCATCATTTTCAGAAAATTACGATTGTATCATTTCCGTATCTTTCCTTAATCAGATTAGATATTTCCCTAATACTTTCACATACAGATCCATCTTTATCCACAGAGAGAAAAGCCTGATCTACCACTCTGAGAGAACTAACAATTTTCATTCTAAAATTTTCATCCTGAAAAACAGTATCTTTTCATGTTTTTAATTTTGCTTGAATGTCATTGTTTACAATTACTCGGAGCTCATCTCATAACTCTCTGCATAATTCCATACACTCAATATGTCATGGATGGATCGGATTAAAATATCCAGATGTTATTACAACGGTTTTCATTTTAAATGTTTCATTAAATAAAATTTATACGTGAACTCTAAATACTTCATATGAAACTAATCATTGTCATACGGTATTTTTTATCATAGATTCATTTCTATTTAGTAATGATTGTCAGCTCTTTATTTCTAGTAAAACTATTTTTCTTAAATGTCCCGAAGCTAATCCATCAAATACGAGATAATCTATTCATTTTCCTATAAATACCATATCCTTGAAGTCATATGGAAATCCGGGTAAGGCGGGAGCAAGCTTTTCATTTACATCTCATAGAATTACATTACGAGCCTGTTTCACAGAAGTGCTACGAGCTGATTTTACCGCAGAATGTACAGTTAATTTTGCCACAATAAATCATACAATCAGTCAGACTATAGCTCATATTATTAGAGGTTGAATATCGTTTGGCATGTTTATTTTGTTTTGATAAATTATGGTAATACATTACTAGAAAAAAATAAAAAAACAAGTTTTTTAATGTAATAGCAAATTATATGTTGTTTTTATATAATGTCAATTATAAAATGTATATAATTTTTGCATAGAATGGTTTATTTTTTGACAAAATTTTGATAAATAAATATAATTTAGGAAGGTAATTTTATT
>DETJ01000051.1 GCA_002361595.1 Patescibacteria group bacterium UBA3291 | reverse complement strand
TCAATTCATTGGCAAACGAGATAAGAAAGTTGGAAAGGGAGTTTCAGTGACCTGCGAAAGATGTTTTGCTATATTTACAGCAAATAGTAGCTTATACTACATCTACTTATCAATACCTTTTGTGAGATAAATTACAGAAATTGAAGAATGTATGAACATTGAGTGAAAATATTTTTGCAGAAGTTGCGATTAGAATGGAAAATCAGATAAGAGAAAAAGTATGAATAGAAAGTTCATATTTGAAGCTTGCAGGATACAAAGACGATATGGAGAAAAAAACTGACATGGATTTTATTATCAAAAAGACTCCAAATCAGTCTTATCAACTTATTCCAATGCAATTCACGACAGGATCACCAACCGGAGAAAGGATAAAAGAAAAGAATATTGAAACATACTTAATAAAGCTGATAAATGAGTGAGTAGCTCAGAGTGGGGGAGGAAGTTTCATCCTATTTTCTGTTAATTGAGAATTCTCTAAACATATCACTCATTGAGAGAAAGCAGATAAATTTATGCTAAATAAAGAATATGATAATTGGGTAAATGATCCACGAGAAAGAGAAAAAACTGTATGAAGTAAATTCCCATTATTTATCGATTCGATTGACCATAAAATCATTCAGCCTGCTGAAGTAATGTATATAGCTCTCCATATGCTGTACAAAAAATATAATTTCAAATGTTCTCAAAAAGAGTCATATCTCAATGCATTCAAGATCGGGAAAATAGATAAACTAAACCATTGAGATATCAATTGAATTAAATTATCTGACATATATATAGATAAATGTGATGTCGAAAAGATAGATCATCCTCGTCCAGGTTTCCCAGGGATACTAAAACATAGATTTATTATATCTTATCAATGAGAGCAAATCTGAGCAATTGTTGTATATGAATTAGAGAGATAACTAATTTGATTAATCTTGAAATACAATGTCAAATCTTTATAATAAAGTCACCTTAGATGAACCGGTCCTTCTCCCATAATGGCGTTAAGGAAAGTTCGTCTTCAGAGACAGTGAAAGAATGTGGGTTGGCTTGGTAGCAGCCATTCTCTGAAACTACGCGTGCCAGTATACATTCTGAGTCTCTGTTTCCCTCCAGTGTTTCACGGAGGGATTTTTTTATCACAAAAAAAGCTAGAGATAAATCCCTAGCTTAAATCTTGTCAGCGATAAACTTGGCAATGAAGTAACAGACTGCAATAAAAGCAGCGATGCAAACAAAGAAACGAATAATCGCTTCTCTCACAAGTTTCCGATGTGACTTTCTGCGTCTCTTCAGCCTTTCAAAGCTGTTTTCGATACCTGAGGTCTCTCTCCTCGATTGACACTTCTCGAGCTGTTCTTCTCTTCTAATTTTTTGCTTCCTCCTCCTTTCTTGGAGCATATGAAGCCTCTTTTTTGATCTAGCCATATACTTTTTGTTTTTTGGGGTTTGTTGTTTTGTTTATTAGTCAATATATAATCATTTAATAAAGGAAATTCAATATATTTTTACGGTTTTTTACCCTAATTTTAATCAGATTATTTTATTTCTAATAGTATTGAAATTTTATAGTCAAATATATATAATACTATTAAATAACAAAATGTCAAACTTAACAAAAAAGAAAGGGTGAAATTATGATTGTAGGATTTTTTATTTTTGTTATCATTGTTGCCTTAGTTGCAGGTTTCTTTCTTGGGCGCCGTCGAGAAGAAGCTACAGTTTCCAACGACATCATAGAGAAGATTAACTTTGCTATGGGGACCGAGAACAAGACTCTCAAGGAGGAGAATGAGACTCTCAAAAAGAAGAATGTTTTCTTCGAGGAATGGCTCATCAGAAGCTACATTGAGCAGTATTATCGCAAGAAACTGTTAGCTGGGGACCATCAGATTTATACTATTGATGCTCTTGCTGATCTGAGAGACTATGCGAAAACAGCTCTTGATAAATTCGAGGAAAACTGGAATTCTAAAATCTGTAATGAACAATGCGAGTGGACCAAAGAGTATATCGAAAAACTCATTCCTAAGATCGATGCAATCCTGAATAGTAATAGTTGGGGTGATGTCATTGACAGCGAGAATGAACACGCATTTAGTCGATTCTTCGCCAAAGTAGAGGTTTGCTTGTTGTTCGACAGAAATGCCAAAGAAAGAGGTAATAAACTAGAAGATATGACTTATTGGGAACCTCAAAGATGCCATGACGATCTTTGTTAAAGCAACAAATCAAAAAGGAGTTCAGAATCTTTGAACTCCTTTTTTCAGATTTTTTAGATATCTATTGACATTAATGTATAAAATATTTATTCTCAACGTAGGAAATAAAAACTAAAAGCGTATGAAAAATTATTGGTTATCACCAGAAGGTAAAGTATTCTACTGTGCTGATCACTCAGATAAAGCAGTAGAAATTGTAATGGAACGTTATGGGTATAATCCCATCTTTCAAGACTTCAAGGATGCTCTATTATCAAGGGGATGGATGCTTTATCGTAATAATACAGATCTCATGGAAGAAGGATTTGTTGTTGGTCATTACTTTAAAGGACCAACCCAAGCCCAAAGAGATACCATCTTTGATTTAACAGGAAAAAATTATAATGAGGATATGAATGTTTGATATCCTCATTTTAATTATTGAATTTATTATATTTCTAAATCTTTATCATACACATATCAATATTCATATTTTTCTTTTCAGAGTTTCCCTCATTCTTCGTTTAATATCTTTGCCTTATGGAGTCTTTCACATCAAAGACTTTCATAAATCTGATAATTACAGGATTCATCGGACATAATTAATAAATGTTTAATTCAATCTTTTTTAGCCAATTCAAAAATTCTGATTAATAATTTCTTTCCTATTCATTTTCAGCGATATTCTGGATCTACTATTAATATAATAACTTCTCAGTCGAAGTAATCTTTCAAAGAATCTGGAACGTAGGTGTAATTTTCGTGATAATCTATCAATGCTTGTTTATTTTTTAATCTGGGACTTTGATATAATATTTTCTTTATTAATCAGAAAAATTTTTTCTTTATTAATCAGAAAAATTTTTTCTTTAATGTTTTGGAGTTATAATTTCCATATCATCAAAATCATATAAGCTTTCATTTCTCTTTATAAGCTATCAATTTTTCAGTTTTTTCCAAAATCTCCACAAAATAAATCCATGAACACAAATTCTTTGGAGCTCATGACTCTTTCGCTCATAAATTCCACTCATTTCATAGTAGATTTTTAGCTTGTCTCCAGTCTGATATATTTAAGTTCTTTATCATTTTTAATCACTAAGTTGTCTTAACTTTTTCTTAGCTTTATCATTACTTGGTTCGAATTCAAGTATAGTAAAGTAATTCTTTTTGGCGTTTGCAATATCTCAAATCTCTTCATAAAGCATGGCTAAAGTGAAAAGATAATTTGTATTCGTAGGTCTGAGTTTTATCACTTTTTCCATACATGAAATAGCTTCCATAATTCTATCAGTATTATAATATATTTCTACCAAACTCAAATTATATTTTGGACTATCAGGTTTCAAATTCACAGCTTTATCTATTAATAATTCAGCAGTTCAATTATCTCCATTGATAAAATAAATTTCTCAAATCTGCCATAATGATTTATGATCTTCTGGAACCCACTCGATAATTTTTTTCAATAAAGGTAAAGCCTTTTTATAACTTCAAATCACGAAATAATAATCAGCAAGCATTTTAGTAAGTTCTAGATTCGATGGATCAATAGCTAGTCATTCGATAATTTTCTTTTCATATTCATCATATTTTCAACCGTTCTTTAGTGTGGTAGCTTCGATAATTATTCTATCGATCATTTTCTTTTCTTTGTCATCCAATACCTTTTCACTAGGAGTATCCAATGATGCAGTTTCATCAAAAACTGAGGCTTCAGCTTTTTCTTCATGCTTTTCTTCAGATTTATCTTCTTTTTTCTCTTCTTTCTTAGTTTCTTTCTTTTCTTCCTTTTTCTCTTCAGCCTTTTCTTCTTTCTTTTCATTTTCTTCTTCCTCAGCTTTTTCTGCTACAGCAGTTTCTATTACTTTTTGGAATTCTTCATCAGTCTTGGTGTCTTCAGTATTAGGATTGATGATATTTTCTTTATTCTCTTCAAGGTCCTTCTTTATTTGCTTAGTTTTAATTTTTTCTTTCCATGAAAATGAAATTTTATCCTTCACTCAATTAGATTTATTGAGGAACCATTTAATAATCCAGGCAATCACAACCATTACTAGAATAGTCGTAAGAATAACCCAAACTCGAGCTCAAAATTGTTTCATAGATACTCTAAAAAAACTAAAATTCTAATCTGTTTTTTTTAAGTATTTTTATATTAAAATTTATTATAATCATCTCCCAAAAATAATCAATAATAAAAAAGTGCCAGTTTCTGGCACTTAATACAATTTAGGCAGGAAATCTTTATTCAGACTCATCTTGCTCTTGATATTTATCCTTATACAGGATTGGTTTACCATCTGCATCGATTAGGGGAGTGATTCCATAATCTCCATAACAGAGATATTGAACTTTCGTCTTTCTATCAACGATGATTTCAAACTCATCATCCCAATCGTCTGGCAAATCGTAGCTAGAAACTCTAAAGAATCTTCCTTCGGGTTCTTCGTCGTCCTCTGACTCATCAGATTCGTCCTCATCTCTGTCGTTGTCCAGGTCATCGTAAAGACTATCGTCTCGCGTTTTTGCAACAAGCCATTTAACCACCAGAATGAAGACCGTTAGGACAGCAACCACGACCACGATAAAAACAACCCGTGGATCTAAATTAAGATACTCACTAATTGACTCCATAAATTAATCCTTTCTTTTAAGTTTTTTATTTACTCCGATTATACTCTCACTTTAGGCAATATTGAAAGAGGACGAAAATCGTCTTCACTGCCAAAATGCCAAGGTAATTTCTTACCTGACGTGTAATTGTCTTTTTTTGTTTTCATAATTTCTAATTTTAATATTTGTTTTTATTATTCCCAATGGCTTGTTTATATATTTTATGTAAAAAGTCAATAATTAAAAAGGCGTCAATTATTAACGCCTTCAAAATGTGCGATATGAGTCTTTGAAAACTCATGTAATACATCTTTTTCATTTCCTGATGAAAAGAATCCATTTTTCATTTCAACTGAAATGATGCCATTTTTTTCGTTTACGGTAAATGTCTTTTGATAATCCTTGTCAGTTGAAGTCTCAACAATTCTCAAGTTTTTACCGAGACATGAAACCCTTTTACCATCAACTAAGATTCTACCTGTTAATCCCTTGAAGAAGATACAAAGACTAACATCATTTTTACCGTTGTTTGTCTTAAATCTAAACATTCCATTCATGCACAATCCCTTTCTTTTATTAATTTGACATTTTTGTTATGATATATAATATATGAATTAACTATAAAATTTCAATATAAAAAAGGTATCAGAAATCCTGATCACCTTTTTTCTTTTTAGTTAATTGTTCTCAAATGTTCCCTTATGTTATCCAACAACTCATCGGTTTCCTTAAGATACTTCTTAAGATCATCAATAGGTAGATTGTGGAGATAATCCACTGAGAATGGATGCTTCTCAACAAAATCGCTGATAAGTTTTCTAACATGAGGATCATCACACTTCTTGTACATATTTATCTCATGGTGATTCATGGTTAATTTCCCATAGAAAGTACCATGATTTCTTGAAAAGAAATATACGAATATTACTAGAAATGCAAATAAAACTACGAGTGCAGTTAACGATACAGATAAAGATACTGGCATATTCTACTAAATTTTATTGTTTAACATTTTGTTTATCAATCTAATTATATGGATTTGACTCCATTATTTCAAGATTAAAGAAAAAATAGCGGTCTGATACAACCGCTATTATACTTTGCCAAGAACAACTTGGGGCTCTTAGCTTACCCCTTCAGAAGGTCTGATTTGAACGTTCTTCACACACCACTCGGCCCAATGGAGGGCAGTCATAAACAGAGGCATAAATGCGGATACATAGATAAAATCTGACGCACCAGTCTCCCGCAGAAAGTAAATCGGAGGGATAAAGAACAGTAACATTAATCCCCAAGCACTTCTGCATGAGCTAGTAAATTCTTCATCCTTGATGCCGTTGCTGAACCACAGGCAGTTCATTGCTGTGAAGACTACCTGAGTGATAATCAAGGCAATGAAGCCGAAGTTCGCAGAGATCTCGCCACTCAGGTAAATCGCATAGCACATGAATGCCAGCAAAATACTAGCCACAATTGTGAGCAACATACACACTGTTAGACGTTTTTTGAAAGCCGAATCTAATGTTTTCATAATTTAACCCTTTCTTTTAATATTTTGTTTTGTTGATAAAATCTCCAAACAACTTACTAAATAATATAGTATATATTTTATTCAAAAAGTCAAGTATTAAAAAAGTGCCAGAAACTGGCACTTGCGAGAGTTTGTAGAATTAACTGACAGATTTTTGTTCCACATGTTTTCTTATGCTTTCCAGCAACTCTTCGGTAGCTTCAACATAGTTTTCAAGCTTTTTACCAGACAACTTATTGAGCTCTTCCACTGAGAAAGGATACTTCTCCTTAAAGTCGCTGATAAGTTTTTTAACATGAGGATCATCATACCCCTTGTAGATATTAATCTCGTGGTGATTTTGTGCTAATCTTTTATGAAAAGCAACATTATTACTTGCGAAATAATACATAAGTAGGCATGAGAACAAACCGACTGCAAATATTACTGTTCCCATAATAACTCCTTTCTTTTAAGTTTTGTTTATTAACTTAATTATATAAATTTAACATTATTATTTCAAGATTAAAGAAAAATCCATCATAAATAATGATGGATTAATAGCAGTCCAGGCGGGGCTCGAATCCGCGACCACAGGAAAGTTCTGCTGCTCTACCAACTAAGCTACTGGACCAGATATCTTATATATAGAGATTTAGTATTAAAAGTCAAGGTTTCCTTTATTCCTTCTTTTCTTCCTTAACTTTTTCTTCCTTAGGCTTCTCGTCCTTTGGAGTTTCTTTAACTTTCCCTTTTAATTTCTCCACAGGAATTCTGATAAATCCATCGCTAGTTTTGATATTAACATCCTGAGTGATAATATTATAAGAAGCAACTACTCACGTATTATCACTATTTTCATCCATTCTTCTTTCATACAATCATCTCATATCTACTTTAGATCATTTGCGTGGAAATTTCTTACTCTCACTCACGTACAAATCTAATTCATAGAGCAGACAGCACTTTAATTTTCAGCATTTTCATTTTAATCTCTCAATATCCCTTCATTCCAAATTTTGCATAACTACACTTTCAATTTCTATATTAGGCAACATTGTACAAGTTTTACAGCATAGGCACTGCCCAGAGCTACACATCATTCCATCAGCTCATGGAGACATTCTCATCATGTCTCTAGCTCATACCTGGAATAAGAACATATTTTTTCATAGTTTTTCTCTGAATTTCTTTACAAATTCTGTGAAGACATATCTTTCCTCTGAATAAAAGAAGAAATAAAGCTGATCAGAAAAAATCTGGAATCTAGCTGTTACGGGTACAGAATTTGGAAATTCTTCCTGAAATTCTCTCTTAAAGGTTGGAAATATCTTTAACGCAATTTCTTGTTGAGTATTAAATTCTTCTTCTTCCTTTCCCTCAAGCATTCTCACGAAATCAGCTGAAAAAAAGTTTTTTTCTTTGTCTCCAGACTGTACTCCTCATGAAATTATGGTTCAGATTGAAAGTTTCATAGCTCCAGTTTTTGGATCAGGTTGTTCATAGACGATTTTATCTCATATTTTCAAATTCTCCAAAATTTCAGGAGAAACTTTGTTAATATTCAAATATTTATTTGTATATCGATCTAGAGCAAGTACGCTTTTCATGAATAATTATTTCATGGATAAAATATTAAGATTTTTTACGAGAAGTAGATTTTTTAACAACCTTTTTTGATTCAGCTTTTTTCTCTCATTCTTCATTCATTTTTTCTTCAACTTTTCCAATAACTTCTTCTACTTCAGATTTTTCTTCAGCTTTAGTTACGACTTCATCAGCATTTTTGAATTCTTCGATTTTATCAGGATTCTCAACCATCATAGAGAAATCTTCCCCTGAAATATATTCTTTCTTTATCAAAAGTTCAGCAATCTTTTCCATAGTTTCTTTGTGTGCTAGAATCGTATTCTTGGCAACTTCATAAGCATCTTCCAAATACATTTTTACTTTTTCATCTATGATTTGAGCAGTTTCTTCACTATAAGGTTTAAAGAAAGAGAAATCAGAATTACGTTCATCAGGGTAAACTACTAAACCAATTTCAGGATCCATTCCATATTTTGTTATCATATCTCTGATAATTTTATTAGCTCTTTCGAAATCGTTTGAAGCCCCAGTCGTGATATTATCTTTTCCAAAGAAAATCTCTTCAGATGCACGACCTCAAAGTAATCCAGCTACTTCAGACAAAATGTAACTTTTAGAATAAAGATTTCTATCCTCTGCAGGAGTAATCCAGGTCAAACCAAGAGCGTGTCATCTTCTCACGATAGAAATTTTTTCAGGAGCATCTGCTT
>DETJ01000033.1:1870-6617 GCA_002361595.1 Patescibacteria group bacterium UBA3291 | reverse complement strand
TTTAGCGAAGTAGAAAATGTAATAGAAAAATCTGACTGAAACTGTGTAATTGTTGTTTATTCAGCGGGAAATATAGATTTCAAATTGAGACAATATATGTGAATATTATAAAAAATAGGAGACATTAATAACATCTCCTATTAATTAAATCAATCACGACTCCTACAGAAATTTCTGAACGGCCACTCCCCCACAGAATTTCTTTATGATCGCATTTTTTATCAATTGGAAAGCTTCTAGACCACCTGCCAAAGATTCCGACAGGACCATAAAGCCTGAGATTAGCCTCAACTCCACATCCACATCTCCACTTATTAGCTCCATAGGTAGCACCCACATCTCCAGCAATTCTAAACCGATAGCTTCCAAATCCTATACCGATTCTTCCTCCTCCAGAGATCTTTTCATGTTTCTGTGCAGGAATGTAAAGATCACCGCTTAAGACTAATAAATCTTTGTAGAACTGCCCCGTTACCACGTAATTAGATAGCTCTTTTTCAGCAAGTGAAACACCTCCTTTCAGAGCAAACTGTGCTCTTGATGGAATTACCATCACAACGATAAATAAAAAAAACACTAACTTTTTCATAACCTTTATTATTTTGTTTTCATTGAGATTAGAATAAATTATTTTATAAAAAAGTCAAGTATATTTTTTTATAAGAAAAACCTTCCTGAATATCAGGAAGGCTATGAGGTGGGCCACCCAATCCAAATTCCACGCCTAGTATACATCGGCATGTTGGCGAATATTGGACGTGATGTCCCGGTGAAGTAATTATTTTATAATGAAATAAATTTTAAAGTCAAGTCTTTTTTCCAAAAAAAGTATATTTTTTAATTTTTATGCATAGAAATTGGCATTACTCCTCTTCTGTGCAATATATTTCACGACTTCTTTGTATCATTGAATATAATTTTCAAAATTTTTGTACATATTCTGTATTTCATGTCTTCAAATACATTAATCTCTATACTTAGGATTTTTTAATATAAATATTATTAAAGATTGATTTTTATATTAAAATAATTAAACATGTCAACTGTTAATAAAAAGAATAAGAATTAAAAAAGGCAAAAGAATTATGGGAAATTATGAGTATCAATTGATGTTGCTGCAACCAAAAGTAGCAAAGAAAGCATTGTATCCTTGCTTAATCCTTGCTATGTTTGTAGCATCAATCTTGTTGTTTTTCTTGGTAAAGTAAACCAAAGGGACAAATTGAGAGTCCTTAGTCGTTCTCAATGTAGTAGCTTTCGTATTTGATTGCTACTTTTTTATTTATTGACTTCGTGCAAAAAATTAATATAATAACAAAAAATCAAACAAAAAAACACTTATGAAAAAACTTAAACTACTTTGGAGATGGTTTATCATCTCCGCTTTATGTTTAATCACGTTATCCATTGTTGCCATTTCTCGCCCATTGGGAGACTCAACATTGGATCAGATTTCTCTTATTCTTCCGTTCTTTTGCGTATACTATATTATATTTGGTTTACATGCATTAGGAAAGTATGAAGAAAATTCGAAAACAGCAGACAAAAAGTAAATCTGTTCCTCTATTGAACGCTTGGTATATCCCAGCGTTCTTTTTTTATCAAGAAATGAGTCTATTTAATTCTAAAATTGATTACAGCCTGTTTATGATCTTCTGATTTTATCGTACGTAATGTATAATTTAATCATTGAGAAAAATCTGATTGAAAATAATTTACATCCTCTACATCTCATAGAACTGAAATAATTTCCATATTTCGTGGATAGTAAACCATTCATTTTTCTCGCCACATACGCTCAGGTTTTCAATCATTGTGATTAACTATACCTATAACCAAAACTCATGCTTCTCTCGGAGCTAGCTGGATATTATATTTTTTTTCTAATCAATGAATATATTCTCTATAAGATTCTGGGACAAAGAAATAATAATCAATTATGAGTTGATACTCTCATGCCGCCAATCCATCCAATGAAAGAATTTCATTTTGCTGTGATGTAATCAGCTCTCACGTGGAAGAATAAAGTTTTAATCGTTTAGTGGTAAAATCGTCAGATTTATTAAGAGCAATATTCACATCTCGGGCATAAATTTTTCATGGCTGATACCTTGTATTCAAATTATTCCTTGCTATCATATCTCTAAATCATTGGCTGACAGATATATCTGAAAGATAAATCTGAATATATCTTTTATTGAGTACTTCATCCCAGTTGTTTATGAGATTTTTTGCGATTGATGTAGAATTTTTGAAGAAATAATCCAATACCTCTGCAATATATATTTCCTTTTTATTTCAGCGATCTTCTCCACGAATTATATCAATTGAAGCGTTAACAAACTGCCATTCTCTCATCTTATCTTGAAATCAAGGCAATAATTCTGTAAGCAAATTTGAATTAAGAAAGATTACTCATTTTATATTCTTATTATGAAGACGTTCCCACTGCTCTACGCTATATATCTCATTCACATTATCTATCACATAGTCTTCATTGAAAGATTTTTCATACATTATTTTTAGATTTCTACCATCTGTATCTGTAAATCAAAATTTATTTCCAGCTACAAATCAAAGTTGTTTTTCTCAGAAAGTATCAGAATATCGCGATGGTAAAGGCATCCTAGATTTTGGAGCAACATAATCTGCCAAATATGAATCGATTACTTCAAGATTTTCAATATGTCATCCACTCAGGGTAACAAATGCAAAAGATCAAAAGAATCATCAATTTGGACGTTTTTCATTTCCATTTTGAAGTGGAACTAAATAATTGTATGTATTATTTTCTCACAAAAGTTCGTAAACTTCTGCACGGTGTTCATATAAATCTGATAAGAATTTCATTAAAGATTCATAACGCTGAAATCATAACGATGAAAGATAATTCTGGTTATTTATGATATAATATCGAACTTCTTCTATTTCAGATTTCTTGGTTTTAAAAATATTTTCTCATTCCATGTAAGACTGCACTATTGTATCTAACGTATACAATTCATGCGAAACCTCCTTGTCGATTGGAAGAAAATAAATTGATAATGTTTGTAAATCTTTCGTAAAGATATCTAAAGCTGATCATCAAAAAAGTATGTTTGTAATATTTGAGTATAAACTAAATGCCCAGAAAAAAATTAAAAATAATAATGAATATATAAAAAACTGAACTGGAGGAAGTTGTCTCCTTTTTTTTTGAGTTTCTTCAATTCAAAACTGTTTTTCTGGCATAAATATAATTTCTAAATTTATCAAAATTTGAGAAATCTGAGTATTCTCACAAACGAGAGTGTAGGATTTTTTCTATGAGTTTCAAGTAAAAGACAAAAGTTTTATTCTATAGTATTTTTATTTTTTATTAGTTTTTTATCCAGATTTCTCTTGCATTTTATAGGAAAATTTTTATAAGTATTTATTGTAAATGTTCGCATTTTTTATTAATTACAAATTATGGAATGCTTGACTTTATTTATGACAGTTTGGATACAGTAAAAAGCCTAAAACATCCAGACAAAAAAACTTATCTTACTTTGACTGCTGCTATTTTTGGTGTAGTTATTGCAACTGGTTTGATTTTTGTGGTTTTTGATCGAGTTTTCAGCGAAGGATACCAACTTTTCTACAATGCTATGAATCCTGAAGCTCTTTAGTATTAATAGGAAGTTAAAAAGTGGTGAAAACTTTTATTCTCTTCACTAAGTATCATGCAAGAAACAAATACAGTAGAAATCAAAAAACAGATTGAAGATCGTACATTTAGACGATACGTACTAAGTGTAAATTCTGGACAAGAAGATCTCGTCCTTGAAAATCTAAAGGAAAGAGTTGTGAGACAGTGACTTCAAGAGGATGTAATTGAATTATTAAACCCTAAAGTAAATGAAGTTTCTGTAAGTAAAAAATGAGAAAAAGTAATTAAGCAAAAAAGATTGTATCCAGGATATTTGTTCTTCAAATCTAGAATGAATGATAAAATCTGGTATGTAATCAGAAATACTCCATGAGTAAGACTAATTGTATGAGCAGATACTCATCCAGTTCCACTTACTGATGAAGAGTTCAATCAAATGATGCAACAGGTTCAAGCTTCTGAAGATTCCTTAGATATCAAAGTTCCATTCAAAAAAGGTGATTTGGTGCTTATCAAATCGTGAGATTTGAAAGGAACAAAATGAACTGTTATTTCGGTTGATTCAGAAAAGTGATTGGTAACTGTAAGTGTAGAATGGCTTGGACAGCTTACACCTACGACAGTTTGAATGGACACTGTGGAAATTGCTCAATAGTTTTATCAAGCAAGATTCCAAATCATGATAGAAAACAAAAAAGTAATTACTCGATCATTAATAGTTCTGTTTCTTAGTTTGTCGATTGTATATTCACTAACTTATCAGAAGAAAGAGTCGTTATTCAAGGCCGCACTAAAAAGTAGAAATGAAATTACTAATCAGACATGAACTCAAAATTGATGATTGATTACACAGAATTCTACACCAAATAAAGATTCTAAAGCAACAGATTCAGTTTCTTTATGAAGTGCTCCAAGTTGAGTAAATAACTCAAATATTCAAACTACTGGAACTAAAACTAATAATTCAGTCAGTTTGGCTTCTACAAACACAAAAAAGCTTCCTGGTACCTCTGAATATTTTGGTACTCTGGATATAGTAAGTATTCTCGGTCAGAAACCTGAATATACATTACAGGATTCTAGGTGAAATTACTTTGCTTACTATGGAAATCATTT
>DETJ01000033.1:0-1742 GCA_002361595.1 Patescibacteria group bacterium UBA3291 | reverse complement strand
GGTAAGTTATATCAATCTGTCTATGTTCAAAGATATCCGAGTATTGATGGTCATTGAAATTGATGGTGAAGTATGGTTATTACAGATTCCTGCGGATAAATACCATCAAAGTAAGGCCTATCTTACATCTTTATTTATTCAGTAATTAGTTAACTATGGCAAAAGAAAAAAAGTATGTCAAAGTTGAAAGTGAAAAAGCTGAAAATAATGAAGTTTATGGTAAAGACAAACATGGTAAGATAATTAAAATTGAACAAACTGGAGATCCTGAAAAAAGAGCAACTACCAAAAGAATTTGGGCGATTGTATGTTGGATTATTGCAATTGTATTTGAAGTAATTGGAATATTGAAGTTGACTCATGTAATTGATTGGTTCCCTAGTTTAAGTTTAACTTATTTCTTATTGATTTGTCTTGGTTTGGATTTGTTATTCTTTATCCCTGGTTCATTACTATGGAAAAAGGCTAATCATATAGATCCTATTTCAGAGAAAAATAAAACAAAATTCTGGATATGGAATAATTTATGAACTATCCTCTCGGTATTAGCATTCTTACCTGTGATAATATTCATATTTACTAGTAAAGATTTGGATAAAAAGTCTAAGAAATTAGTTGGTGGAATTGCTATTGCGGCTCTAGTTATTGCTTGACTTGCAAGTTATGATTACAATCCAGTTTCTAGTGAACAATTAGAAAGAGCAGAAAAAGAGGTATTACAAGTTAGTCCATCTGGAACAGTATACTGGGCTACGTATAGCAAGAAATATCATGTCGATAAAGATTGTCCTGCTTTCTCAAATAGTGAAACAGTATATGAAGGTACAGTTAGAGATGCTTATGAAAGAGGATTAACTGATCCTTGCAGAAGATGTATTCCTGAACTTGAAGATGAAGAAGGACATGTACATGAACATGAAGAAGAAACAGAATCTGAAATAGATTATAATGAAATATGAAATTTGATTTGATGATTATTAGAATAAAAGATTACGTTTAATTAAGTTGAGTAATTATCTCAAATACTCAAAAAATCCATAGATGGCCTGAGTCTTCTACCTCAGAATGTCTAAGCTTCTACGGATTCTAAATGGTCAATTCTGTTTAGAATTTGTTAGACTGTTCATGTATGGTAAATGAAACATTTATTTGATTATTAAGCTTTAAAATGGCAAAAGTACAAAACATTCTCAATCTTGAGATTCCTGCCGGAAAAGCTCAACCAGCTCCTCCTCTTGGACCTATGCTTTGAGCAAACGGTGTAAATATCGGACAATTCACAAAAGAATTCAACGAAAAAACTGCAGATTATATGAAAAAGTTCGCTCCTACAGATGTTAAGATTAAATGTAAATTAACTGTATTTGTAGATAGAACTTTTCAAATTGAGATCTGAGCTCCTATTACATCTGGATTGATTAAATGGAAGTTGAATCTTCAGAAAGGTTCTGGAGAGCCTAATAAAAATAAGGTTGGAAAACTTTCAAGAAAAGATTTAGAAGAAATCTACGAAATTAAGAAAGATGATTTGAATGCAAACAGCGTTGAAGAAGGAATCAGAATTATTGCTGGAACTGCTAGAAATATGTGAGTTGATTGTGATTTAAAATAAGATTTCTAATCTCTTTGGAGAAATGAAATATTACTGTGGCAGAAAGTTAATTACTTTCGCTATGGACCACTTTTACTTTGATTATTTGTTATTATTATGCCAACACACGGAAAAAAGTATGTTGAAGCTA
>DETJ01000003.1 GCA_002361595.1 Patescibacteria group bacterium UBA3291 | reverse complement strand
GATTAGCTACTCTGTGAACATGAGTGTCTACCGCAATTATATCATGATGATATCGTACGTAAAGGATTACTTTTGCAGTTTTTTCTCCTACTCATGGAAGTTGGGTCAGTCATTCAATGGATTCTGGTAGATAATATCCATGTTTATCTAGACATTCTTTTTCATTTTTTGTTAATTTGATTTTTTTATTTTTAGCTAATTCAATCAATTTTTGAGCAGTTTCTCTGATGTGCTTAGCTTTCATTTTATAGTAATTTATTGAAGAAACTTGTTTTGCTAAATTTTCTTCAGAAAATCTCAAAACATCATTTGGATTTTTTACTTTTAAAAAAAGTTTATCAGTAACCACATTTACTTGTCTATCTGTAGTTTGAGCAGATAGCATTACAGCAACGAGCAATTGAAAAGGAGTTTCATAATTTAATTCAGTGTCAGGATTTGGGAAAAGTTCCAAAAGTTTAGTAAAAATTTCATCGTAGTCTTTCTGAGTCATTATTTTTTCTTATTTTCTAAATTTTCTTTTGGATTACGTATTATGAATACGGTTCAGATTATTCATAAGACTATAAATATTACGAAAAATCGTTGGCTTCTCGTGAATGGTCAGATAAATTCTGACTGAGAATCTTGTCTAATGTATTCAAATAAAAATCTGATTGAGCTATATCGAAGTAAAAAAACTACTCATATTTTTCAGATTTTTCGTTTATTGTTTTTTATCTGTTTCGTGAAAATAATTATCAATGTAATGAATAATAATATTCATTCGAAAATGATGGAAAGTAGGTTTGTATTAATTCTAAGAGATGAATCAATTTTGTTGTAAGTATGTAAAAATCATAGTGAAGTTAAAGTTCATATTGTTCATTCAGATCGTCAAAATGGGTTGTTGAATATGATTCAGTATAATTCTTGATTTAAGAAGTTTCATAGTCTTCAGAATGCTATACATATCGGTAGTATGCAACATAATAAGTCTAATAAAATTATATATTCTTTTCGTGAGAATTTTTTATTTCGTATAAATAAACTAACTCAAAGTACCACTCATAATATTCCTCCAATAAAGGACATTCATCATTGCCAAATTTTGAATATATCTAATGGATTATCTACAAAGTATTGAAAATCATATATTAGTACATGACCAAGTCTTCATCAAATTAAAACTCATAAAATCAGGATGATGAACAATGTTTCTAAATCATTTTCTAATAAATTTTGCAGATTTGTAAATTTATGAAAATATTTTTTCTTTCAAATGAAAAGCAAAAAACAGTAGGCTAATACAAAACCTATTAAATAAAAAATTCAATATCGATATACGTTTATTCAGAAAATTGAGAAAGCAATCATTAAAAGTTATATTTTATCTAAAGAATATTTTTTGGTAAATCATTTGTAGTCAGAGTTTTATACTGTTAGAATTTTTTTGTCATTTTCATAGACTGTAATCAGTATAGTGAATATGGACGGGGATTTCTTTGGCTTTAAAGTGATTTTTTTGTATTTGTTCGTTTAATTCATTTGCATAATGCATTCAGTCGGCAGTTAGATGTATTTTTTTGAGAGATTCAATATTTATTACTCTGTATCCATTATGAGGATCCGAGACTTTTATTCAGTAAAAACATTTTGTTATAAATTTTGATATTTTGAGTATTATTTTTCTCGATTTTGGAATATTGTCCGAAGATCATCATTTTATAAAACGCGATCAAAGGTAAGCATCAAATTTTCAGTTATCTTTTTGAATTGCTGAAATGAATGTATCCATATCTTTTATGTCCATTTGTCCATCGGGGTCAAATCATACAAACCATTTAACTTTTAATTGTTCAGCATATCTTTGTATAAATTTATATCATGTCTGATTGGCAGCTCATCATCATCTGTTTATTTTATGAGTTAGTATTATGAAAATACATTCAGGATTTTCTTCTTTTTTCTTTTCTAGTATTTCTTTTGAATCGTCGTTTGAGCCATCATTTATGAAAACTAATTTTTTGAATCAAGCATTTATAATTTCATCAATTACATTTGATAACATTGGTGCTTCATTATAAACTCTGATATTGAAAACAAAATCGTCTTTAAAATCTGAATTTATATATTTTTTGGTTTTTTCTTTTTCTTCTTCATATCATTTTTCTATAGCTAATGCTGAAATTAGTTTAGTTAGTTCTTGAGAATCTTTAATGTTTTTATTGTAAAGCGTAATATAAAAGTATGCTAATACAATTATTGCGATATATACAAGTAAATCAGCTCATCTTGTTAGTCAAAAAAATGATCAGAATTTGTCTAATGTTGATACGTCAAATGAAAAAAGAATTAATAAAAAACTACCTCAAACAAATACTATTAAGTGTAAAATTGTTGCTTTTTTGCGTTTATACAAATCGACTCAGAAAAGAAAAAATATTACAGATGCAATAATTATTATGAATTGTAGTAAACTTAGATGCATTAATCTGAAATATTATTTTAAAATTATATCTTCTATTTCTGTTTTATATCAGATTTCTGATAATTTTTGATTTATTATTTTGATAATATTTGATTTATCTTTGAAAATCTGAATTTTTATTTTTTGATCGAATGTTTTTATGAATAGTCTATTGTGCCTTACATATCAGGTCAGAATTTCATCTTGTGTTTCTGTGTCAACTTTTTCGACGTTCAAATATGCTTTTATTTCATTCATTGCGATACTTCCAATCATGTTTTTACCGCGATGTTGAATGGATAATCTTTTTCTCATGATATCATTGATTCCATCCATATTCAGATTTATAAATAATAAATATTATTTCTTTTTGGTTGTAGTTTTTTTCTTTGTCGTAGATTTTGTAGCTTTTTTAGTTCACTTTTTGGTAGCAGTGATTCAAATGATAGAGAGACAATCTTCTAAATTTAAATCTGTGGCATCTTTTCATCATTTAGGGATTTTATAATTTTTCTTGTTATATTTGATATATGGACCATAAGGACCGTTTAAAACTTCTATTTTTTCTTTTTCATATTCAAATTGGTTGATGTTTTTATTATTTTCAAATTCTAATTTTTTCTGAATAATAGGGATTGCTTGTTCAAGTGTAATTGTATGAGGATCTAGAGGAGCTTCAGGATTTTTTGGAATAGATGCAAAAATGTTTTTATATTTCAGATAAGGTCAGAATCTTCCAATTGCCGCAGTAATTATTTCTCATTCGTATTCTCATACTTCTCTTGGAAGAGCAAAACACTGCAAAGCTTCTTCGAGAGTGATTGTTTCTAATGATTTGTCGCTAGGAAGATTTGCGTATTTTTTGTCTGGATCATCAGAATTTCAAATCTGAACAAATGGTCAAAATTTTCCAGTTCTGGCAATTATAGGTTTACCTGATTTTGGATCTTCTCATAATGTTATTTCAGAAATAATTCTGTCTACTCATTGAGCTTTGACTACTTCATCATGAAATGGACCATAAAATTGATGCATCATTTTTACCCATTGGATTTTTCACTCAGCAATTTCATCGAAATCAGTTTCGACTGATGCTGTAAAATTATAATCCATTATATTTTCAAAATTTTGCATAAGAAAATCTGTTACATCTCTTCATGCTTGAGTTGGGAATAGCTTTCATTTTTCGGCTCAGCTATTCTGATTTTTAGTTTTTTCAGATATATTTCATTTCTCTAATGTGATTTCAGTATAATCTCTTTTCTCTCCATCTCTATCTTCTTTTACTACGTATTTCCTATCTTGAATTTTTGTAATAATTGATGCATAGGTAGATGGACGTCATATTCATCTTTTTTCGAGTTCTTTTACTAGGCTGGCTTCTGTATATCTAGGTGGATGCTTTTTGAATTTTTCTATGCTGGCGATTTTAGACATATCCAAAGCTTCGCCTTTTTCTAACTTTGGAAGTAAAATTGTATCCGAAGTCTCATCGTCATCAGTTCATTCAGAATAAACTTTTAAGAATCCATCGAAAGTAATCACTTCTCATTCTGCAACGAATTTACTTTTTGCTCATGAAATATCTATTGTAACAATTGTTTTTTCTATGTTAGCAGGTGCCATTTGAGAGGCGATAGTTCTTTTCCATATTAAATCATAAAGCTTTTTTTGAGAAGGATCATCTCATGCATTACGAATCTCCAAATGCGCAGGTCTGATACATTCGTGAGCTTCCTGAGCTCATGCAGATTTAGTTTTGTAAGCAGTAGGGTTTGAATATTTTTCTCCATAATCTTTTATAATTTCTTGTTTGGCTGCGTTAATTGCATCTTGTGAAAGATTTACAGAATCGGTTCTCATATAAGTAATTTTTCATGATTCGTATAATTTCTGAGCAAGCTGCATTGTGCGAGATACAGAAAATCCAAGTTTCCTACTAGCTTCTTGTTGTAGCGTAGATGTGGTGAATGGAGCGGATGGAGCTCTTTTTCATGGTTTCTTTTCTACCTTTTCTACGCTAAATTTTGCAGTTTTACAATATTCCAAAAATGGAATAACTTCATCAGATTTTTTGAATTCTTTGTCTAATGTAGCAGGAAAAGATTTTTTGGAATTTCATGAAAAAGTTCAAACAGTTTTGAATGTGGATGAACTATTAAATTTTTCGATTTCTCTTTCTCTCTCTACTATCATACGAACGGCGACAGATTGAACTCTTCATGCAGATATTCATCCAACAACTTTTTTCCATAATACTGGAGAGAGTTCAAATCATACCAGATAATCCAAAACTGATCTAGCTTGCTGGGCATCTACTAGATTCATGTCAATCGTTCTTGGATTTTGAACAGCATTTTTTATTGCTTTTTCTGTAATCTCGTGAAATACAATTCTAGGAGTTTTATCTATAGGCAGTCATAATTCATTGGCTACATGTCGTGCAATTGCTTCTCATTCACGATCCTCATCGGTTGCGAGCCACACTTTATCAGCATTTTTTGCTAAAGTTTTAAGTTCATTTACGGTTTTCTTTTTTTCAGGATTTATTTGATATAATGGTTTGAAGTCATGTGCTATGTCTACTCACTTTCAATTTTTTGGTAGTTCTACAATATGTCCAAGAGAAGCTTTTACTTCAAAATCAGATCATAATATTTTTGTTATAGTTTTTGATTTAGCTGGAGACTCTACAATTACAAGATTCTTTGCCATATTTTGCTGCAATTATGTAAATTAATTTATTACCTTGAATTGTATAAATGTAATGAGAAAATGCAAGCTAAGTCTTATTCGTTTATAATTTTTATTCTGGATTTTATTACAGGAATTGAATTGTATCGTAGAGGCACAGAAATTTTTACACTTCCGATTTCATCATATGTGGACAAAATATAATTTCTAGCATCATCAATACCCATTCAGGCAATTTTATTTTTTATTTCTGGAATAATTTGTTTGGAATCGTTTGTAAAATCGTATGTTTGAACTACATTTATTTGTGTAGATATTGAATAAGTTTTTCAGATTTTTTTGATTTCGTCATTATTGGTTGCATTGGAATCTTTTAAAAATTGTAATGTGTTTTGATCTATTTTTACTGTAAGATTATTTTCAGATTGTCTTTCGTTAACATAAGTCATAAAAATTTGATATAAATCCGACCATAATACATAAGCATAATTATATGTAACAAAAGCATCTCATTTAATCGTAGGAGTATCTTCTCAACTTGATTGTGGAATCTCTATATTATGAAGTGAGGTAGTTGTAATAGTTTCAAAAGGTAGTAAAAATCATCATGTGATTGGAAAATTTTCGCTTACAACCTGCATTTTTTTTGAAAATACTTGTTCTGTTAGTTTGTCTTTAAGTTGCTCAATGTCTTTGTCTGTAACGGTTCATATTGATTCAGTATCCCATCAATAAAAATTTTCTATACTTTCTGCCCAAATATCCTTTGTTATTGATGATTCTTCAAGTTTTGTGATATACATTAATGTTTTGATTGGTATATTTCAGCGAATACCAATTAATTCTCAATCATTATCGTATTCGTCGGCTTTTACGGTTATAATTGTTTCTGATGGATGTTTTTCTGTTCAAGGTGCAAGGATAAAATCATCAACTGCACGGAATATTAGTCAATCAGGTGTATTAAATTGAGTGTCTTTTACTATACTGTACTCTTGATCTCTTTTGTTGTAAATCTTTATTTCACCATGAGATGGATTCGAAATATATTTGCTGTTTGCGGTAGATATAGTTAATTCATGTTTATAATTTAGAGCTCATGTATAGAAAGGTACATACAAAAATCTGGTTTCACTTGCAGAATTTGGATCGTCATTTGGATAATAGCGAACATTGTATATTATGGTTTCTGTAGATTCTGATGGATGTAATGTGATTGTTGCACTAGGTACGATTAATGATATGATGAACCACAAAATTCATAGTATTAGTAGTATTTCAAAGAAAAAAATCAGAACAAATAAATATTTTTTACTTTCATACGTTTGTAAATGAAATTTTTTGATATTAAACAAAAATAGGTAAGCCATATTTATGGCTTTCTGTATATGCTTCTCTTTGATTAGGTTCGTTTTTAGTCAGACAGATTTTAGATAGTCTCTATTTTTTTTATTCTTAGTTACGAAAGTTGCATCTATTTTATTTTTATCAATGATGTCTTTTATTTGTTGTCATCGCCATTCATTATCAAAAAGAGAATGTTCAGGATCTATAAAAATTTCAACACTTCTATGAGAAGGAATTTTTTCTAAAGATTTAAATATTTTATATAAACTATCTGTTTTTGCGAAGAAGAATTTCATAGTAAAACATTAGGCATGAATTTTTAAAATCTTTTCTTTTCCCGTTTTATAGCTGTGATAATTCAGATTATAATTACAAATAATGAGAGATATTGCTTTACATCGAAAGATGTTCAAAAGATAGAAATTAATCAGTATCTAGGGTAAGATTGAAATAAGAAGGCTATATTTAGTACAATTAGTATTCAGATTAATCATCGCATTCATAATCAATTTTTTTTGAATATAATGCTAGAGATTGATACTAATACGTGGATTACAAGGATTCAAAATGATATAAATAATCATACTGGATAAACACCATCGAATTTGGTCAAGTCACTATTGTCAGTTAATGAACGTATTGCAAATATGCTTTCTGTAGGTTTTCATATTATAGAGTCTCACAAAGTGATGAAAATTCAGAATATAATTAATGCATTTGCAATAGATAAGAAAATTATATCTGCTCGTATTTTTTTATTTTCGGTTCTTTTTGTGCTAGAAAAAAACATGGATAGACATATCCGAGATGATAATAATAATCCAACGAAGTGAAAATTAAAATTTTGGGGACTTAATATTGTGAGAAATTTTGATAATGAACTTGGGAAATATGTTCATGTTTCTAATGCAAAAGCTGTATAACGTCATAGTATGTATGATAATATAATTCGTCCTGGTAGTCGATAAAATAATTTTAGAAAATCTTGATGATTTCTTTTTGTTAATATTCGTGCAGTTACTAAGAAAATTATGGCAGCAATAATTGAACCTATAGCCATCATGGAAATTTCTTTGCCGAAGATTTCAATATATGGATACATAATAGTAAATTTTATCTAAATAATTATCTCAAATATTGTATAATTTTTGTTTCTCTGATTCATGAAATTCTGATGATTCACGGATAATCAAGTTGATCTTCGATTTTTGTTCAGATTTCTTCTAATACTTTTTCTACATCTTGATCAGGTACTTCTTTTGGATCTACGTAAACCATAATTTCTCTTCATGCCTGCATAATATGAACTTTGTCTACTCCGTTTACTTCAGTGATAAGTTTTTCAAGTTCTCACATTTTTTCGATGAATAATTCTTTTGTGTCAAATCTAGCTCCTGGACGAGATGCAGACATAGCATCAGCAGCTGCTACTACCCAAGAAATTGGATGAGTCATTGCAACATCGTAGTGATGAGATTCTGCTGCGTTTATAATTATTGGATCCATTCACCATTTTCTGAGTAAATCTGCTCATAATTTTGTGTGAGATTCTCATGTTGTGGAAAGAATTTTTCAAACATCGTGAAGTAGTCAAGCTTTTTTTGCCATTACAGGATCTAATCATACTTCTATTGCTATAGCTTCAGCAATTTTCGCCACTTCGACTGAGTGTTGCCAAAGACTTTGCCCATAACTGAAACGTAAGAAGAATTGTCATATAGTTTTTACTATTTCAGGACTCATCATAGGAAGATTTAAGATATTGAGAGCTTCCTTTCACTTTTCGATGAATGTTTGTTCTAAATCTGCTACAACTTGATTGTAAATTTTTTCGATATACATTGGATTGATTCTTCCGTCTTTTACCAATTTTTCCAAAGTCTGAGCAGCAATAAATCTTTTTTCGTGATCAAATGAAGAAAGTTTTACGCATCCAGGAGTATCATCAATAAGCAATTCAACTCCTGTAGTTTTTTCAAAGAATGAGATATTTCTTCATTCTCTTCAGATTAATTTTCCTTTAAATTCTTCATTTGGAAGATCTACTGTTTTGGTAGTAAATTCATCGATATTCTGAGTAGCTAATTTTGGTAGAGATTGAACTATGATTTTTGCAGCTTCAGTTTCAGCTTCTTCTGTTTTAATCGTTTTGTATTTTTCAACGAAACGTTCAATTTCAGATGCTTGTTCTTTTTCGATCATAGCAAAAATTTGTTCTTTAGCTTCTTTTGGGGAAAGTTTTCAAATTTCTTCTAGTTTATCCATTTGCTGTTTTACTACGTCTTCAGCTTGCTGACGTAAGTCGAGAACTTTTTTCTTTTCTTCTTCAAGCTTTTCAAGTCTTTGTTCCATTTTTTCTTCTCTATCCAATAGACGATTTTGGATTTCTTCCATTTTTGCTAATCTTTGTTCTTCGATTTTTTCAGCTTTTTTTTCTGCCTCTGCAATGCGTTGTTCTCATTTTTTCTTGGCTTCTTCTAAGATTTCTTCTTCGATTTCTTTGGCTCTAGCCATTCTTTCTTTGAATTTGATGGCTTTTTCTGTCATGGTTTTTTTGTAACCAAAAAATCATGCAATTCATCAAATAATTGCTCCTCATGCTACGAGAAGCACAGCGATAAGTGTAGACATTATATATTTATGTGAATTTTTAAAATAATACAATATTATGTATTCAGCTTAATATATTGAGAATTTGATGTATAAATGCAAGCTGAAAATATGAAAAATTTCTTTATAATTTTGGATGATGATTTGAAAATTAAAAAAGTCGTAAAATTTTTGCATAGATTTTTTTTTTGATTATAATATAGGACGAGTAGATTATTTTTTCTTTTTATATAACAAAAATAAAAAAATGGCAGATTTAACAAACATTTTGAGTGATAATCCAACTCAGGAAGAAGAAAAGACTGAGGAAAAGGGGTGAATAACTAGTTTGTTATCGGATGATGGATATAGTCGTCATGCTTGAGAATGAGTATATACTTTGGAAGATGGTACTGTTATTTTAGCAGATTGAAAGAGATTGGATCCAGAGAATTATCTTTCATATCTTTTGCAATTGATGATAGAACATAAAGCTTCGGATATTTATTTTACTTATTGAGAGGAACCTGCTCTTAGAGTTTATTGAAATGTACTGAGAGTGACGACGACTCCTAAATTGGAAGATTCTACACTGGAAGCAATATCGAATGTATTGATGACAGAGGAAGATGTAGATTTGTATAAACAATATTTGAGCTGTGATTTATGACAATCCGTGCATGGTCGCCGTTATAGAATTAATATTTCTCGTCAAAGATGACATAAAATGATAGTTGCCAGATTACTTGAAGAAAAAATCCCAACGATTCGTGAATTATGATTGCCAGAAATTTTGAAAACTCTGACCAAAAAAACAAGTGGAATAGTATTTGTAGCATGACCTACTTGATCATGAAAATCTACGACTCTTGCTGCGATGATTGAGGAAATTAATACTACTAGAGCATGTCATATTATTACTATTGAAGATCCTATCGAGTATATTTTTGAGCCAAAAAAATCTATTTTTGAACAGAAACAATTATGAAAAGATGTGGTATCTTTCGCTTCTGCCATGAAATATGCGATGAGACAGAGACCTGATGTAATTCTCTTCTGAGAAACTAGGGATACAGAATCTTTGAAAAATGCTATTGCGTTGGCAGAGACAGGACACTTAGTATTGACAACAATTCACTCTAGATCTGCAGAACAGACTATAAATAAAATTGTTTCAATGGTGCCTGAGGATGAACAACCAACAATTAAAAATCAGATTTCAGAGAATTTAACAGCTGTGGTTGTGCAAAAATTGCTTAGAACTGTAGATTGAGAATGAATGGTGCCTGCACATGAAATTTTATTGAATAATAAGGCAGTAGAAAATACTATCCGTGAAAACAAAATGAATCAATTGAGAAATGTAATGTATACATATAGAACTAGTGGAATGTGTTTATTGGAGGATGATCTTTTGCGCTTAGTAAGAGAGTGAAGAATTACTTCAGAGATGGCGATGTTTAATGCAAATGATCGTGCTGCTCTCAAGAGAGAATTGACAGAAGCTTGATTATTATAATATGTAAAAATAACATATATTGAAATTTTTTTGAGAAATTGTACATTAATTTATATTTTTTAGTTTTTTGACGTTGTTTGTATGAGTAATTTGATTTATGCATATAAATGAAAATCTAGAGATCTAAGGAAAAATATTGTTGCTTTATTAAAGTCTTGATTTGCCATTGAAGTTAAAAAAATGAATTATGTTCACAGTTTCACAATCAAAGATAATAAAGTAGAGAAAATAGAAGAGAATTTGGTAATAATTTCTACTGAAAATGAAGAAAAACTTGTAGATTTTTTATCTAAGAATTTTTTGCTGTTTGAAAGAATCTATATAAAATAGTTTATTCTGTATACAAAATATGAGAGAAAAACAATTACTACAGTTATTACAGTTTATATTTGCGTGGGTATTGATATGGTGTTTTGTAGTTTTTGTAATGGAGACTTCTTTTGTGAGTTTTTTGCTTAAATATTGGTTGTATTTTTTGATAGTAAGTGTTTCTTATTTTTATTATTATTCTATACAGTATGAGCTAGATGATAAGTCAAAACTTATTAGAAATGTTATAATTTATGGTAATCTATATCTTTTTGCTCATATATTTTTTCGTCCACTTTTGAATATTTCTCATCAGTTGTTTGTATTGCTATGATTGATAATTTTATGATTATGGCGAACGACAAAATTGACTACTAGATGGAAATATTTGATGCAATTTGTATGATGAATATTCTGATTTTTTATTTTGGTTTCATGAATATTTTATTTATATCCTGATAAACCAGATATACAGTGATTTATAAAGAGTGAAGCATACAAAATTATGGTTATGGATGTGGATAAAAGTGTCCCAAAAAAGGATGCGTATATTCAGATCGTTGATTCTAAGAGGACTAATGATTTTGATATTGTGCCTGATTTTGAGAAACAAATAGTAGAAAATTGTAAAATATCTTATCCATCCAAAAAAACTCAGAGAGATGAAAATGTAGTAATTACTACTCCGTATTGAGAAGTTGTTTGGTTGCGTCCGCAGTCGGAAATTCAATTAGAACTTAAATGAAATGAATTGGTTAATTTATTAAAATTAAATTGAGAAGTCTGATTTTTGTCATGAGTTTTTGATTCTTCTGTAGATTTTTCTGGTGGAATAGCCTTGTCTATAGAGCAACAAAACTGGCTTCAATGAATACAGTATAATTATAAATATAATTTGGTTTCTTATCTAAAAAATCAAATCTCAGATAATGAGATGAGTTTGGCAAATAGTAGTGTAATGTATAATATTGATGGAAAGGTTATAAAATGGTTAGCTAGGATGTTTCCAGCTTCGTTTACTAAGAATTTACGTAATTATAATGAGTTTCAGAATTATTTTAGCTGGGTAGATGAATGAGAAAATATTGGATTAGGTAAATATAAAATAAAACAAGGTGATTCATGATCTTTTTCTTATTTCTGGGATAATTTGGTAGGTAACATGAAAGTTTGAAAATGAAATACGTATGATGTATTCAAAGAGCATAGATAATTTTTGCGTTTTAGATTTTTACTTGCTATTTTATCGATTTTCTCTATAAGTAAAATCAGTTTTTTATTTGTTGTAAATATTATTCATGGTAAAGATTACTACTTCTGATGTAAAAAAATGATCAATCCTTTTGATTGATGGGAAACTTGTTAAAGTTAGTGAAACTTCACATAATCACACTTGAAGGTGATGAGCTGTGGATACTTACAAAGTGAAAGATATAGTTACATGAAAAACTAATATGTATACTTATAATTCATGAGCTGTATTGGAACAGGCCGAAATTGCAACTCAGAATGCTGTTTATTTGTACAATTCTGGAGATACATACTCTTTTATGGAAAATGATACTGGAGAGATTTATGATATTGATAGAGATAAGATAGATGATATAGTTGGATATCTCAAGGATAACCTAGATGTATATCTACAAATGTTCCAAGGAAATGTAATAAATGTAATTTTGCCTTCTACTATTACATACAAGATCGTATCTACGGTACCTGGTGTGAAATGAGATAGAGCTCAAGCATGAACTAAACCTGCTACTATCGAAACATGAATGGAAATCCAGGTTCCATTATATAAAGAGGAATGAGATGAAGTAGTAGTAAATACTTTGACTGGTACAGTTAACTAATTGGATTTATATAACAAAAATCACCTCATAGAGGTGATTTTTATTATAGAGAAATTATTATTTTCTGAGAAAATTGCTTGCTGATATCTGAGAGTCGAGAAGTTGTCGAAATGGATTTGAGCCTCTAAGAGTATCCATAAAATTTCATCATTCATCTAATATGTATCATTTGGATCATATGTATGGCTCATCTGTTAGTGAAACTTTTCATTCTTCGTTAAAAACAGATAATACAGAATTCCATAGATTATATTTATTATGGTTGTCTATATAATATACTAAGATTTTGTTGATATCATTAGCTGTGTCTATACTATCTATGTTTTTGGATATTCAGAATCACCAAATCCTAACGGGAGACTCTATCGAATAAAAAGGTATAGGATATTTTGATAAATTTTCAAAGGTTGAATCTTTATGTGAAAAGTAATTATGAACAATATCTTTGTCTGATAAGAATCAAAATCTGACACCTACAAAGTTGTATAGCTGAAAGCAGATGGAAGGGAAATCTTTGCATTCTGGTTTTGTGATAGTGTTTGCGATTTGATTTAGGTCTCATACATTGTAATTTCTAAATTCATCACTGTTTGAAATGTTACTATTAATTCGCATTCATAGGTAGTGGCTATCTTGATATTTTTTGAAATAGTGAAGTAGTGCATATCGTATGATATCTTGATATTCTCGAGAAAATCATTTATTTGTGTAATCTTCGCTTGTGATTCAGAAAAATATAGGGAATGCAAGCTGTATGTTTGATTGTCGAGTGTATGCCAAATTTGATATCTCAGAAAAATTATTGTATGGTAAATTTATAGTAGAATACATGACCATAGGATCAGCAGCAAAAGGCAAAATTCAGATTTCTTTCTTTTTGATAAGAGGTAAAATAAAATCATCGAATAGTGGTTCTATACCGCTCATAGGTGCAAATTCTAGAGCTTTTACTGTATCTTTCCAGTCGTATGGAAATAAAAATAAATCAGCTCCAGAATATTCAGAATCAGATAATAAGTCTCTGTATGAAGTTAAATTGTCTATGAATGTGAAATTTATGAGTACACCTTTTTCATTATATATATCTTTTGCAAATTCGTTCCATCCAGAATTGTAGAAATATTTAGGCATAATCATCCTGATTTTATTATATTCTTTGAGTGTAACGTCTCATGTGTTTGTTTGTGTGGTTGACTCTGCAGGTTCTATTTCAATCTCTCATGTGTTTATAGTATTTTGAATATTTCATGATTCGTTAATAATTTCAACAAATCAGGTACCTTCGCTTTGTATTCTGGGAGAATCTCATTTTCATCAAAAAAATGTTCGGATTATCATTCCTACTCACAAAATTATGATGACCAGAAAAAATAAAGCTCTCTTTCTCATAATTAGAATATTGTTGTAAAGCTTCACAGTATGGATTCTTTACTTGTAGGTTTCCATACAAGTCTATTTATTTTGTAATCGTCATAGTTTCATTCTGCATTTATGGTAAAATACTTGTCGGATATTTCAGTTCAGAAATCCACATAATATTCCAAAAAAGGATATACCATATTTTTTTCGCTCCTTAATAGGTTTAATAAACTAAACCTGAGTTGTTTTTCGATATATTTGGAATCTCCTAAAATACGTTCAAAGTGTTTGCTAGTTTTTTTTGTGGTAGGATTGTAATTTACATCTGTCTTTATCTGAGATTCTAGTGGACTAATGACTGTAAAATTTGAATTAAGTCATCTTGAGGTAATTGTACTAGGACTCCACTTATTCTGTCAGAAAATGAAGTTAAAATTAGGATGAGTTTCGCTTCCATTGATGTCGCTTTCTCTAATTGCACTATCTAAATCGTCCCTTGCGCCATTGCTATCATAAATTTGTGTTGAATATATAGTGAATGGATAATATTCTGTATTCTCTGGAAATCTTCATCTAATTTGTCGATCTACGATTGCATCATTTAATGGTCATCCTGAAACAAGAGCTACTGTTGTATCTAGTGGTCCAAAAAAGTTTTTTAATTTTCATGGTAGTCTTATAATTCAAGTTATTTCATTAGTGCTAGATTGAGTACAAGAAGTACTTCAATTTTTGCATGAAATCTTATGGTATGGATTATCTACTTCGCTTCCATTTTTCATTCAGTTATCATAATACAGCAAAAATATTTGTGAATCTTTATAATCCATCATATTGAAATTTTCTGAACTATTAGAAGGATCTTCAGAATCAGTGTATGATAGCATAGAATCTATATCTCCATTTCATTCCTTTGGTATTCTATTAGTTCTTGAATCTATAGTTCGAAAAATAGTTGATGTGTTTTTGCTAGATTCATCGTTTGATAGATATGAAAAATTCGAAATGACTTTGTCGGATCATCAGTTTTTGAAAGTTCATTCTGAACTATTTCTGTCTATTATCCATCATCAATTTCATTGAAATCATGGTTCACGTTGTTTGATTACTAGTTCGGCTCTCTCTAAAGCAGATATTGAACTATAATAAGCTCTGTGATAATTTTGGCTTTCAGAAAAATTTGAATAAAAAACTGTAAAGTTCGAGTATATGGAGGATACTACGGCGGCTCAGATAAGTAGAAGTATTATAACAAGTGCTATTAGCATATTTTTTGGGTTTTATAAAATTATTTTTTAGTTTTTTATTCTTCTAGGCGAGGAGCTCCACAATTAGGACAATAAGAATAATTTTTGGAGTATTTGTTTTGACATTCACGGCATGTGGTATGTAAGCTTTCTCCGCAAGTAGTACAGTATAAGTGATCGATTTGGTTAAATTCTCAGCAGTTTTCACATATCTGGTTTTTTAGGAAAAGTGTATCTCTCCATGGAGTTTTATCTCGTTTCCATCACTGAGGACGGATAGCTATGTATAATATTAGTCAGATAAAAGGAGTAAATGCAATTATTATAAATACAGACAATAATAGGAACCAGAATGAAGAACTACGTGCACTGGCATCTTTTATTACTCGAATTAAGATGGCTAGCCATAATAAAAAAATTGTTATCGCGGTTATAAATCGAAAAGTCCCTCGGATTGAACTAATTAATCATTCAAATGCTGAAAAAGAATTTCATACTATATCTATTAAATCTCAACTTCATATCGTATTTATAGCAGTTTGTGCTAATTCTCAAGTTTCCATGATTTCATAAAAAATATAAAATGTTTTGCAACACTCAAAATTAGATTACGATTTTTATCTATAAATGCAAGTGACAAGCATTCAAAATTTATAGATAATTTTTGACAAAATCTTTATACTTTTTGACAAAAGAATAATGATAATTTTTGACTTGATTTTTTGAAAAATAAAAATATTTTATAGGCAGATTTATTTTGAATATGAATTTGAAAATGGTAGAAATTGTAAAAACATTTGCGAATATTGGATTGGTAGGACATGAAATTTATATTGAGGCGGATAGTGTGAGAGCGCTTCCGACTATTGAAATTATATGATTGCCGGATATGACGGTCAAAGAGTCCAAAGAACGTATTAGAGGTACATTTCGCAATTCATGAATTGAATTTCCTAGGAGAAAATTTGTACTAAATTTAGCACCATCAGATACCAAAAAAATCTGAACATGATTTGATGTGCCTATGGCATTTGCATTGCTTTTGCATATTCGACCAGAAAAACTCTATCATGAGGAAAAAGTTCAGAATTCTCTTTTTTTCTGAGAACTTTGACTAGATGGTAGTATTAAGAGAATAAATGGTTTGCTCCCTTCGGTTCTTTCTGCCAAAAAGAAATGACGAAAGGAGTTTTTTATTCCTGCAGAAAATTTATACGAATTGGAATACGTTCCTTGAATCAAAATTTATCCGCTACAGCATTTCAATCAATTGGTTGGATATTTCTGTGAATGAAAAGAATTGGAAAGTATCGAGTGATGAAAGGATATATCTACTTTGAGCGAAAATCAGACTTTCGAGGTGGATTTTGAGCATATCAAATGACAATTGGTAGCTAAAAGAGCATTATCTATTGCTATGGCAGGATTTCACAATGTTTTGATGATTTGAGCTCCATGAAGTTGAAAAACTATGATGTCCAAAGCGATGAAAAGTATTTTTCCGCCGCTTACTTTTGATGAAATTTTGGAAGTAAGTCAGATTTATTCAGTTGTATGAAAATTGAACAAAGAATTACCTCTGATTACTCAGAGACCGTTTCGTCAGGTACATCATACAGCATCGAGATTTAGCATAGTAGGATGATGAACTCATCTCACTCCATGAGAGGTTTCTCTTGCTCATAAATGAATACTTTTTTTCGATGAATTGACTGAATTTCCACGTGAAACTTTGGAAGTATTGCGTCAGCCTTTAGAAGATCGCAGTGTAAATATTTCTAGAGTAGCCTGAAGTGTAGAATATCCCGCAAATTTTATGTTTATTGCATCCATGAATCCGTGCAAATGTGGATATTACAAGGATAAGCATAAACAGTGTACATGTTCTCCAATGGATATTAAACGTTATCAGTCCAAAATTTCATGACCATTACTTGACCGTATAGATGTGATTTTGGAAGTACCAAGAGAAAATATCGATACGATATTGGATAATAATCTCTCAGAAAATTCTGCCACAATTCGTGAGAAAGTAATTCATGCACGAGAGATTCAGCAGCATCGTTTCAAGTGAACTTCTTTATCTGCAAATGCTCACATGTGAGCAAAGGATATCCAAAAGTTAATTCCTCTTTCTAGTGAGTGTAAAGATTTTCTTTCGCAGGCTGCAGATAAACTCAATCTATCATGAAGAGTAGTTCATAGGACTATAAAATTAGCTAGAACAATTGCTGATATGCAGGATAAGGATGAAATTTCTGTGCAAAATTTAGCTGAGGCTATTCAATATCGTAGTAGAACTATGTTTGTGGATAATGAATAATATTATATATTGTTTTTTTAATAAGTCAATTATATAATGTATGTTTTTTTGGCATAGAATTGTTTATTTTTTGACAAAGAATTTTTTTTTGGTATAATTTAGGAAGGTAATTTTATT
>DETJ01000016.1 GCA_002361595.1 Patescibacteria group bacterium UBA3291 | reverse complement strand
TGGTCTCATTCACCATCAGATAAACTATACAACATTCTTGATAATGCAGTTCCAAATTCTGCTCTTGTTACCAAGTCATTTGGTCTATATTTATTCACATTTATTCACATTATTCATAGTTGATATGCTAATGTTACTCAGTTATTATAGTCAGCATCCAATTTAGCATCTACATCTGGGAATGTAGGAACTACTTTTGTAGTATCTGGAGTCTTTCCAAGTACATTGATAGCATATTGAGATAGCATTTTAGCCATTGCTATTCTTGTAAGAGGTCCATACATATCTGCTTCTTCAATGCTTGGCATAGTTGTAATTCAGTTTTTGTAAGCAAATTGATATGCATCATTAAATTCTTTTGAGAAGTCATTATTGTATGCAGGAGTATTTCCATTATTGTTTCCATCTACATTAGTTTTAGTATCTGTAGCTTTAGTATCAGTTGTTGTCTTTGCATCTCATGTAGTTGTAGTTGTAGTTGTTGTTTTAGTTGTAGATGATCTAGATGATCCACCACCTCATGAAGATGAACCTCCTGATGATTTTTTAGATGTACAAGTGAATGTAGCTGTATAAGTAGTATCAGCAGAAACTGCAGCTATGGTAGGAGTCCACTCTTTAAATTCATAAGTATTACATGTACTATCTTCTGCTTTTGTAGGAGTTTCTCACAAATAAGTAGGAATTACATCTTTAGCTAGAACATCTTTTTGAAGTTCAATATCTCAGTTTTTGAATATAATATTGAAAGCACCTTCTTCTGCAGTTCCATAAATAGCTGTAAGTTCAATATCATCATCTACTACATCCTCGAAATTATACTCATTTGTACCATCTTTACTCCAAAATTTGAATCCAACTCATCCTTTAGTTGGAATTCATGGATTTGTAGCTTTTCAATCTGTTAATGCTACTTTTTGAGCTTCAAATGTATCTGAGCTTCAATTAGTATTAAATGTTACTTTGTATAATCTTGGAGCATAGAACCATCATTGATTTTTAGCATTATCTTCAGGGTCTACTTGAGTATATAGAGTATATCAAACTGTTTTACTTTCTTTTTGTACTTCGTTATATGCTAAAATAGGCCATGAAGATACCTCAAATGGGTCTTTTGTATTTGTAGGATCGAAAGTAATAGCAGGATTTTCACTATCATAGTCATGACCATTACCTATAAATTTATCTTTTGAAGAGAAAGGACCTGTATCTCCAGATTTTGTAAATACTCAAATTTTATATTGCGTCTTATCAGCTAATGCTTGTTTGAAGAATAACAAGTCCTGTCATTCAATAGTTACGATTTTTGCATTAGCATCTAAATCAGATTGCTGAGTTAAATCGTTAAATTGAGCTAATAATGGTCATGCTACTAATGATGATTCTTTTTTCAAAACAGCTTTAGTTTCTTCTAATAATACATTCTTTCAATCATCACTTAATACTACAGGGAATGTAATATTTTTATTAGAACTCATATCAAAATAAGTTTTTGTGAGAGCTTTTATTTCATATTCTCATTCAGAATTTTTTACTGAATATCCATCATTAGCTGTATAATCACTTACATCATCAGAGAATATTCATCATTCAATATTTATTTTATTGTTTGAATCTGTGTTATTTATGGTTCAATTGAATTCACCTGCAGTTATAGTAGTTGAAACTTTTTCAGCAGCTTCTCCTTCATTACTTTGAGGATTTGCTTGATTAACCGCAGCTATTCATTCAAAAGTTCATCAATTGATTGTAACATTAATTTCTTGCTTGGTTGTATGTTGAGCAATAGCAAGAGCTGCTCAAACCGTTGTAGATCATTGGCTGTTTGATGTTACAGTTACGTTTTCTCATTCAGCTGTTGCAGTGAAGGTTCATCAATTAATAGTTAATTCTCATGCTCTTATTTCAATTGCAGAATTTTTTCATGAGATTTCTGCTCAATCTGCAATTGTTGTAACTCAGTATCATGCCAAATATAATCATGCAGAATTGCTACTAGTAATATTGGCTGTTTCTTGGATATTAATCGTTACTTCGTCAGTATTTGTAATATTTCAATTTATGGTAATTCAAAAACCATCAGCCTTTATCTCTCATCATAAATCTATTGAAATATCTCATTTAGCTTCAGCAGGTACTGAAGTTAAGTCTGGTATGGCAATAATATTTTTTCATTCTAAGCTAACTCCATTTCATATAACGATATTTCACTTTAGAGGGCTAATCATAACAGGACTATATTCATCATCTGATGCTTCTTGTTTTATTTGTCAATTTCACTTTATTTCAAAATTTGCCATGACTCAAAATGTTGTTATAGCTTTAGAATTTATATTATGTCAATTTAAATTTAATACTGTATTTTTTGAAACTTTAGTTGTTTTACTCAAATTTAAATCACCCAATAAAAAGATTTCTCATTTTTCTGCACTTATAGCTTTTGACAAATTTGAGTAACAGTAAATTGCAGAATCTTCTCAGTTAACATACACTACAGCCTCAGGAGAACTTTCAGATTTTTGCTCTCAATTAACATACGTACAATTTATATCCTCAGCCATACTAATTCCTCCGAATCAGAATCAGGCTAACATCAAGGCCAAAAACCCAAATAAAAAGTTTTTCTTCATGTCTATATGATTAGAAAATAAAATAGAAGAAACTACTTGCACCACACAGAAAATGCTTAATCAAAAAAAGCACCATACTGCGGGTGCTACACATTACAAATTTGAAATCTTTCCGACCATCAAAAAGGAATGAACCGCAAGCATGATGCTTGTTTATCCTTTTTAATGAATCAGAAAAGACAGTCACAAAATCAAAAAAAGATTTCATAAATGTGTAGCAATTTCAAGATAGTATTATTTTCTATAATTTCAAGACTTTTTTATTTTTTATTCATCTCTAACGGAATTGCATCCACAACTGGAACTGGCAATTCATAAATCTCATTTGATTTAACTTTTTCACGTTCATTATTCTTACTTCTGAAAGAGAGAAGCTTTTTGATTAATAAGTATCATCATAATCAAAACGTACATAATCAAATAATTATAAATCATTTTTGAAGTCAAATGATTGCCGTTAATGTTCAGAATCATAAGGATCATACTATATCTCATGCTCTTCACATAAAATCCTGAACTCACATCATAGATCATTTATCTTGTGGACGTGTATAGCTAACCACTAATGCTGACGTAAGAGGACTCAATAGAGCTACTCATGTTGAGATTAAGAATGTTAGAATCAATATTGTATAAAAGTTTTCTGAGAATCAAAGCAATATAAATAAGAATGACATCAAAACTAATATAATTGAAATCAGAAGTTTTTTGCTATATTTATCTCAAAATTTTCAGGCAAAAACATTCACTATGTAAGGTAGCTTCATAGCGGCAAAAACTATGGCAATTTCTGAAAGAGATAGATTATTTTCTGCCGCAACTATAGGGATAAATAAGAAACTCATATAGTTGAAAAAATTAGTTAACATCCAACCTCACAAAGCTACATACATTTTTCAGTTATATTTATGCAATGTCTCCCATATTTCTTTCCAACTTTCAACAGATAAACATCAATTTATGAAAGAATAAACAAATCATTTTTTACCAAAAAATTTTTGATTATAATCTGAGTTATCCTGTATTTTATCATAATTTTCTGACTCTTTTTTCACTCTTTTATAAAATCTTTTCCAAGTTTTATTATAGTGTTTCGACAAAACCGATTTTATTTTTTCATCATACAATAGTGAAACTAGAGAAAAGATTACGACAAATAAATACATATACGGCAATTCTAAATAATTGACCAAAACCGCTGCGATTAATGATCATACAACTTCAGTAAGATACATTGCTGAAAAATATACTCCAGAAACTTGAGCATTATCAGCTTTTGTAGATTTCTTTGAATAATAACTACGATATGTAGTAAATGTAGTAGAATTCGCTATTCAATTAAAAATCGAAGCAAATATTAATAATACCCGTGAATGTTGTATTCATGCCAAAAAGAATAATAATCAACTAATTACATACAATATTTTTCACATCAATAAAATATACTTCGTATTCACATGATCATTCATTCTTCAGATAGGAATAGTGAAAAGAAGTTTAACAAACGCTAAAATAGTTCAAATAGCTGTCACTCACCATGCATTTCCTACTATTTCCTGTATATATATAGAAAAATATGTATCAGTTCCTAATCATCGTCACATCATAAAAAGTGCTAACGATAAGGAAATTGATCTGATTTTTACAGGAATAACATTTGGTAATTTCTTTTTAATTTTCTTTAGCATAATTTCTTTATTTTAAATCTATAATATAGCTATATTATAATTACAAAGCACAAAAAATGCAAATTTTTAACGAGTTTTTTCAGTCTATATAACTTGAAATTTTTACCAACATTCTTAATCTGATTTTTGCTGAAATTTAAAAATTTTATAATGTAAGAAATTTTGATTATGGCAGTTAATTTGGTGGATTTAGTCGCTAATAAAACATGACTAGAAAAGAAAGTTATTCGTAATATTATTACACTTTTGGATGAATGAAATACTATTCCATTTATAGCTCGTTATCGTAAAGAACTAACACAAGGAGCCACAGATGAACAACTTCGTGATTTTAATGATGTATATAATTATACCAAAAATCTGGAAGCCAGAAAAGAAGATGTAATCAGACTGATTGATGAAAAATGATTAATGACTGATGAACTTAGACAGCAAATTATGGAAGCTGAAACTCTGGCTAGAGTGGAAGATTTGTATAGACCATTTAAAGAAAAGAAAAATACTCGTGCAACTATTGCTAAAGCTAAGTGACTGGAACCTCTTGCTGAGATTTTAAGAAAAGCTGAAATAAGTAAAGAGGATTTTGAAGCTGAGGCTGAGAAATTTGTGAAAGATACATGAGATGCAAAAACTACGGTGAAGAATAAAGAAGAAGCTATTGCATGAGCTCAAGATATTATTGCTGAAGATGTTTCTGATCATGCAAACCTCAGAGAAGATATCAAAAATCATGAAGAAAATAATGCAAAAATCTCTACCAAACCTACGAAAACTTTTGAAGAAAATTGAGTTTATAAAATATATGCAGACTACTCTAAAAAGTGGAATGAAATTCCATCTTATGCATTTTTAGCATTACTCAGAGCAGAAAAAGAAAAACAATTAAATCTGATTATCGATTTTTCATGGGAACATACACTTGAATCTGCTAAAAAATATTTCATTCCAAATGGATGAAAATGACTTTGAACAAGTGTAGAATATCTAAATTGAGCAATTGAGGATGGATTGAAAAGATTGCTTATTCCTTCAATTGAAAGAGAACTCAGAGCTGACAAAAAGAGATGGGCTGATGAAGCTGCCATCAAAGTATTTGGAGAAAATTTGAAGAATTTACTTCTCACTCCTCCAATTCAATGAAAAACTGTACTTGGATTTGATCCAGCTTTCAGAACTGGTTGTAAATTGGCCATAGTAGATCCAACTGGAAAGTTTTTATTCAATACTGTGATATACCCTACTGCTCCACAAAATGATACAGAAAAAGCTGAAGCAATTTTGATGTGACTGATTGAACAATATCATATCGATTTGATTTCACTCGGAAATGGAACAGCTAGCCGTGAATCTGAGCAATTTTTGGCAAATGTAATCAAGAAACATAAGTTGAAAGTTCAATATATTATCACTAGTGAAGCCTGAGCGTCCGTATATTCAGCCAGTAAATTAGCACAGGATGAATATCCATCTCTCGATGTAACAGTTAGATGAGCTATAAGTATTGCACATAGAGTGCAAGATCCTTTAGCAGAATTGACTAAAATTGATCCAAAATCTATCTGAGTATGACAATACCAACACGATGTGGATCAGAAATTTTTAAAAGAAAAACTCGATGAAAAAGTAGAAGATACTGTAAACTCTGTATGAGTAGATGTGAATACTGCAAGTTATACATTGTTGCAGTATATCGCTTGATTAAGTGAAAAAATCGCAAAATCTATAGTGGAATATAGAGATGAAAATTGAGCTTTTGAGAGTAAGGCGGAAGTTAAGAAAGTTAAATGACTCTGACCAAAAGCCTACGAACAAGCTATCTGATTTTTGAGAATTAAAAATGGAAAAGAACCACTAGACCAGACATGAATTCACCCAGAAAATTTCAAACAAGTTTATGAAATATTGAAAAATGAATTTTGAGTGGAAAAGAAAAATTTAGTTTTGCCTATGACTGATATATCCATAAATGAAAGGCAAATCGCTGAATGGAGTGAAAAATATAGCATCTGAAAAGAAACTTTGGAAGACTGTATCAAGGAACTTCAAAGACCTTGACTTGATCCTAGAGATGAATGAGACGCTCCATGTTTCAAATCTGATGTTTTGGACATCAAAGATTTAAAAATCTGAATGCAATTAGAGTGAGTTGTCAGAAATGTGACAGATTTTGGGGCTTTTGTGGATATTGGACTGCATAATGATGGATTAGTTCATAAATCACAGATGGCTAACCATTACGTTTCTAATCCAATTGAGGTAGTAAGTGTATGACAGAAAGTAAGTGTCAGAGTTTTGGATATAGACCTGGAAAGAGAAAAAGTTAGCTTAACAATGAAAGATCAATCTAGCATGAAAAGTAAAGCTGAACATGATTTCAAGAAAAATAAAAAAGAAGATGTCGTTCGCTCAAGAGATGAGGATGATACATCTTCTAGTCTAAAAAGTAATATTACGTTCACTAAGGCTTAATAAGTTTAAGAGAAAAAGTTTGGATTAATCAATCTAAGTATAGCTCATGAGAATCAAAGCAATAATACCGTTATTGCTACTCTTTTTAGTCGATCTTTTGCTTCTTTTGGTTTATCTGTAGCCCATAAGATTCCAGCATAAATAACGAGGATAAAGCAAACTACTAATACTAAAGATACTGCAATCTTAGTTAAAGCTCAAATCATAGTTGGAAATACATTAGTTGAATCCGTTGTCGCATTATCTCATCAAATACAATTTCATATAATTGGGAAACAAGTATTTAATGCTATTCATTTACAGTCCTCTTTCGATACACAGTCAGCAGCATACACATTTCATCATACCAATCCAAGATTAAGGACTCATAACATTCACATTAATAAAT
>DETJ01000030.1 GCA_002361595.1 Patescibacteria group bacterium UBA3291 | reverse complement strand
TTAAATTTGATAAAAAATAATTTTTTAGTATTTGATATTTAATTATTATTAGAAACTATGAAAAAAATCTGACTTTTAATTAGTTTATTAATCGGTAGTTTATTGTTAACAACATTATCGTTAAATTTTGCTAATGCATATGCCGACTTTAAAAAGAACCGGAATTGTAATAATAATACAGATAGTGAACAGAAAGAATATTGCGAAAATGAATTATCTTTTGCAAAATTCACAGAGATAAAATGAACTAGAGAAATGTCTACAACTTGTTGTAGCTTTGTGAGCCATGATCCGTTCACAAATTTCCAAAACAATAGAATATCAAAATTATGATGATGGGAAACGATAATAGAGAAAGAATGAGATTCTAATAGAATACACAATGATTTAAGGAAAGAACGAGATTCTTTTTGATGAATTAATGAAAAATATCATAAAATATTTTTAAAATTATCATCAGAAGTATATTCTAAAGCTAATGATAAAGATGCTATTTTAAAAGTATTATCTTTATTGTTTCGTATATGCGAAGATAATTCTAAAGATGAAGTGGTTAGATCGGTATGTGAATATTTTTCTTATGATTTAATATGAAGAAGTCCTAAATTAAGTAAAATAAAACTTGAAGATTTGTTAAATACATTAAAAGAAAACAAAGTTCTTATAAAAAGAACATGACAATTTAGTGATTTTGATGAAAACTATACACCAATAAATTATCATTATTCTGCTATTAGAAGTATGTATATGATTTGAGACTATGCTTTATGAATAATGGATTGATATAATTTTTTCAAACAAGATTCAGCAATAGATTGGATGAGAATCATGTTATTAAAAGCGTGAGATACTCATCGACAAGATTTTGCTGAGATAAACCTAGAAAAATATCCATTAGACTATCCATTATGAGATATAGAATTAACTTTTGATTGAAAGGACCTATACTTACATTTTCAAAGAGAATACTGGTCTGAAGATAATATTTATTATCAATGACTCTTAGAATGAATGTATAAATTTAATGAAGATTGAACACGAAGATTATATCAATGTAATATGATTACAGGACCAAGATATGGTGAAGATTCGGAGAAGAAAAAAGAAATACAACCTCTTTCAAGATGTGAACAAGATTTATGAATAACGGTAACTACTATTTTATAACAACTAAATAAACATGAAAAAAATCTGACTTCTTACATGTTGTATTATATCTATCTTATTACTGATTATAATAATTGATATAATCAGAGTTGCCTGATGCTCAGAACCGTATTTTTCTATATCATCAAATTGTGAATATACAGAAGAATGATCTATTTATACGAGTAGAGGAATATGATATAAATATGTAGAAAATAGTTTGGATACTATACTATGAATTGAAACTTATATTTTCTGAATAAAATCATGTGATATTCCATTATGATGAGATGCTCGTTGTAAAAAAGAAGAAAAAGTAGAAGAAAACGAATATACTCCAGTTGAAGAACGAACAAAAACTTTGGATGAGAATCCATGGGTTTGGGCGAATAAAGAAGGTGTGTATCCTATAGAACGGTTGAAAACATTAGATACTTGATTTTGAGTTCCTCCATATAAAAACTTTAGTTCAATAAATCGTGATAATTTAATATTTTTTGAGTCTGAATCAGAAGATTGAACTGTTAGTAGATTTGCTATTTACGATAGAGAAAATCGTAAATGGTTATTTGATTGTTTTGATTGATGAGGTGGTTGATATATACAAATGGATGAAAGTATAGATATTGATAGTGTTGATGTTATGAGTTGCAAAGAAAAATATGAAGAAGCTATGAATTATTTAGAAAATTGAAATGAAAAATCAGATTCAAATATTGATTATAAGTTCTATGCTATAGAGAAAGAAGATTCTTACGATATTAAAATCAATGAAGAAAATTTGACAGATTTACAGAAAGAAATTTTCAAAAAATATAATAATTGGATAAAGACTAATGATGAATCTTGGAATATAGAATTACTTGATATTTCTGAAGTGGAGAAAGATAAAGATTCGTATAATAGATGGTTTTATGATCCAAGTTTTGATGCTGATTGAAGAGCAAAATATATGAATCCATGAGAAGATAAATATAATTTATATATAAGTTTATGAGATGAAAATTATGCTGTAAGTAAACAAGAATTTCCTTGATATGTACCGTTAAATACTATGTGAGTACAGGCTTTTGATTGATTCGTAGGGTATAGTGATTGATATCTCATTTTATTCCCTTATAAATTTCCTGTTGAAAAATGAAGTTTTGTTTCTTCAAAACAAGATAGAAGATATAGAGTTCTAAATTGATGAGTTCAGTATCATCATTACATAGGAAGAGATAAAGATTATATTTATTTATGGGAAGATGATGAATATATCATAATAAAAAGAATTCCAAAAGAATCAGATTTTAAAATATTGGAGAAGAATGAAGAATGGAAATGGCTTTACGACAAAGATACATGATTTGAAGATGTAAGTTCAGAATTTGTTTGAAATAGTATTTTTGAAAATGAAGAATCATTAGTTAATAATTATCCACCTGTTTATAAAAACTGAAATTATCTGTTAGTTTCTGACGGAATATGAGAAGAATATTATAATTGAATATGGAGATTTCCTGTAGATATGGAAACATTAAAAGTAGAAAAATTTAAAGATCCTTATCCGGTTTATGAATATTTAGATTATTTTTACGTGATATCTGATAAAGACTATTATTATCAAATTATAGATTCAGGGAATTGATATAAAACGTTTAAAAGAATTAAAAAATAAAAAAGCTCTCCATCTGGAGAGCTTCTTTCTATAATCACTAATTAGCTTCTAATACTGAATTAATTAATTCTCATTCAATATCATTCTGAATATATCTTTCCACTGGTCTTGCTCCATATTGTGGGTCATAAATCTTTTCAATGATATCTTTCACTTGCTTAGCTGTGAATTTAGGTAATTTGATTCATCCTTTTCATTTCCATGCATCCAAGAATGTAGCTAATTGCATATTGAATATAGATTTCAAATCGTCTTTGCTCAATGGTTTGAATACGACTTTATAGTCAATTCTATTTAATAATTCAGGAGTCAAAGAATTTTTAAGCTGATCAACGACTCTTTCTTTAATCAAATCAAAGTCTTTTGCACTCATTTCTTTTTCAGTTCCAGTAGCGAATCCGATACTTACTTGTTTCTTACTAAATTCTTCGCTACCGATATTTGAAGTCATGATTATGATAGTAGATTTGAAGTCTATTAATCTTCATTTGCTATCTTTTAGTTGTCACTCATCCAATATCTGTAATAAGATATTCAATACATCAGGTGAAGCCTTTTCAATTTCATCGAATAGAATTACAGAATAAGGTTTTCTTCTAACAGCCTCAGTTAAACCTCCTCATTCTTCAAATCCTACATATCCAGCAGGAGATCAGATTAATTTACTTACAGAAAATTTTTCCATAAATTCAGACATATCAAATCTGATCATGGCACTTTCATCTCCGAAATAATCTCTTGCTATAAGTTTTGCTAAATATGTTTTACCTACTCCAGAAGGTCCAAGGAATAGAAAACTTCCAATAGGTTTTTTCTTATTAATCATAGAAAGTCTGGACCTAGTTAGAGTTTTAACTACTGCATCTACAGCTTCATCTTGTCCAATGATACTTTCTTTCAAAGTGGATTTCAATCTCTTTAATTTGCTGATTTCATCTTCATTCACGATATTTACAGGGATTCAAGTTTTTTCTGCTAATACATTTCCGATATCTTTTGCATCAATCATACTTCTCAAATGAGTAGGGATTGTGCTTTTATTTCTGATTGATTGTAATTTTTGTTTCAAATTCTCTTCCTTTTCTTTCAAATCTGCAGCAGTAAAATAATCCTGATTTTCAATCGCTTTCGTGATTTTTTTCTGAATAGATTCAATTTCTTTTTCAGCTTTTTGATAATCATCATTTACCTCTAATTTTTCTTGCATAGTAGATTTTCTAGCACAAGCTTCATCTAAGATATCTAATGCTTTATCAGGTAAATGCTTATTCAAAATATATCTTTTACTTAAATTGATAGCAGCTGTAATAGCATCAGGAGAAATCTGAACTCCATGGAAATCCTCATAAGTTTTTTTCAATCATTCGATGATTAGCTGCGTATTCTCATTATCTGGTTCATTTACTACTACTTCTTGAAATCTTCTCTTCAAAGCTGCATCTTTTTCGATTACTTTTTGGTATTCATCAAAGGTTGTAGCTCCAATTAGTTTTAACTTTCATCTAGAAAGCATTGGTTTAAGCATTTGAGCTGCATCGTTATGATCTTGTCCACCTGCTCAAATAATTGTATGTACTTCGTCAATGAACATTATGATATTATTCGCAGGATCGATTGCTTCGTCTAGAATTGATTTCATTCTCGCTTCAAATTCTCCACGATATTTAGTTCCTGCAACCAAAGTTCCCATATCCAAAAGGAAAAGGCGTTTACCCTTCAATTTATCTGGAACCTTTCATTCATTTATTCTTTGTGCTAATCCCTCTACAATCGCAGTTTTACCTACTCATGGTTCTCAGATAAGTAGGGGATTATTCTTAGTTTTACGTAAAAGTGTATAAATCACTTGATTGATTTCCTGTTCACGTCAAATAATTGGATCGATAAATCCATTTTTACATTCTCTGGTCAAATCTGTACCAAAGTATTCTATATTCAGCTTTTTTTCTTCTTTCTTTTTAGTTGTAGTTCCATTTGCATCAATATTTTGGTCGTAATCCTGTCAAATCTCGCTTTCTACACTATTTTCAGGATTTGAAACATCATTCTCTTTCAAGAAAGCTTCTAATTCGTTCAAGTTATCATTAATGTTTATCATAGTTTGTACTTTACTAGGATCTAAAGATATATCTTTGAAAATTTTACTCAAAATTTGTAAAAAAGCAAATACGCCACTGCGACGAGCTATAGGATTGTTTACGAGTTTTTCGCAGTTCTCCATACATGCTTTCACGTTTACGCTATCGTCAATCAGCAGTCAAATCGCTTGATTTTCATTGGACAAATTCAAAAAAGATGTACAAAATAGAAAGCAGAAATCTGGACGAGTATAATGTCGTTGTTTTATATTTTTTACGATTTCATCCAAAACTACTTTCTGGATTCTCATGCGATGTTCATTTGGAATATCTTTCCTATTCTTGACTATGTTCTGAATCCATTGTATGTAATATTCATCCAATTTTTTGGCATTATTAAATCCAACAATTGACGAAAAAGTAGGGAAGTTTTTATCTTCTCTAATTACTCCGTAACTTCACCAAAAAATATGATCAAAATTTATAGCATTCTGATTTTGTGCGATAGCGATTCGTTGTGCATTCTCTAATGCAACGATTCCATCTGGTAGATAATCTCGCTTAATAATTGGCTGTTCTTTATCCTCGTTTCCTTCCATTCAATAAAAAGTAGCACCTAAAATCATCTGATGCTACTTTTATAGGATTATTTTTTAAAAATGCAAGGGGAATATAGATTTATTTCTTATACTTAATCTTAAATTTTCCAGATTTTCCTCATTTTTTAGATTTATCTAGAATATTGTTTTTATATGCTTTTTTAGCGAAAGCGAGTTTATCATTTTTTCTGGCTCTTGTATTTTCTGTGATATATTCACTATCTGATTTATCAGCGATTTCCTCAAATAATCAGTCGAGATTATCAGATTCTATGTCAGTAGTGCTTGAAAAGATTCAGTCAGATTGTTGGATAGTTCATTTATATTTATCTCCATCTTTATGAACAAAGATATTATAATCAATTAATGTTCCAGATTCAGGACTTCCAAATTGATATTCAAAACTAAGAGCTACAGATTCTTCATTGGGATCTAAAACTACTTGGTCGTTTGGTACTTTATCACAAGATGAAAATAATCAAGCTGCTAAAGCAAAAGATGCTGTAGTTACAACTTTTTTCCATCCTGATGATTTATTTGTATCTTTTCCTTCGTTCTTTATTTCAGGAGATGCTTTACGAGATTTCATATTAAAAAAGGTTATGAAATAAATTCATAACCTAATTATAATCAAAATTTTAAATATTTCAAATTTTGGAGGAGAAAATATTGATGATAATTATTGTTGAGTTTCGTTACTTGGAGTTTGTGTATCCACTTGTGTAACAACTGTAGTTTGAGTGATTACAACGTTTCATTGTGCAATCTCATTTTGGTCTGCTTGATTTACTAGTTCTGCCTGTAATGATGGGTTGTTTTTTACTTTTAGAGCAAAGAATAATAATGAAATACCATCAAGTATAGTAGATATTCAGATGCAGATTCATGCTAATGTTCTAGCTTCGCTTTTATCTGAAGCAGCAATTACTATTGCAAGTATAAAAAGTAATCATCATAGTCATGCTATAGCCCATCGCATTGGTTGATTTTCTTTGTTCATTATGCTAAAAACAATTAGCATTATTCATCTTATCAGTGCCCACAAAGCAAACATCCAAATCATTAATGTTCATACAAATTGAGACCAAGAGAATATTAATAAAAGTCAGATTAAAACTAATAAAAATCCAATTATTCATAGGAAAGAAATTGCTTTTACATCCTGGTTTTTAAATGTATTGATAATCGCTGCGGTTCATGCTAAAATTAGGAAGAATCATAGGATGATATCCATAAATTTCCAGAAAATACCTGGAAAACAGATAGTTATAATTCAAGATATGATTACCAATATTGCTAAAGATATTAGTAACCAAAATGGTCGAGATTGCTTGCTTTCAGAATTTGCCATGAACTTTAAAAAATAAAGTAAAATTTTCATTGGGATGTATAGTGATTTTTCCCAAAAAATCAAATATTTATTTTATACCTTTTTACTTGCAATTACAATAAAAGTTTCTACAATGAATCATTGATGAAAATCAGATTTTTATTTTTGTTAACTTTGAAAAGTTGAGATGACTACATTAGAAATGATGGATTCAATACTTCAATATTGGAAAGATAATAATGCATTTCAGAGATCGATAAATGAAAGATCAGAGCAGATGCAATTTCGTTTCTTCGATGGACCTCCATTTGCTTCATGAGATCCTCATTATGGACACTTATTAGCTTGAGCAATCAAAGATGTTTTCCCTCGTTATATGACTATGAGAGGTTTTCGTGTAGAGAGAAAATGGTGATGGGATTGTCATGGTCTACCAGTAGAAAAGGCAGTAGAAAAGAAACTTTGAATTGACTGAAAGAGAGATATAGAAAATAAAATCTGAATTAAAGCATTCACTGAAGAATGTAGAAAATATGTGGATAATACAAATGAAGTTTGGAAATGGTTTGTAGATCATTCTGGACGTTGGGCTGATATCGAGCATCCATATCGTACTATGGACCTAGATTTCATGGAAAGTGTAATGTACTGTTTTTCAAATATTTACAGACAAAATCTAGTTTATAAGTGATTCAAGGTTCAGTGGTATTGTCCAAGCTGTGCTACACCATTGGCAAATAATGAAGTAACTGATGGATATGAAGATAAAACTGATACAGCAATTACAGTCAGATTTCAGCTTACTAATAAAGCATATGCAAATAGATTTAATTATGAAACTACATCAAGTGATAAAGCAGTAAATGTAGTTTGTTGTGTAATCAAAAGAGATGGAAAATATTTACTAGAATATTGAGTAAAAGCTCAGAAATATGTTTTCCCTGGATGAAAGGTAGAAAAATGAGATAGTATAGAAAAAACTGTAGCTAAAGAAATTAAGGAAGAATTGGATGTGGAAACTAAGAATTGTAAAATTTTGTGAGAATTTAAAGAATTACTTAATTGAAATATCTGGAATCTAATTTATGTGGAAGCTGAAATAGAAGGTGAGCCAAAAATTATGGAACCAGATAAAATTACTCAACTTCAATGGGCTGAAATAAGAGAAAGTGAAAATGAAATCTGAATGGAAGTGGTTATTGATGGAACTGTGATGGACGATCCACAAGAAATTATTAGTCAGTTCTACGATTTATATGTAGCTCACAATGAAATTTGGTTAAAGATTCAGGCAGATGCTCCAGTTTATGCATTAGCATGGACTACTACTCCTTGGACATTACCATCAAATAGTTTCTTGGCAGTTTGACCAGAAATTCATTATAGTATGGTTTATGACAAAGAGAGTCATGAATACTATATTTTAGCTGATGCTTTACTCAAAAAGTACTACAAAAATCCTGAAGACTATATTTTGGTAAATAAAATTAAAGGTTCAAAATTAGTCGGAACATTCTATACTCCATTATTTGAATATATCAATAATTCTAAACTTCCTGCAGAATTTAAGGATAGATATTTTCAGATGATTCCTGGAGATTATGTAAGTACAGAAGACTGAACATGAATAGTACATATTGCTCCAACATTTGGACAGGAGGACTTTGAAGTAGTTGCAGATTTATTTTGAGCTGACAGAGCATTAGATTGGCTGTTTATCGCAGTTAATGAGTATTGAGAATTTGATGAACAAGTTCCTGATTATCAATGACAGAGTGTGCTTACAGTAAATAAAGAAATAATTGATCGTCTAAAAGCTGAAAAGAAATTAATTAAATCTGAATCAATTACACACTCATATCCTCATTGTTGGAGATGTCATACGCCTCTTATTTCCAAAGCTATGTCATCATGGTTCATCAAAGAGCAACAGATGAATGCTGCTACAATCGTTGATGCAGAAAAAATCAGATTTATCCCAGAAAGTGTTTCAAATAGATTTGTAAATTGATTAAAACAAGCTCCAGACCGAAATGTTGCTAGGAATAGATATTGGGGAAGTCCATTGCCAATTTGGGCTAATGTGGATGATCCATTGGATACATTCTCTCTTTCTACATTAGAGGAAATGTACCAACTTACTCGTTCATGATCTAAGAATTTGACTAAATTTATATTCATCCGTCACGGAAGAACAGACTGTAATCTAACTCGTAAGCAAGATTCTCGTGGAGATTTGGCTCATTTAATCGAGGAATGAATAAAACAAGCTGAGAATACAAGGGATCAATTACATGATTTGAAATCAGATTCAGACAAAATATTGATTCTTTCTCCTATGGATAGAGTTCGAGAAACGGCTTTACCTACATTGAATGACTGGTTTACTGCTGATGAAGTCAATGCAATTAGAACTAAATATGAGGATTTTCAGGCTAAATTCAGAGAAATTTGGGATAGAAATGAAATTATAGAATATCTCCAGAATCCAGAAAATGAAACATTATATGACCTTTGATATGGAGTATGGGGAGATTTTCGTGATTGTGAATATTTACAGATTTCTTTACAATGAAAACCTGAAGAGGCTTGACTTCATGTACAACATCACACAGATACTAGTAAACCAATATTCCCATGAGATGAATCAATAGATCAAATGGTGGATAGAACTCAAATGATGGTTCGTAAATTGGCAGAGAAATTTGCTACTAAAACAGTAGTTATCATCTCACATTGAGATCCAATTTGGTGAATGAGATCTGCTTTTAGACCTCTTGTTTATGCTAGAGATAGGGCAAAATATTATCCAAGAAATGGAGTAATTAACGTTCATTATCGAGATAATGATGCGAAAACTGAGGTTAATCTTCACAAACCATATGTAGATACATATTGGG
>DETJ01000026.1 GCA_002361595.1 Patescibacteria group bacterium UBA3291 | reverse complement strand
TTTAAGTATTTTATTTTTCAGTAAATTAATTAATTAATGAAACACACTTTAAAAAAATGAAAAGCTTCTAATTATGAAGTAGAAATTATCTTTACTCCAGAAGATCAATCAAAAGAAAAACAACATGTTCTTCTTACTTTCCAAAAAGATATGGAAAAACCTGGATACAGAAAAGGACATGTACCTCTAGATATAGTTGAAAAGAATGTAGATCCTCAATATTTTGAAATGGCTGTAACAGAGCATATAATCAATCATGCTTTACAGCACATATTGGCAGAAAATTCTGACATTAAATTTATAGGAGAACCTTATGGATACAATCAGAATAAAAAAGACGATCAGACTACTGTAACAATTTTCTTGGATGTTTATCCAGAAGTTGAAATTAAAAAAGATGATTGGAAAAAAGAATCAATCAAACCTATTTCTACAAAAGTAGAAGAAAAAGAAATAGAGGAAGCTCTTCATAATTTAAAGAGACAATATGCTGACTATCAGGATACTGATGTATTAGAAAAAGATACAGTTTCAAAAATCGCATTAAATTTCGTAGATAAAAAAGGTGAAACTTTGGAAAAATGAACAAGCTATATCTGAGAGCCAGAATTTAATGAAGATCCTTTCTGGGAGAAAACTTTCGTTGGAAAGAAAAAAGGAGAAGTAATCGATATAAAATATGATGAAAAGAAATTGCCTATCGTTCTTCAAGTAAAAGATAAAGAAAATAAACCTGAAACTCTTAAAGTTACAATTTCAGATGTGAAAAAACAAGTTCTTCCAGAATTCACTCCAGAAACTATTGAAAAATTATTCTGAAAACAAAGCGAAGTAAAAGATGAAAAACAACTTAGAGAATATATCAAAGATCAGTTAGCTGTTCAAAAAGAACAAAACGAACTTATCAAAGGTGTAGAGGAATATGTAAGCAAAATCAGAGAGAAATTCATGTCAGTTATTATCCCAAAAACTATGATTGACGAAGAATTTAAATCAAGAGTTCATTCACTAGAGCACCGCTTCGGTTCAAAAGAAAAGGTTCAAGAATACATGAAATCTATGACAGAAGAACAAGCTAAAGATTTCGTTGATAGTATCCAAAAAGCTTCAGCTGAAAGTCTAGAGAAATTCTTCATCCTAAATAAAGTAGCTGAATTATTGGGAATTGACTTAGACCGAGAAAATTGAGCTCAAAACTTTGGAGTAGAGAGAAGAATTTATGAATATTTCAATCCAACTGATAAAAAAGAAGAAAAAAAAGCTGCTAAAGCTGAGAAGAAAGAAACTAAAAAAGAAGAAAAAGCTGAAAAGAAAAGTAAGAAATAATTTAATAATCTTAAATAAAAACTGCCACGAGAGTGACAGTTTTTTTATTGTTCCTCCTTTTTAAAGGGGGGTTGTCGAAGACAGGGGGATTTTACCCCTTCTGTCATTCGGACATCTTCACTCGAAATGTACGAACAATTATGTCCCCTCTTTTTAAAGAGGGGTAGCTGAAAGCCGGGGTGATTTATTAACCCTTTTGTCCTAACGGACATTTTCCCTTGAAAGGGGATGAGCAATTATGTCCCCTCTTTTTAAAGAGGGGTGGCTGAAAGCCGGGGTGATTTTTTTGTATATTCCAACCCCTCAGTCACTCCGTGACAGCTCCCCTTAAAAGAGGAGCACAATAACTTTTTCAACTTGAAGAATACAAACAAATAAAGAATATAATATGTGTTTATACTTAATTTTTTACAATGAATATTCCTCTAAATTACAACTGAGACCTAAATAAATTTGCAAAATATAATAGAAATCAAATGAATATGCCAAAAGCAGAATGAATAATGCGAAATCTTGTACTAAAAAACAAACAAATGCTTTGATATAAATTCATAAGACAAAAAATATTTTGAAATTATATTTTAGATTTTTACTGTGCAAAATTAAGATTATGTATTGAAATTGACGATAAAAGCCATGACCGAAAATGAGAAGAAGACGAAATTAGAACACAATATTTAAACAGTTTATGAATCATAGTAATCAGATATACCAATGAACAGATTTATTATCAACTTGATTGAATTATTCAAGACTTAAAGCTAAGAATAAAGGAATTATAAAATTAAGCATATCCATACTTCTTTCTTTTTCATATCAAGAAACTAACTGTCACAATCATTCAAAATATTTCTGCACATGTTGTAGCCAACCAAATCCATTCACTACCAAATAAATAAGGAATAGAAAATATCATAATTATCTGAAATACGAACATCCTCAAAAATGAAATAGTCGCTGATACTAATCAGTTATTCAATCCTGTAAAGAATGCTGATCAAAATATATTTATCCACTGCACGATATATCATAAAGAATATAATCTGATTGCTTTGGTGGTAAATGCTAATAACTCAGCATCATAGTTAACAAAGATTTTTGCGAGTAATCACGAACAAATTTCAGCAGTCAAAGTAAGTACAATCGCAGCTACAAATAAAATCTGACTACTTTTGAATAATACATTTTTCAATTCTTCATGATTTTTTGCTCAATAATTATATCAAACAATCGGAGTAACTCAGAATGAATATCATAGATACATTCCCGTAAATATAAATCAAACATACATTATAATTCAGTAAGCAATTACTCAGTCATTTCCAAAGAATTTAATCAACTGATAATTGAATAATATATTGAGTAATGACATTGAGAATGTAGTCAACATTTCACTACTTCCGTTTATACAACTCCTTACGATTGGTTTAAATTCAAGTCATGTTTTCACAAACTGTAACTTTGATTTTTTATTCGTTATAAAGTATATAACAGGAATAATTGCTCAAATTACTTGCGATAGGGCAGTAGCTAAAGCTGCTCAGAATATTCACATCTTGAATACATACATCAAAAGGTAATCCAATATCATATTCATCACTCATACAGCAATGGCAACTTTTAGTCATAAATCTGGCCTTTCATTCACGATAAAGAAACTCTGAAAAGCATGCTGTAACATGGCAAAAACCAAAAATACGAACAACACTCTTCCATATATTATACAATTAGCCAAGACATCTCATGAAGCTTTTAGTATATTCATAATTGGCCCTACCAAAAAGAATCATAAAATACTGAATATTATTCAGCAGATTATCAGAAAATAAACCAGCATTGAAAAATACTTTCTCGCCAATGGTAGATTGCTTTCTCACATAGTTTTGGAAATCAAAGCACTTCCTTAGTTTCCAATCATAAATCCAAATGAAGCAATCAACATTATCACAGGGA
>DETJ01000044.1 GCA_002361595.1 Patescibacteria group bacterium UBA3291 | reverse complement strand
GAAAGAAATTATTGCTGCACAATGAGGAGATCCTAACATAGACTCTGAATCACTTAAACTAGGTAAATATACCTATGATGTAGTCGCTGAAAAAGATTGAAAAATTACATGAATGGATTTACACGATGTAAATGCTGTATGTAGAAGATTAGGATGTCCTATCATAGATGAAGCTGGAATGTATATTTACAAAAAACTATGAAGCACTGTAAAAAAGGATGAAGTTATTGCAAGATTATACGCTCAAGATGAAATCAATTTAAATGCAGGAATCAAAGCAATAAAAGAAAGAAATCCATTCCAGATATGATCTTCTTTATTTTCAGAAGAAGGTAATAAAGGTGGAAAAGTTCTAAAAGCTATATCTAAAGTAGCCAATAAGATTAGAGGTAAGAAAAAGAATGAAAAGAATGAAAAGAATGAAAAGGATAAAAACTCTAAAGAACAAGGATAATTTATATTATAACAAAACAAAATGCCTTGAATTATTGCCACAGTATGACCGGCAACCCAGTCAGCAGACAAACTAAAACAGTTATATGACAACTGAGTCAGAATTTTGAGATTCAACTGCTCTCATGCTACACATGAATGGATGAAAGAAGTTATTAAATCTGCAAGAGAAGTAGAACGTGCTGTATGAAATAGATTTGCATTCCTTTTGGATACTAAAGGTCCAGGAATTAGAACCTGAGAACTGGAGAATCCTGTGGATTATGTAAAATGAGAAGAAATCAAAATCGTAGTAGATTCTTCTCTCGTAAAAAATGATAAAATTATGTATGTGGATTATCCTTACATTATCAAAGATGTAGAAATCTGAAGTTTAGTAAGAATAGAATCATGACTTCTAGACATCAGAATTACCAAAAAAGCAACCAATTATATAATTTGAGTCGCAGAAAATGATGCAACCATTACATCTAGAAGACATGTAAATTTACCTTGAATTCCAATCAGATTGCCATGACTTACCGATAAAGATAAAGATGATATCTTATTTGGAATAGAACAAAATATGTCATATGTTGCACTTAGTTTTGCAAGGAAGTGAGAAGATATTCAAGAATTAAAAGAATTCTTATACAAAAATGGATGAGCTCACCTAAAAGTAATCGCAAAAATCGAAAATCAAGAATGAATCGATAATATTGCGTGAATTATAAGAAGTGCTGATGCAATTATGGTAGCTAGATGAGATTTGTGAGCGGAAGTGCCTGTAGAAACTATTCCTTCTCATCAAATCAATTTAATTCAAAAGACAAAAAGAAAGTGAAAAAAAGTTATCGTAGCTACACAAATGCTTGAAAGCATGATAACAAACAACTTACCAACTAGAGCTGAAGTATCTGATATATTCTATGCAGTCTCACAGTGAGCTGACTATCTCATGCTATCATGAGAAACATCAATGTGAAAACATCCAGTCGCTTGTATCAAAGTGATGAATAAAATCATCAACGAAGCAGAAAAATATATTTAGCTTCAGACTAATTTAATCATTTATTTTATTCTTATATTATAATACAAAATGAAAAAAACAAACTGAAAGGAAAACAAATTTATCCTACGATTCGATGAAATTGGAATCGAAGATGTACCTTATGTAGGAGGTAAAAATGCCTCACTTGGAGAGATGTATAGAAATCTCGTTCCAAAATGAGTAAACATTCCAAACGGATTTGCTATTACAGCTTATGCTTATCGTTATTTATTGAAAGAAACAGGGGCTGATAAAAAGATTAAAGAAATTCTATCAGATTTGGATACTTCTGATATGGATAATTTGGCTCAAAGAGGAGCTAGAGTGAGATCTTTGATTAAATCTCTCGAATTCCCTGAAGATTTAACTAAAGCAATCATTGAATCATATAAAAAAATGGAAAAAATCTACTGAAAAAATGTAGATGTTGCTGTTAGAAGTTCTGCAACTGCAGAAGACCTTCCTGATGCTTCATTCGCTGGACAGCAAGATACATATTTAAATATCTTTGGTTATGAATCAATTATCGACGCATGTAAAAGATGTTTCGCATCATTATTTACAAACAGAGCTATCTCTTATAGACAAGATAAACATTTTGATCATTTTTCTATTGCACTTTCAATTACTGTACAGAAGATGGTAAGAAGTGACCTAGCTTGTAGTGGAGTAATGTTTTCCATCGATACAGAATCAGGATTTAAAGATGCTGTACTTTTGACTGGAGCATATGGACTAGGAGAGAATGTAGTACAAGGTGCTGTAAATCCAGATGAATGGTATATTTTCAAACCATCACTTAGAAAAGGAAAGAAAGCTATCCTGTCTAAGAAAGTCGGAGAAAAAGCCATCAAAATGATTTACTCAAATTCTGGAGTTTCTCCAACAAAGAATATTTCAGTACCTGAAGCTGATAGAAAAAAACTTACTCTTACAGATGATGAAGTTTTGAATCTTGCTAAACAAGTAGTTATTATCGAAGACCATTATTCTAAAAAGAAATGAAAATTCTGTCCTATGGATACAGAATGGGCTAAAGATGGTAAAACTGGAGAGCTTTTCATCGTTCAAGCCAGACCTGAAACAGTTCACTCAAATACAGATATGTCAGTTCTAAAGACTTATGAACTAGAGAAAAAATGAGAAGTTATCGTTCAAGGAAGATCTGTAGGTGAAAAAATTGGAGCTGGAAAGGCTAATGTAATCAAAGATGTAGCAGATATTAACAAGTTTAAAAAAGGAGAAGTTTTAGTAACAGACATGACAGATCCTGACTGGGAACCAATCATGAAAATCGCTTCAGCAATTGTAACAAATAGATGAGGAAGAACATGTCATGCTGCTATCATTTCTCGTGAACTAGGAATTCCATGTGTAGTAGGAACTAATAACGGAACTGAAGTAATCCCTCAAGGAAAAGATATTACAGTAGACTGTAGTGGAGGAAGTGCAGGTATCGTTTATAAAGGAAAACTACCTTTCAAAATTAATGAGATTAATATCGCAAAACTACCTGAAACAAAAACTCATATTACTATGAATGTAGGATCTCCTGAACAGGCATTTGAAGAAAGTTTCATTCCAAATGATGGAGTTGGACTAGCTAGAGAAGAGTTTATTATCAATTCTTATATCAAAGTGCATCCATTAGCTCTTCTACATTTCAATGAACTAAAAGATGCTAATGTTAAAAAACAGATTTCTGACTTAACAGTTGGATATAAAAATAAAGCTGATTATTTTATCGATAAACTAGCTGAATGAGTGGCTACTATCGCTGCAGCATTCTATCCAAAGAGAGTAATTCTTAGATTATCAGACTTCAAGTCTAATGAATATGCTAACCTTATTGGAGGTGCTCAATTCGAACCAAAAGAAGATAATCCAATGATTGGATGGAGATGAGCTTCTAGATACTATTCAGAAAACTATAAGGAAGCTTTCGGTCTAGAATGTAAAGCTGTGCTTAAAGTTAGAGAAGAAATGTGATTAGATAATCTAGATGTGATGATTCCATTCCCAAGAACAGTGGATGAAGCTAAAAAAGTAATCAAAACTATGGCTTCATTTGGACTCAAACAATGAAAGCATGGACTCAAAGTGATGTGAATGTGTGAAATTCCTTCAAATGTAATCCTTGCTGAGGAATTCTTGGAAGTATTTGATGGATTCAGTATTGGATCAAATGACCTTACTCAATTAATTCTATGAGTAGATAGAGATTCAGAATTAGTTTCAGATATCTATGACGAAAATAACGAAGCTATCAAAAAGATGATTAAAAAAGTCATCGAAGTAGCTACAAAGAAGAAAAAATATATCGGAATCTGTGGACAGGCTCCATCTGATTATCCAGAATTCGCTAAATTCTTGGTAGAATGTGGAATCGAATCAATGTCTCTAAATCCAGATACAATGATTAAGACTAGATTAGCTGTTGCTGAAATCGAAAAAAAGTTGAAGAAAAAAGGTAAGAAATAAAATATCAAATCTCCCCTAGCCCCTCTTTATCAAGAGGGGTATTTTTATTTCTCATTTTGTTTTTGTTTCTCATTTTGTTCCCCTTTATAAAAGGGGATACGGCGTAGCCGAGGGGATTTTTAGTGACTGGGGATTTTTTGTTCCCCCTTGATAAAGGGGAACTTGCCCCGCTAAGCGGGGTAGATCCAAAGAACAGGGGGATTTGCATAATAAAAAACACAAATATAGAATAAGAGAAGAAAACTTATCCAAAAATCTCTTGCAATATCAAAAATTATTACTACTCTCAAAGTGCCAAATTTAGTACAAAAATATTGTTTTTGATGTACAAATTTTGTCGAAATGACGAAAAAAGGCGACTAGATTTGCCTCTCATTGTTATTTCGACAATATAGAGTACTAAGTTTGGCGACTACGCAGGTTTAGTCGCCTTTTTATATTAAGGGAAAAACTAAATCTGAATAATTATGTTTTCTTCTTTTTATTTTCTAATTATATACGCATGAAGAAAAACTTTTTATTTGGGCTTTTAGCCTTGGTGTTAGCCTGAGCATGATTCGGAGGAATTAGTATGGCTGAGGATGGTGCTGTTGCTAGAATTGGTGAAACTAATAATTGTACTACCGTTGAAGAAGGTAATGGGTGTTATGCTACATTAGCAGATGCAATTAATGCTGCAGGTACTAACGTCACTACAATTACTCTACTTAAAGATACAAGTGAAGATGTTTTCATACCTGAAAATGCAAAAATTACTCTTAATTTAGGATTAAAAAAATTGACTAATGAAAGTAATCATACAATTACAAATGAATGAACTTTAACAATAGAATGAGAATGAACAGTAGATAATGTGACTCATGCTAAAGCTGCTATATATAATAGTCCGAAGTGAAATGCAACTTTAAACTGATGAACTTTCACTCGTTCTCAGGAAGCTGGATCTACTCCAGAAAACTCAAATGGAAATTCATACTATACTATTGAAAATCACTGAATAATGAAAATAAATGAATGAGTAACTGTGTATAATAAAGGTCACTTTTCAAGTATGTTGCATAATTGATACTATGATTGATCAAAAAAATGAGATAATATAAGCCCAGAACTAACAATAAATTGATGACATTTTGACTGATGAATAAAAACAGTAAAAAATGATGATTTTGGTATTTTGACAATAAATTGATGAACATATACTAACAATACTCAATGATGTGTTCTCAATTGGAATACGGCAACAATAAATTGATGAACATTTAACCCTAGCGATACATATGCGATTGAATTAGGTTATAAGGACGAACCTAATGATGCTGCAAAATTAACAATAAATTGAGGAACATTCAATTGAGGTTTTAGATATAATACTCCAGGTAAAACTGATCATGAAGTATCAATTATGTGATGAAAATTCACAGAAGATGTTACTAAATACACAGCAGAATGATACTATTCAATTTATGACTGAGAAGAATATTATGAAGTTACCAGTGAAATCTGAACACTTACCAGTTTTTATATGAGTTCTAATGCTCCATATAACAATACAAAATTTGAGGTTATTTTAAATGAAGCATGAACATCAATCGATTTATGGAAGACAAAAGCATATTTAAATAAAAAATTGTCTGAAGCAGAGAAGACTCTTTCAAAATTGTATCAATGATTAAAAGATAAAACAGATACTGATTGAATTGAGGTTATCGAAGTTGAATGAGAAAAATTGTTATTTATAAATAATACTATTAATCATAGAACAGATGTATTTAGAAGTTCTACAACATGAAAATTCTCTGTATGAACTGAATTTGTCCCTACTCAGTCAACAAAATATCCTTCTGAATGATTAGTTTATGGAAAAAATGAAAATGAAGTTAAAGCTCCAACATGGGTAAATACTAGTTTAACACCAACAAAATATAATGCAATTAAAGATTGAGAAGTAATAATATGATATACATTACTTACTGACTGATGGTTCTATGCTCCTAAGGCATTTAATGTTACTTTTGTAGATGAAGATTGAGTTACTTCATTATCTGATGCTCAGATTATTACATTAAATTGAAAAGCTACTAAACCAGCAACAGATCCAACTAAAGAATGATTTATTTTTGATGGTTGGTTTAAATGAGAAGAAACTACAGCTTTTGATTTTGAAAATACGACAATTACAGAAAATACAGAATTAAAAGCTCATTGGAGTACTGCTTATACAATTACTTTAAACTCAGTTTCTAATTGAACTATATCTTCTGATAAAGCTACAGCAAAAGAATGAGATACTATAACTCTTACAGCAACTCCAAATACTAATTATAATTTCACTAGTTGGACAGTTAAAAATTGAGATGTTGATGTTACAGTAACTAATAATACATTTACAATGCCTGCTAGTAATGTAACAGTAAGTGCCACATTTACATCTAAACCGGCTTCATATTCATGAGGTGGAGGTTCTTCAAGAAGTTCTTCTACAACTACTACAAAAAAAGACGATACTAAAAAAGCAGAAGATACAAAAGCTGAAGAAACTAAGGCTGATGAAACTAAAACTGATGAATCAAAGACAGAAGAAAATAAAGTAGATGGAAATAATAACGATTCAGTTGCTCCTGCTACATTCTCTCAAGAATTCCAAGATGCATATGAATTTGCTTATAAAAATGGAATCACAACAATGGATTCTATTGAAAAAGCTGATATGTACTGACCTCTTACAAGAGTAGCTATGGCAAAAATGTTGTCACAATATGCTATTAATGTATTAGGTA
>DETJ01000031.1 GCA_002361595.1 Patescibacteria group bacterium UBA3291 | reverse complement strand
TTTCACTACGTTCCATTCAGAATGACACATAAAAATAAAAAAAACGTCCTCCAGGGTAGGGACGTTTTTCATATATATTCGAAATGAATTGGCAAATTATCTCTTTGACCATGTAGGAGCTTTTCTGGCTTTTTTCAAACCTGGCTTCTTCCTTTCCTTTACTCTTGGATCTCTCTTGAGAAGTCCATAAGGTTTCAAAGTTGGTCTTAAGTCTGAATTCCATTCGATTAATGCTCTAGCAAATCCTAATTTAATAGCATCAGAATGTCATGCAATACCTCCTCCTAATACACGAATGTGTGCATCAAACTTTTTGTATGCTTCAGGAGCTATAACGCTGAATGGAGCGATTGCATTTTCATATAAATGTGTATTTCCTCCGAAATATTCTTTTAAAGGTACTTCTTTACCGCTAGCTGTTTTAACGATGAAAGTTCCTCCTCATTGAGCATATAACTTTACAACAGCTGTTGTACATTTTCTACGACCAATTGCGTAATTGTATTCCTTGTTTGCCATTATTTATAAAGATTTACAGGTTTAAAATTATCATATTTTGTAGTTGTTCCTTTGATGAGCTTGAGTCTCTTCATTCTAGCATCTCTAAGCTTATTTTTTGGAAGCATTCCACGTACAGCAAATCGAATAGCTTTAGATGGATTTTTCTTTAATAATTCTCATAATGTGATACTTTTTACATTTCCTTTGTATCCACTGTAAGAATAATAAATCTTATCCTTTAGTTTTTTCCCTGAAACTGCGATTTGATCCACATTTTCAACGATTACGAAACTTCCAGCATCCCAAAAATCTGAATAATACGATTTGTCCTTTCCAGCTAATTTTTTAGCTACATCTACAGCCAATCTTCCTAAAGTCTTACCTGTAGCATCAGCTCTATACCAAACCCTATTCTTTTCTTGGTCAGTTTGTTTTACCCAGATCGTCTTATTTAGATCTTTCTTTGTAAACTCCATCTTAATCAAATAACAATAAATTAAAATAAATCTATATCCTTAATTATGCTAATTTAACCAAAATCTTTTCTGCTCCATCTCATAGTCTGTATCCTAATTTATAAGTACATACGAACCCAGACATTTTACCAGACTCTACAAATTTTGGAAGCAAATCATTCAATAATTTTTTTCCTTCAGCTTCAGAGTAGATAACTGATTTAATCAAACGAATATTTTCTCTCTTGGCATCAGCTTCTGAATAATTCTTAGTATTTGAGATTAGTCTACCTATCAAAGCATCAGCTTCAGCCTTTAGAACTGCAGCTCTCTTTGATGTTGTAGTTACTTTACCATTTCTAACTAAGTTAGTCAACATCTGTCTGATATAAACTCATTTACTTTTCACTCCTGTATTGATTTCTAGAAGTGCATTCTTTCTGTGTTGCATCGTATAAACAAATTATAAATTATAAATCTGAAGTCTTTTTGATTATGAGATTAATGGTTTTCCTAATTGTTTGAAAGAATCATTAATTTCATCGATAGCTTTCTTTCATACTCATTTCATAAGTAATAATTCAGCTTTCTTTTTCTTTTCTAGATCTTCAACGTAAAGAATTTGGTTTTTAATCAATGCGTTTCTTGTTCTCTCGCTAAGTGGAAGAGCGTCAATAGGCATTGTCTTGATATTTGTTTCATCTACTACAGTAGTAGCTGACTCAATATTAAGATCTTCCATTTCAACAAATACTGATCTATCAATATACAAGTCATCGAATACGAATAACTTAGCATATGAAGCTAATACCTCACCAGCAAACTGTAACATTTGCTTTGGAGATACTTGTCCAAATTGAGTTTTAACTTCAATCACTAATGTGTCTTTTGTACTTCCATTGAAGTCTTCGATAACTTCTTGAACGTCGTATTTTACATAATCAACTAATTTGAAGTCATTATCTATCAATAATACATTAACATCTTTTCATTCTGATTTCTTATCACGATTCCTAAGGTAATCTAATGAATAATATCCATATCATTTTTCGATACGTAATTCCATATTAATTTCAGTTGCTGCATCTGTAATCTCGAATAATGGTTCTTCTGGATTTAATAATGTAATTCATGAAGGTAATTTAAGATCTGCAGCTTTATATTCTCCTAATCCCTTGAATCTCTGAGAAATCCATTGGATTGATTCCATCTTTTCATCGAATGTGAATCTTAATTTTTTGAAGTTTAATAATATATTTACTACATTTTCTTTTACTCCATCAATGACAAAGTATTCATGAGGCACTCATTTAATCTTTAATCCTGTAACTGCTCCACCTAAGTTGTAAGCAAGGATTATTCTTCTCATTGCATTTCCTAGTGTGTGTCCGAATCCTCTTGGAAGATTTTTTAACTCGAATTTTGTAGTACAATCATCTATCTCTGTCGCCATAATTGAAGGCGCTCCTATGAAATTTTGGATGTCTAGCATAGAGTATAGAAAAGCAAATAAAATATTTTTGTTTATTTATATAACTGAAACCATTTTTTATAACCAGATCAATAAACTAAGCTCTGGCATAGAATTCGATAACTTTCAATAGATCAGCTTGAGTTTCGATTTCACCTTTCTGTGGCAAACTTAATACATCGATTGTATAAGCATTTTTATCTACCTTAATCCAAGAAGGAACTTTTACAGCATTCTTAGCATTAGAAGCATATAATGGTGATTTTTTAAGTCATTCACGAAGAGCTATCTTATCTCCAGGTTTTAGGAATGTAGATGGAACGTTGTGTTTTACTCCGTTTAGAGTGAAATGTCCATGTACAACCATTTGTCTAGCTTGCATAATTGTTTGAGCCAATCCTGAACGAAGAACGATTACATCCATTCTTCTCTCCAAGAATTGAAACAAAGCAAAGTCGTGACTAATATTCTGGTTTTTAGCATATTGAGATGCAGTAACTTTAACGATTTTAGCAAACTGTTTCTCTGAAAGAAGGTATGATCTCTTGAGAAGTTGTTTATTTCTCAAAAGTTTTCCATATTCAGAGTTTCTTTGCATAGATGAACCATGCTGTCCTGGTGTAGTTTTTCTCTGTTTCAAGTTGTATTTTGCAGAACCAAAGATATTTACACCTTCTCTTCTACATAATCTCAATTTTGCTCAAGTATATTTCATTTTTACAAGCAAATAATAATAAAGAATATTTTAAATTTTCGTAAATCAAAGCAATAAGATAAGAAAAATCTGATTAATTTCTCTTTGGTCTTAGTCCTTTACATCCACCAAATTGGATTGGAGTTTCTTCTTTGATATACTGAATATCAATTACTCCAATTTCATTGATAGCCTTGAATACTCAGTCTCTAGCCATTCCAGTTCCTCTGAAAACTAATCCAATTTCTTTGAGTCAAAGAGCTTGAGCTTCTTTGAGTAATTGTTTAGTCAAAACTTCAGCAGCGTATGGAGTGGATTTTTTGGAACCTTTGTATCCAACTTTTCCAGTTCCTCCTCCAACTATTTTATTTCACTCCATATCAACTATATTGATAAGAGTGTTGTTTGATGTAGTATGTACGTGAACTACTCCACTTACTACTTTTACATCCTTTTTCTTTGCTTTTGCCTTTACTACCATTGTAATTATCTAGGATAATATGAATAAAATTATTTCTTAATTGTAGGTCTAACTTTAGATCTTCAAAGAAGTTTCTTTGCAGTTCTTGCATTTTTACGAGTCAATTGTCCTCTAACAGGCAATCCGAGATTGTGTCTCATTCCTCTATAACATTTGATTTCCTTTAATCTCTTGATTGCAGCAGCAACTTCTCTTTTGAGATCAGATTCTAGAACGTAATTTTTGAGTTCATCAGAAATCTTTTTTTGATCTTCCTCAGTTAAATCTCTAACTTTTTTCATTGGATCGATTCCAACTTTAGTCAAAATCTTTTGAGATCTTACTCTTCCAATTCCGTAAATATTTGTAAGTGCAATCCATGTTGATTTTTCATCTGGAAGCACGTGTCCCATTATTCTGAACATAATTTTCAATAAGAAGAAATATAAAAATTATCCTTGTCTAGCTTTATGTCTAGGATTTTTTTTGCAAGTAACGTATAGTCTACCTTTTCTCTTAACGATCTGGCAGTACATGCATCTTTTTTTGAGAGATGATACAACTTTCATGATACGTGAATTATGATAAATAAATATTGAATCTGATTTTATTCATCGTCTTCTGACTGATGATTAGCTGGATTATATCTATACGTTATACGTCACTGACTCATATCGTATTGATTTACCTCAACTTTTACCCAATCTCATTCAATCACAGATATGTGTGACTGCTTCATTTTTCATGCTTTATAACACATGATAATTACCTCCATGTCCTTGAGTTTAACTCTAAACTTTCCGGCAGGAAGTACTTCAACTACTTCACCATCCAACTCTAGAATTCAAGTTTTTGCCATTACGCCACGATACTTTTAATAGTTAAAATCGTTTCTGTAGGTCTAAATCCTCTCTTTCTAAAATATCTAGTCTTTCTCTTGAACTTCAATACATCTACCTTTTCTCATTTCTGAGTAGTTCAAACTGTAGCTTCTACTTTAGCTCATTTTACGAATGGAGTTCCTACCTTTACAGTAGTTCCAGCTTCATCAAATACAGCTAAAACTTCTTCTATAGTCAGTTTTTCTCATTCTTTCTGAGATAGGTTATCTACATTTAGTTCTGTTCATTCAGAAACTATATATTGATGTCCTTGTAACTTAATAACTGCGTACATATTAAACACACATTAACATAAATAAAAGCATCGACTAAACTATTTTTCCTAATTGAGCCAATGTATTATATTTTTTCTTATTCTTACGATATGAATCTGAAACAATAGCTCTTATTCTCTTATATCTACGAGAAGAAGGGAAATCATATGCAACAGTCTTACGATAGTGCTTTGTTCCATATGTCTTCTGCTTTTTTGCTATATCCAAAATATGAGAAGATCGTAATTCTTTCTTGTAAAATGAGATCATTCTTTCATTAGTATTAAGATCTCCAGCTCTCCATACAGTAAATCACATAACTTGTAAACAATAGATATAAAAGTCTGATTATTTGATTTTTTATAGCACATTATATTTAATGTGCCGGGGACCGGAATCGAACCGGCACGGGAGTATAAGTCCCAAAGGATTTTAAGTCCTTCGTGTCTACCAATTCCACCACCCCGGCATATCAAGAATTCCGATCATAGACCAAGAATTCTTTATTGGTAGATTATTCACGATTATTTAGTCACTTCTTCACAAATCTTATTAAACACTTCAGGGAATGCTACTGCAATATTTGATAATACTTTACGATTCAATTCAATATCTTTTGTATAACATTGATTCATGAATGTAGAATATTTCAATCCCTTTTCGCGTAAAGATGCATTTAATCTTTCAATCCATAATCTACGGAAATCTCTTTTCTTGAGTCTACGAGATGTGTAAGCGTGTTGACCTTGTTTGATCAAAGCCTGTCTTACCTGATTGTAAACCTTACTACGACCTTGACGGAATCATTTTGCTTGAGATAGATACTTCTTATGTTTTCTCTGTCTCTGAAGTCCATTTGTAACTCTTACCATGATTGATAATTCAAACAAATAAAGTAAATCTAATTTCTATTTTTAATTAATGAAGTAATCATTTAACTGTCTTAGCTACTTGAGGTGTAAGCTTTTTACCATAAGCGAATTTTTTGTTATTCTTTCACTTATTTGTAAGTAAATGATTATTACAAGATTTTTTACATAAAACTTTTCCTGTTCTAGTAACCTTGAATCTTTTTCCTGCTCACGAATGAGTCTTCATCTTTGTTGCCATGGAATTACCAACTATTTAGCAAATAAAATAATACTATATCACTGAGCTTCTTTCTTTGGAGTGTCATATTGAGCGCGTCCAAATTTGGAAAGTTGCTCTTTGGCATATTCAATTTTTTCTAACGCTTTATCTGCATACATCTTTTCTCTTCACTTTAGTTTTATACTGATTTTAACACTAGTTCCTGATGTGAGGAATTCTTCAGCTTTTTTGAGCTTGAGAGCCAAATCATTATCTCATATCGCATAAGAAAGTTTGATTTCTTTGGTTTCACGTGATTTTTGTTGTTTTTTTCTTTCTTTATCTTCTTTTCATTTCTGATACATATATTTTCAGTAATCAGTCATTCTAACAGTGGACTGCATCTTGTCTGGATCATAACTCATCTGAACCAAATCCAATCAAGCTTGTTCAGCCATCTCTAATGCTACCCTACGAGGAAACGTTCACAAATTCTTTTTCTCATCATCAATTATCATTATCGTAGGAGCCTTTATCTGATCATTCACATATGTTATTTTTGCTTTTGGATTTTGTGAATCATAAGATCCACCATTTCATCTCTGATTTTCTCCTCCGCGAGAATATCCTCCAGAATTTTGTCCTGAATAATTCTTGCCTCCATTTGCATTATAAGGCTTCTTTTGAAATCACTGATTTTGATCCATACAACACAAACCTAAATAAAATCAAAGATTTTGACCACTTCGAGTAAACACTCGCTCCCGGCGGGGGTCGAACCCGCGATTTCCACCGTGAGAGGGTGGCGTCCTAGACCACTAGACCACGAGAGCATGCTGAAGCGGCCTGAATGAACTATTTAACATTTACCCTTGCTGGGGATCGAACCCAGATCCACAGCTTAGAAGGCTGTTGTTCTATCCATTGAACTACAAGAGCTCAAAAAAAACTGGACTCTAGGGGAGTCGAACCCCTGACCTACTGCGTGCAAAGCAGTCGCTCTACCAACTAAGCTAAGAGCCCATGTCTATTAAGAATTTCGAATCTGGGGAGAATAGGATTTGAACCTATGTAGCCGTGAGGCGTCAGATTTACAGTCTGATGCAATTGACCGCTCTGCCATCTCCCCATGTAACTGTTTTAAAGAACCTTCCTTAGAATCCTCAAATCTTTGCATCCGCTGGATTAGACAATCAGATTATTCAGAACATCATTAATCATCATATCACAATTCATCAGAATCAGAATAACATCCACATTTGTCTAGTCCCTCATAAGTGAGACTCTGCTCGAGAATTTCTTCAGAATGTTTCGACTAGATTAGCTGAGTAATACATCAATGCTCCGCCTCCTAACATAATGATAAGTCAAAGCACAATACGTCCAAACATTACTCACCAAACATAAACGAATAAACGTTAAGATAGCGGATAACGGGACTTGAACCCGTACAAGCAGAGCTGAAGTCTGCTATGCTACACCAACTACATCATATCCGCACAACAATTTTACACCATTCTGCTCAACAGTGTTAGAATATATAAAAAAATCAGAACAAAAATCAAGAGCATTTTATATTATTTTATATATTTTTTGAAAAAATGGTTGTAAAAAATAAAAGATAAATTCCCACGTCTCTAAAATTGATAAAAAAAATGACGAGTTTCTTTAGGTAATATGCTAAAAAAAATTGAAGCATAAAAAGTTATTTTTAGATTTATTAGTTATAACCTAGTTTATTTTATATTTTTTGAAAAATAATGTAATTTTTTAATTATTTTTTTGAAAAAAGAAAAATGACTTTGTCATGAGATTGTCTAAAATTGTCTGTCTATTTATATTAGAAATAAAAAAAATCTCCAAGGATTTCCCCTGAAGATTTTTGGATTATTATATATTTTTTAGTAGATTTTTATATCCATCATTTCATCCACCTGCTGAATAGCATCGAAATCGAGACCAACCTTAACAGAATATATTCATGTATTTTCAAATACGTGTGTAACTTCCGTACAACTTCTTCATTTACATGAATAAGTATCACTTCCATCTCCAAAATCTCGGGTCATTCTTTCAGGCAATCAGTCAAATTCTGCTATAAATGTCACATTAGCACCTGCAGGAGCCTGTCTAGACGGATGAGAAATCGAAGAAACATCTATACTTATCAATCATTTCTTTACATTAAGTTTAGGTCACGATACCACTTCTGTCAATCATTGAAGTGTAGTAATTGTAACTTTTGGCTCGAAGATTCAGTTTTCTCTCTTATAGTCATAATTATATGTATGTGCCACTACTCAGTTCTGCTGATTTGTTTTAACCTCTCCATCACCAAAATCCCAAGTGAAATAAATAATCTCATCTCATGGAACATTAATTTCAGTCTTGGATGCATCCAAAATTACCTGTAATGGTTCAAATCCTTCTGATACAGGCTTCCTTTGATTAGGATCTGTCTCTGCTGTCGTGATAGAAAGTATTCAAATAATATCAGGTTTCTTTGCAACAAATTTAATCACTTTGGTTGCGTCATCTATTCCGATAGTTTTATCAGAAGTAGCAATTCTTAATTCATATGTTCACTCATCAGGAATAGTAAAATCATATGTTTCATTGTCCTCCATCAAAGCATGAGTATTTTCAACTGAATCTTCAGTATTTTCGAAATATACAGCTTTTGATGTATTGATAGTCATCGGAGTAATAGTTTTGATCTGTAACTGATAAGCCTGAGGAACCTTGTCCAGATTTATTTCTGTACAGCGATTGTATTCAGAAGCTTTGGATTTTGCATTACATACTTCCTTGAATCTTCATGTAACTGGATCCTTGGCTAATAGAGCATACTGAACATCAAATGTTTCCTTTTCCAATAATATAGGATCAGATTCACATCGTCACTGTTTTCCATCTACCGTCACATAATCTAGTACTACAACAAAACTTCATTTATCAGGAAATTCATAAGTAATTTTCTGATTCTGATCTCTCAAATCTGATAAAACTTTTCTAGTTGCACTATTTTTTATAGTATAATTATATGATGAAATAGTAGCTACAGATGATTCATCTACAAAATTTGAAACAATTTGAAATTTATTTGTTCATGGATATCTCTCTGTCTCTACCCAACATACAGGTTTATCACTCTGCTCTACTCTTACTGGGAATCTATACCATAGATCTTCATATATTTCAGAGAATTTATAAGTAATATAATACACCTGAGGCATTCTATATGAATAATCAAAAGCTGCCTGATTAGTTCTATCACTTACGAAATCACCATCCATATCCCACTCTACTTCATATCATTTAGTAGAAAAATCACGGAAAACTTGATTAGCATCAATTGTAATTTTGGCTGGAGCCTTTCAGAGTAAGAATTCACCATTACTACTAGTTAGATCTACTTCTTTACTATTAGCAGAATTACTTGATGTAATAGTTTTGTATATTCTGATTTCTGAGGCAAAATCCAAAGATTTTAAATTATATTTTACAGTCTTTCTTTCATGTGAAATTGTGTTATCATAAGTCAATTCTATTCAGTATGTATATTCTCATTGTTTTGAATATATACATGTTCATCCAAACTTATACCATCAATGACTATCCACGTCATGAGTTAAATCTAAAATCGTTCCATCCTTGTTTCCACACATAAATTTAACATCAACTATTTCATATCATGATGGTAAATCTTTATTTGTTAATTTTACTAATTCATCCCATCTAAGAGAAAATGCCATTTCTGATGGTGCAATAAGTGGATAATTTTCACCTACACCCACCATATCTTTATTTCTATATGGATGAGCAAATTCATCCACTCACTCTTTTTCTACCCTTCAAACAAGATAAGGTTGAATTATATCATAATCCACTTGTTTGACTTCTGTAACAATTTTTCATATCCATCAAAATACTACTCAGATTAATACTCACATAATTCCAGCTCATAATACTCATCAAATCAATCATAAAACAAACTTTCATTTTGACTGATTCTTTACTGTAATTAATCTGTATATATTTGAGATAATTACTCCTATCATTATCAGGATTACACTTCAGAATAATAATCCTGTAAATGCCTGTAATAAAACTTTAGCTGTAGCTGCACCTACTCCAATTCAGTCTAAAGCATTTGGATTTTTGATCAATGATGATAATGTTAGAAAAAATCCTGCAAAAATTAATAATAATACTATTCCACATCAGATTGCTACTTTTTTGAGTGAAAAATTAGTTACTGATCATTTCTTCACTTCAGTTGGTTTATTTACTTGGACTTGATTGTATCATAGAGCCTGTAATTGTTGTTTTCATTGTACAAAAAGAGCATTAAGCTGATCTAATTGTGCTTTTATCTGATTCACCTGTTCAATTGGTAAGTTTGGAGTTTTTTTCACATAGTCCACAAGTTCATTATACTGTTTCTGATACTGCTGCTGCTGAACAAGTAATTGCTGGATCTGCATAGAAACACTAGGCTGCTGTGTAGCTTGTGTCTGTCATTGAGCTGACTGCTGAACTGGTTGCTGAACCTGCTGCTGGTCTGTAGTAGGTTGCTGTGATTCGGGTTGTCATTGAACGGGTTGCTGAACTTGTTCAGGTTGTGGCTGAACTGGTTGAACAGGTTGTTGATTTAAATTCTGATTTGTTTGATTTTCTTCCATTTTTGTTTAATTCAAGGAAATAAAGTTCCTGCTCTAATTATATTCAGAAATACAAAAAAAGTCAAAAAAAATCGGACTTTTATCGTTATTTAATTTGACTTTTGTAAATATTCTAATCTTTGAATGATGCTTTGACTATACGAATATTGAAATGAAAAGTTTTTACCTCTTCAAAAGCTAACTTATCTCAGAATTCTTTCTGTAAAATTTCCACCTGCCATGTCATCATTTCTAGAAACATCATCACTTTTCAGATTTTTCATTCAGATTTGAAATCAAAGAGTTGGTTAAACATCTTTCTATAAAGATCTAATCCATCATCTCATCATACGAATGCCATTCTAGGTTCTCGTTTCTGCACATTATCAGGTGAATTTTCATCAAAAGTTTCATCTGGTATATATGGTAGATTTGCTACTAATGTAATTGGTTTACTAGTATCAAGTGTTTTATCTGAAATGAAAGAGACCAAATCAGACTGCAAAAATTCATGATTATATTTATTATCAATCAGATTTTCATAATTTTTCTGAGCTACAAAAAGTGCTCCAGTAGAAAGATCTGAAAAATATATTTGGTCGTAAGAGTCAGGATTTTGAAGAAGAACTGAGATTC
>DETJ01000052.1:6250-9306 GCA_002361595.1 Patescibacteria group bacterium UBA3291 | reverse complement strand
GAAGAATATCGAAATCAGATTATCGAAGCATGTTTTCTAAATGAACCAGATCCAGTGAAAAAATGGAAAGAAGTAAATGGTGAAATCCAACGCGTAAAAGATAAACTCAATGAAATGAAACTTGAATACGTTCACGTAATTTGACCAGATGAAGATTTGAAAGTGAGAATCTGAGCAGATCGTTTACGAGCAGCATGAAGAGGATGTAATATTCCATCATTTGAGGTATTTACTTCTCCTGATTGTAGAGATGTGAACTGATGGATAAAATGTAATCAGCCTTTATATAGATATTGAAGCTTGGTAGAATGAATCAGACTCGAATTTAAAGATTGAAAACTAATAGAAGCTCATGCAGACGAAAATGATGATATCCTTCAAGAAATGATAAAAATTGAATGAATGGATCATTTGTGAGAATTTAGTTTGACTGATGCTAGAATCTCTAGAATTACTCGCTTCATGGCGGAAACTCTTTTTGATGAAAATGTGTGATGAGAATATGGAAATACACACGTTGCACTCTGAACATGATTTGATGAATGCTATGCGGGGGATAAATCAAAACTTGATGATAAGGAATTTAAAAAATCAATCTGATTAAATTTCTCAGCAGAACATGTAGATGTAATCTCGACTGCTCCTAGGGATGCAATCTGAATTTTGCCAGACGGAAAGGAGATTTTGATCTATAAAGATTGAAAATTTATGATATAAAGTTCAGAATCTATATTATATCATAAAACGCAAAAAACGCAAGTATAATATTTGACAAAATTATTAAAATATTTGCGTTTTTTTGATTTTGGGGATATAATTGGTTAAAGGTTTTTATCCCCTATTTATATTAAAATGAATAAATTTAGAAACAATTTACATTCAGCTTTCTTTGTGTGAAAAGGAGTAGAATGACCAAAGAACCCAGAGCTTACACCAGAACAGAAACGTGCTCAGGAGGTTATTGATAATGCTAGAAAGCATGAACAAATTTTACAGTCAGAAGTTCATAGAAATAATGAATCTTTAGCTTCTTCAGTAGAAAAAAGAGAAGATGAAATTACAGATAAAGAACTTTTGAAGCAGCTTAAACAGCTTGCCAAAAATAAAAAAATTAATTTCTCTTGGAATGATGAGACATGGAAATGTTCTAGAGCAGAAAAAAAACTTGCTACTTCAAGTGCAAAAGTTTTTGAACAAGCGTTAGAGCAGGGAAAATTAAGGGATTTAATCAACAAGTGTAAATCTCAATCATGAGCTTTAACTGATGAAATTGCAGAAAAATGGAAGTCAGAACTTTGAATTAATTCAAAGACAAAAGATATCAAAAATTTCTATGAATCATATAAAGAATATCAGAGCTCTCAATCAGAATATCAACATCTCAAGAATTTGATGGGATTTTTCTGTGAAAGTAATTTTGAAAATTTGGATGGGGTAAGAGAAGCTTTGAGAACTCGTTCGGTTAAAATATCAAAGCAAGAGATTAAGGATGCATGAAAAATGTTGTACCAAGAAGGATGGGTAAAAGGTGCTGACTGAAAAGAACAATACGTAATTATTGATAATAAAACACATAAAGAAATAGAAAGTAAACCTAAAGATTGGAAACAAAGAGCTTCTTTTGAAATTATAAAGAGAAGACTATGAAGTGAAAATATCACAGAAGAGAAAATGTTACAATTATTGTGAGATTTTAATCTCGATGGAGAAGTAAATTCGGGGGATATTGGATATAAAACATGAAGTCAATTTGTAGATGTATTCAGAAGATCTGTTGCTTCATTACAACTAAAAAATAAAAATTTCAATAATGATGTAGCAGTAAAAAATATTGTAGAATATGCAAATAAATATGGAATGGGTATGTGAAATATTTCAACAATCCAAGATTTGTATAAATGGATGACTGATGATAAAAATTGATATGAAAATACGAGAAAGCTCCAGAATTTTATCAATAATTTACCAGTCGAAATATCAGATGTAATTAAAAATTGAAAAGATGCAGGAGCAGAATCTTTAAATAATTTAGTATCTGCTGCAAAATTAGAGAAAAAAGAAGCAGAAGCTTTAAAAGTAGTAGCAAAACAAAAAGCTGATGAAATTATTAAAGCAGGAGAATCAAAATTAAAAGAGTATATAAAGGATGATAATCAAAGAGCTTCAATTACTCAAAGTCTTCGTGATCAATTACCTCAAATGCTGATTGATGAAGCTGTGAAACAGAAAAATGCAGGATTAGCAGCTGGTGCTTCAGTGCCATTAGATGAAATCGTTAAATGAATGAGTGCAGGATTTAATGTAGGACTTGGTTGAGATGGTGAGCCAAAATTCTGATTATTTCTATGATGGGGTAAATGATTTGATATATCAGATACTGTAAAATTGAGAACTGCAGTTAGCGCTGGTGCTAAATTATTATTCATCCCTTGTGAAGCTGCTTCAATTGAATTGAGTAAAGATATCAATAAAGGATCAAGAGATAAGACATTGGATGCAACATGAGAGAAAAGAATTTCATTATGAGGAAATATTGCTGTAACATGACCTATTTTCTCATATGGAGTAACTGCATGATATGAAAATAATAAGGATACAGGTATCGAAAAACAATCACAGAATATCAATAAAGTAGTAAAAAAACAAGCAAAAGAATGGGTTAAAGTATTGAAAACAGCAGATAATAAGGAATTTGTTTTAAAAGAAGCATTAAAAACAGAATTTCCAAACGCTTCTGAAGAAGAGTTAAAATCAGCTACAGCCAATTTAATGTCAATCATTAATCAATTCAAAATCGATGAAAAAACAACAGCCCAAGATTTTGATACATATGCACAAGTCATTGCTGATGTATATGCTACACAATGGAGAAATGCTAAAATTGCATGAATTGCGGACAATAAGCGAAAGATTTCAGGATGAAAAGTTTGAATTCAGTTTATTGCATGATGTGTACCAGTTCTTACATTGGTAGCTAGATTTACAAAATATCGTAATGCTAGAACTAATGAAACAGAACATAGTAGATATGCTAGAATTGATGCTCAAGTAAATGG
>DETJ01000052.1:0-6141 GCA_002361595.1 Patescibacteria group bacterium UBA3291 | reverse complement strand
ATTAATGAAATCTTGAAGAGATATGGATCAAAAGTCAATTTAGGTTATAAAAAATGAGCAGATTGAAAACCATGAAGAATTCAAGTGCCAGCTGCTATATCAGATGGAATTTGAATTAATATTAGAGTATCTGAATCTATGAAGTGATATGTAAAGAAAGAGTCAGATTGATCTTATTCTTTCCCAGCAAATGCTACATATCGTCTTTTGCAAGAAACTGGATGAAATCAAAGATCTCTAACTCTGAATATTGGTTCAGATAGAAGTGTTACATCAGATGTAATGATTTCTGATGCAGAATGAATGAAGAAACTCATTGGAACTGGAGAATTGATGTGAGCTAAAAAATTAGAATATAAACCAGTTGAAAATAAAGGACAGCTCGAATATAGTCCAGATTTTGGAAGATTGTTTACATCAGCTGTAATTGAATGATTAAAAACTATAGATAGTTCAGATCGAAGAAAATTTAGTGAATTTATGAAAACTAAAAAATCTGCGGTAGATGATTTCAATAAAATGGTTAATGCAGTAATTAACGTTTTATGAAACGATAAAAAGTATGAAGCTATTAGAAAAGATCTTCTTAATGAAAATGTATCAGCTGAAGATAAACAATTAATTATCGATAGAATTATGGCAATTTCTGCTACAGCAAATGTACATAATGCAAACGGATTAAATGAAAATCTTAAACTTAGAAAGAATTACTATAAGAAAGAGACAATGAAAGGTCCAAACTGACAGTCAATTTTTGATAAACTTAGTGTAAATAGAGATGAATTTATCAAAACATTGAATGGTAAATATGGACTAGAACCTAGACAAAATCTTCTATGAGCTACAGCATTCTATAATAAAAATAATACAGCTGAAGCTAAATGACTTGCTCTCACGTGACTTGGAGTTACAAATATACTTTGAGGAACAACTCAGGAACTTACATGAGCTGATAAACAGAAAGCTGAAGCGTGGTTCTTAGGATGAAACAATGAAAAGGGTGAAAATATTCCATGAGTATTATCATTAAAAAAATCTCCAATGGAATGGAATAATCTCAAGAGAGCAGTAGAATTAAAAGTTTGAAAGGAGTTAAGCAACGAAAATCTTTCAGATTTATTGAAAAAATGAGAAATTGTTCTTGACAATTGACAGAAAAAAACTAAAATAAAGTTAGATATGAAATATGTGTTCTATCTAATGTGAGAATGTGCTAATGAGTCAGTAGGTATTGAGATGTGAAAAATTCAAGTGCAAGAAGAACATGAAGTAGATGATTACAGACAGTGAGCATTATATTTGAATAATAGCGATGGAACTAGTACAGTAAATGTAGCTAGAACTGATAGAGCAGTTGGAGTAGCTGTTAATTTGTGAAGCGACTGAGGAGGAAATGAGGAAGAAAATTCTGAGGTAAAAACAGATGATGCTACACAATGATGAAAAATGCCAAATTCGCAACCAAATACAAATGGAAATCCAGATAATCAAGTAGATAATGATATTCCTACGGTTAAAGATTGAACTTGAACTACAACAGATTCGGGGCTAGGAGAAATATAAAAATTAAAATATTATTTATAAATTGTTGAATATTTTATATCAAATGAAACTATAAAATGAAGAATTACTTGTTATGATGAGTGTTAGCAATATGGATGAGTATTCCATTGGTTGTTAGTGCATCTCCTAGCTGATGGGTGTTGTGAAGTCCAATATCACAAAGTGATTGGATTTCTAATGCTGCATGAAGTAATGATAATGAAAAATGTACTACAGTTCTCAATAGAACATCGTGCGATTATACATGACCATCAAAGGCTCTAAGGGTGAATTATGAATATGAATTCGCTGATGAATTTTGGGCATGATCGCAAGATAGAAGATTGAAAAATTGATGTGGTAGAGTACAAGAAGCATGAAATTATAATTTGTGAGACAATCCAAATTTCTGATGGACATCAGCTGTAACAAGCAATCCTTGGGTTTATAAAGATACGAGTAAGGTAATAATAAAGGCAAATAAATACTATCAAATAAATGCAAAGCCAGAAAATAGGTCTTCAAGTAATTTATTAGTGAAATATGTTGTAGAATATGCAAATGATGCGGCGGCAACCACTAGATATCAACATACAGAATGTTATCCATATGAAATATCATGGTGTGGAGATGGAGTGGTAGATACAGATTGGTTTAAAAAAGATCCAAGTGATTCAGCTGAACAATGTGATCCAGAAGCACCTTCATGGAAAAATAGATCAGACTGAAAGACATGTAATTCTGAATGTAAAATTGTAGAACCAGCAGATCCTGAATGTAGTAGTACATATAATTGAAAAACTCAATATACTACATCATCAAGTCAATGGTTAACTTCTTCAACTCCATGATTATGTAAGGAATGAACATTAACATGATTTTCTTATTCATGAAGTCCTAGATCTTATACATGGAATTGTGTAGTTTGATCAAAAGTAACATCTCCGTCATGTAGTGCAAAACAGCAGTGGTGTGGAGATGGTGAGAAAAACTGAGATGAAGATTGTGATGACTGAAGTAAAAATGGTACAAGCGCTTCGACATGTTCAAGTAGCTGTACAACAGTATGATCAGCATCATGTGGAACTGAAAATGGATGAACTACATATTTTTCTACTAGACAGACAACACCATGGTTGACAAAGACTTCATCATGACTATGTCCATCTGGACTTACAGCTAGTACTCCAACTATCGAATGAACAGATAGTCATCTTGAATGGAAATGTAGTAATGCAAACTGATGAGAAAAAACATGTAAAGCATATCAGGAATATTGTGGAGATGGTGTAAAAAACTGATGAGAAGAATGTGACTGAACGGCATGATGTGATTCACAATGTAATAAAATAACTCCTGCTGAATGATGTAAGGACACATTCACAAATAAACTTAGATATTGAGACGAAATTCAGTTTTCAGATACCTTTGATGCATGATGGCATGATCGTTACTTATATTATTGACCAGATGATGTAATTTTTAAAGAAAATCATTGAGATTATAATAATGGAAGTAATCCAGTTTTTCAGTGGACATCTAGTTTAACAAACGGATGAATGAAAGTCCCTGCAAATACTTCAATGGTTATTATGGAGTCAAAATTACCAAAATATCATATTGTTAAGTATCCTTCACAAAGAGCATGGGATAATATATATGTTGAATATACAATATGGTATGAAAACAGTAATTTAACACCAAAACCATCCAAATCTAATCTATACTCTCATAAGGAATGTGCATATTATGAAATTACTCGATGTGGAGATGGTGTCCTAGATGAAGATTATGGAGAAGAATGTGATCCAGGATCTGCATGAACAAGTACATTGCCAGATGGAAGAATCTGTAATTCTGATTGTAAAATTGAAGATGTTCCATCAAAGAAGTGAGAATTAGAGATTGAGAAGACATTAGTATGAAGTGATAAGATAGAGAAAGTATGAGATATAATAACATGGAAAATAAAGGTTACAGCAAAGTGATGAGATGTAACAAATTTCATAGTAACAGATAAATTACCAGAAGTATTGGCATATGATAGTTATACAGTAACACATAATCCATGATTAACAGTAAAAACACCAACAGTAACAACATCTACAGTAAAATGGGAAGTAAAATGAACATTAAAAGAAGGAGAATATCTAGAAATAGAATTGAAGACGAAAGCTACAAAGATGCCAGAAAAGAAATATAAGAATGTGGCATGTGTAGCACCAGAAGAAAATCCAGATGATGAGGATTGTGATGATGAACCACTTCCAACAGATGGGGAATTAGAGATTGAGAAGACATTAGTATGAAGTGATAAGATAGAGAAAATATGAGATATAATAACATGGAAAATAAAAGTTACAGCAAAATGAGGAGATGTAACAAATTTCATAGTAACAGATAAATTACCAGAAGTATTGGCATACGATAGTTATACAGTAACACATAATCCATGATTAACAGTAAAAACACCAACAGTAACAACATCTACAGTAAAATGGGAAGTAAAATGAACATTAGAAGAATGAAAATACCTAGAAATAGAGTTAAAGACAAAAGCGACAATGATGCCAAAGAAGAAATATAAGAATGTGGCATGTGTAGCACCAGAAGAAAATCCAGATGATGAGGATTGTGATGATGAACCACTTCCAACAGATGGTAAAATTAAAATAGAAAAGACACTAGTATGATCAAAAGAAATTAAAAAGATATGAGATATTGTAACATGGAATATAAAAGTTACAGCGAGTGGATGAAATGTGACAAATTTTACAGTAACAGATAAATTACCAGAAGTATTAGCATACAGTTGATATTTTGTGAAAAATAATCCATGATTATCAGTAGCTAAACCAACGGTAAATTGAAAAAATATAGAATGGAAAGTGACTTGAACTTTAACTGATTGACAATATCTAGAAATTCAGTTAACAACATACGCTACTGAGATGCCAAGTAAAGAATATAAAAATGTAGCATGTGTTAAACCAGAAGAAAATCCAGAAGATGAAGACTGTGATGATGAAGAAATCCCTGCACCAAAACTTCGAATCAAGAAATCTTTCTCAGATTGAAGTAAAGAAAAGACAGTAAAAGTGGGAGATACTATAGAATATAAAATTACTTTTGGAAATAAAGGAACGGCATCTGCTACTATTACATCAGTCAAAGATTTTCTACCAAAGAATGTAGAATATATTTCTAGTGAAATTCATATTAATTGAGGATCAGATCATGCAAATACTTCTTCAGGAAGTGAAATTATATACAATAATAAAAAAGTTGATGGAGTATATATCGATATCTACGGATGAATTACATTGGAGCCAGGAGTAGAATGATATATTCTATTGAAATGAAAAGTTCTAAAGGATAATAAGGATAATAGAACAAATTTTGCATGTATCTATCTAAATGATAAGAAACCAGATGATAGTATTATCGATGGTGACCGATGTGACGATGCTGTACATAATTTTGAAGATTGATTGCTATGTAAAGCTCCAGAATTTACAAAGAAATCATTTACTAATGCAGGATGAAGCACTACAATAGTATGTAAAACATCTGATGGAAAAGCAGGTAATATTGAATTATCATGTGGAGATGGAGCAACACTTTCATGATCAAAAGCATCCGTACTAACATGATCAAATATTTCTTCATTAACAGGAACTTGTGTATATCCATCTAATAGTTCTTCAAGCTCTAAATCATATACAGTTCAATGTAAAGTAAATGGAGAAACTGGAGACTCATGTAAAGATACAGTAACTGTATCTGGTACAACTCCTCCATGATGTTTCCCTGCATGAACAAAAGTAACAATGGCGGATGGAACGAAAAAGAATATAGAAGAAGTAAGAGAATGAGATATAGTATTGTCATACAATACCGAAACAAATAATAATGAGTGAAATATAGTAAAGAAATTATTAGTGCATGAAGATAATATTCATGAAATGTATGAACTAACTATAAATTGAAAAGTATTAAAAGTAACAGATGTGCATAGATTCTATGTAAGAGAATCAGCTAATTCAGAGAATTATAGTTGGATTGAAGCAAAATACTTAAAAGAATGAGATATATTGCTTATGAGCGATGGAAAATTAGTTGAGATAGAAAAAATAAATCATTATCCAAATAAGGAAACAGTGTATAACTTAACAGTAGAGAATAATCACGATTACTTTGTAGCAGAATGATATCTAGTACATAATAGTAAATGAGGTCCATCATGTGATAAAATCACTACAAATCCAGAAACTCTAGCAAGTGGAAAAGATATTGAAGTTACATGTAAGACTTCAGGATGAAGTGCTTATGTTCTTATAGATTGTAACTATAAAACAACAAATAAATATGATGGAACTAATAAGGGTAAAACTTATTTCGTTAGTGATGAATTGGTAACAACATTTACTGGAACATGTAAGAATTATCAATTGGATACAAAAATCCAATGTTTAGTTAAAGAGTCTAGCTCTACAAGTTGGGAAAGTGTTACAGCAAAATCTGATTGTGGAAAAGTTAAGAATAGCTCAACTCCATCATGATGTTTCCCTGCATGAACAAAAGTAACAATGGCGGATG